>NZ_JBWCCL010000016.1:0-94913 GCF_056279465.1 Peribacillus sp. TE19612 | reverse complement strand
GAGCCAGGATCAAACTCTCCGAAGAAATGTTTGACTTGCTCATTTGCTTTTTTGATAGTGTGTGCTCACTTAAAATTTAACGTTGGCGCTTTGTTTTGTTCAGTTTTCAAAGAGCAATATTTCCCATCGCTTCGTTTAGCGACTTTATTAGTATAACACCCTCCAAACACAAAGTCAACAACAAGTTATCATTTACTTATTTGTCTTGTTTGTCTCAAGCGGTGTATTTAACATATTAGCACTTGAATATAGATAAGTCAATTTAATCTTTTAAAATTAACTTCATTTTTTTCACTGAACCACTTTCTTTCTATAGAAGCCGGTCCATGCCAATGAATCATCCAAACTAAATAGGAGGGCAGCTGATTATAGCCGCCCTCCCGTTATTAATGATTATTTATTGATGGAGATTACGTCCACTTCTTCCCTATCTACATTTCCAGCCTTTTCAATCTTGACGCTTTCACCTTCGGAAAGGTTAGTAAAGACGATTGGCGTAATGATAGAGCTAGCATTATTTTTGACATACTCTATATCAACTTTAAGCAATGGCTGCCCGCTTGTCACTTTATCTCCTTGAGCGACAAGTGCTTCGAAACCTTTGCCTTCCAACTTAACTGTATCGATCCCGACATGTATCAAGATTTCACGTCCAGCTTCGGAAACGATACCTATTGCATGTTTAGTCGGGAATAAATTAACGATCGTACCGTCCACAGGAGAAACAACCAACCCTTCCTCGGGTACAATTGCAAATCCATCGCCCATCATTTTTTCAGCAAAAACTGCATCAGGCACTTCCGTGATCGGTTTTAATTCCCCTTTAATAGGAGAAACAAAACGCTCGGAAACTTCATCCGTCCGTAAAGGTTTCGGGACGACATCCTCGATTTGCTTTTCCACACCTACTTCAGGAGACGCTTCTACTTTACGAGGCCTTTTTCCATCAATGATATCTTTCATTTGCCCCTTGATCGTTTCTGAACGAGGTCCGAAGATAGCCTGGATGTTATTGCCCACTTCCAGAACTCCAGCAGCACCAAGTTTCTTCAGCCTATTTTTATCAACGTTACCGATGTCATTGACCGATACACGAAGACGGGTAATGCAAGCATCCAAGTGAGAAATATTTTCTTTTCCGCCCATGGCATCCAAGATATCCCCAGGAAGAGTTCCAGCTGTACTTGCAGATCCTTCCGCTTCTTCATCCTCTTCCACTTCACGACCAGGAGTTTTAAGGTTAAACTTCCTTATCGCAAATCGGAATCCAAAGTAATAGATAACCGCAAGGACTAAACCAACCGGAATAACAATCCATGCATTGGTTTGCGGATTGATTAAACCAAACAGTACGTAATCGATCAAACCACCCGAGAACGTCATCCCGATTTTCACGTCCAGTAAATGCATGGTCATGAATGATAGACCGGCAAACAGACAGTGAATCCCGAAAAGTACCGGTGCAACAAATAAGAATGCAAATTCAAGTGGCTCAGTAATCCCAGTCAAGAATGATGTAAGTGCTGCCGAAGCCATCAATCCCCCGACTATTTTCTTTCTTTCCGGTCTTGCTTCATGATAAATGGCCAAAGCTGCAGCTGGTAACCCGAACATCATGAATGGATATTTACCAGTCATGAAGGTACCGGCCGTTAAATTCTGTACGCCATCTTTAATTTGTGCCATGAAGATGGCCTGGTCTCCTCTGACTGGCGTTCCCCCTCCTTGAGGGATATAGCTGCCAAATTCGAACCAGAATGGAGAATAGAAGATATGGTGCAATCCAAAAGGAATCAGCGCACGTTCTACAACCCCAAACACGAAAGCTCCAAGTGTCAGGTTAGCACCCAACATATTTTCGGAAAATGAATTTAACCCCGATTGGATCGTCGGCCAAATCAAAATCATCAGCAACCCAAGAATAACTGCGCTTGCAGCTGTTACAATGGGTACAAAACGTTTACCTGCAAAGAATCCTAAATAAGATGGCAGTTCAATTTCATAAAACTTATTATACATAACAGCAGCCATGACACCGACAATAATACCGCCGAACACACCTGTTCCCAACGTCGGGATTCCCAGAACATTGGTATACACCGCACTATTGTTCTCAATGTCGGCAGCGTCAATGCCAAGAACAGTTCCCATCGTTACATTCATAATCAAGAAACCGATAATCGCGGCAAGGCCGGCAACACCATCTCCACCAGCTAACCCAATTGCTACCCCCACAGCAAACAACAAGGGAAGATTCCCAAAAATAATATTTCCGGCATTCTCCATTACCGATGCGACCATTTCCACTCCGCCACTCGCAAGAAACGGGGCGATATCCAACAAAGTTTCGTTTTGCAATGCATTACCAAACGCAAGCAAAATTCCGGCCGCTGGTAAAATGGCTACAGGAAGCATCAAAGCTTTACCGATTTTTTGCAAAACACCAAACAACTTCTTAAACATAGGTTTTCCTCCTCTTTACTGTTTTTCCATGCTAATAAAACGGTTACATTTACGATGGTATTCATCTTCCCACGCATCAGAATTCAAATACAAAAAAGGCATAAGCAAAGATAGGATTGAAATGAAAATTCAGGTATATAATACCCTCTTTCATAACAATCATTCTCCTCACTTATGCCTGATCGAATCAGTAACACGTAAGTTAATGTATGTTTATTTAATTTTCTTTTGTAATCGTTGGATATGCATCGTTAGATAGACAGCTTCCGCATCACAAACCGGCTTGCCTAATTTCTGCTGCATAATTTTTATTAGCTTCCAAGAGATATTGTAACACAAAGGATATTCTTCTTTCAATAGCATTGCTATTTTTTCAGGTTCCTCTACTTTTTCCCCAGCAAGCACCCTGTCTATCATGAATCTTAAATGACGGACCAAACGTGAATAGTCTATGCTATCCTTATTAATTTTCACATTGAGCTGTTCTTCAACAACTTGGATAAGGTGATAGATTAACTGCGAATGCTGATTGACTTCCGATAAGTCTTTATTTGATATTGCGCTATGAATATGAAGCGTAATAAAACCGATTTCCCCTTGGGGCAGGCCTATGCCTGTCTTATCTTGAATTAATTCTACTACATCAACAGCAATATCATGTTCAAAAGGATAAAGGGTTATCGTTTCTTTCAAGAATGGGTTTTTGATAGTCATTCCTTGTGAAACACGCTGAAGGGCGAACAATAAATGATCTGTTAAACCGACATGTATATGTTCATTTAGCTTTCCGGTTACCCGGTCATTAATGAGATGAATGGATTCTATAATGGCTGCTTGAAGATTTTGATCGATTTGCGGCAAGAGTTTTTTGTAACTTTCCTGTTCCTTAACATTTTTCAGGACAAACGTTTTCTCCGCTAGTTCCGGACTCAACTCTTCGCCTTTCTTTCGGTTGAAGCCTAAGCCCTTTCCAATAGTAACGACTTCTCCATACGACGGATGCGTGGCAATCACCACATTATTGTTCAAAACCTTTTCAACGATAAAACCATTCATTTTTCTCCCTCTTTTTTTCTCAAAGTCATCCCTATGCCCCATACAGGATAAAGTACTTAGTACTTAGTACTTTTACTATACACGATATGAGCTTTCTCTTACAACATGAAAGAAGAGCCCCGAAATCAGGACTCTCCTTACTTACTTGCATTATTACTTCAAGAAAATGAAATATAGCAGGAAGACGACTCCAAGACCCCACATGATCGGATGAACCTCTTTTGCTCTTCCTTTCATCGACATAGTGATTGGATAGAAGATGAATCCGCAAGCTATACCTGTTGCAATTGAATATGTCATAGGCATCATGATGACCGTAAAGAAGGCCGGAACCGCAATTTCGAACTTTTGCCAGTCAATATTTTTAAGTGATGATGCCATTAATACTCCGACTATAACCAATGCCGGCGCAGTCACAGCAGATGTCACCACTGATAGAAGCGGGAAGAAGAAAAGGGATAGGACAAACAGCAACCCTGTCACTACAGCCGCAAAACCGCTTCGAGCACCAGCAGCAACACCTGATGTGGACTCTACATAAGATGTCGTGGTGGATGTACCAAGAATCGCACCTGAAACGATGGATAATGAATCTGCAAGCAATCCTTTACCCACTCTAGGAAGAACATTATCCTTCATCAATCCAGCTTGTTGCGCGACAGCCACCAGCGTACCGGCTGTATCAAAGAATGCTACGAACAAGAAGGTCAGTATCACGATTAACATTTGACCAGTGAAGAGATCACCGGGATTTCCAAAGGCATCGAACGCAACCCCGAATGTAGGCGCTATGCTAGGAACGGCACCGATTATTTTGTCCGGCACCGGAACTTGTCCAAAGATCATTCCTGCAATGGCTGTAATGACCATTCCTATGAACACGCCGCTTTTGACGCCTCTCGTCATCAAAATGACGGTTACGACAATTCCAAACACAGCCAATAAAGTATTTCCTGATGTCAAATCGCCCAGTCCGACAAGAACGCTGTCATCATTCGTGATGATACCAGCATTCTGAAACCCTACAAAAGTAATGAATAAACCGATACCGGCTCCAACTGCGTATTTCAATTCGACTGGAATTGCATTAATGATTTTTTCACGTATTCCCGATAGGGAAAGTAAAACGAAGATAATACCTGAAATCAATACTCCTGTTAAAGCCGTCTGCCAAGGAATTCCAAAGCCAAGCACAACGGTAAAAGCGAAGAAAGCATTCAATCCCATACCCGGCGCGAGCGAGATTGGATATCTGGCTATGAGTCCCATTAATATCGAGCCGATTGCGGCTGACAATGCGGTTGCGGCAAAAACCGCTCCGTAGTCCATTCTTAATTCATCCGGATAGTCCTCGATGCTTTGTAAAGTCAGCATTACAGGGTTTACAACCAGGATATATGCCATTGAAAGGAAAGTAGTTAGTCCACCAAGTATTTCACGGCGATAATTAGTTCCCAGCTCGTTAAAGCGAAAATAATTTTTCATTATGAGTCTCCCCCATCATAAAATCGTGCCAACAGAAAATGCCCCATTCGCTTACGAACGGGGCTTGACTGCGGTCATGTAAAGAAGTGGCGGTTTATTTATACACGCCAATCCTTCCACATCGTAGTCAAGCCGTTCACGGCAGCTTGGTAGAAACTTTTGGGCCATATCCCCAATATTATACGACAATTATGTTTTTTTATTATTATAGGTATAGTGTATCAGTCACCAAAATAATCGTCAATATACCAAACGAATATTTTTTATGTAATTTTAGGCAATGTTCGCGTTTCGCTATGTATTCCTTAATTATCATGGCTATATTTTCGCCAACATACGTAAAATGTAAGGAATCTACATATTCAAATACTATTTCAACAAAAAAAAATCAGTGAAGGTTAATTCCTTCACTGATTGGATGGTTTCAATCTACTATTCCCACTCGATCGTTGCAGGCGGCTTAGACGTAATGTCATAAACGACGCGGTTTACATGGTTTACTTCATTAACGATTCTCGTTGAGATGATTTCAAGTACATCCCATGGGATTCTTGCCCAATCGGATGTCATTCCGTCAATGGACGTAACCGCACGGATTCCGATTGTATAGTCATACGTCCGTGCATCGCCCATTACCCCTACGCTACGAATGTTAGGAAGCACCGTAAAGTACTGCCAAATTTCGCGTTCCAAACCATTCTTTCTAATTTCTTCACGTAAAATATGGTCAGACTCACGAACGATTTCAAGTTTTTCATCTGAAATTTCGCCTAATACACGAATACCTAAACCTGGACCAGGGAATGGTTGACGCCAAACGATTTCGTCCGGAATGCCCATTTCACTTCCAAGTGCACGCACTTCATCCTTGAATAGTGTGTTCAAAGGCTCAATCAATTTAAATTGCATATCTTCCGGCAGACCGCCAACGTTGTGATGTGATTTAATTGTTTGTGCAGTGGCCGTACCACTTTCAATAATGTCTGTGTAAAGTGTACCCTGTGCAAGGAAATCAATTCCTTCGAGCTTCGTTGCTTCGTCATCGAACACGTAGATGAACTCGTTACCGATGATTTTCCGTTTTTGTTCAGGATCTGAAACGCCAGCAAGCTTCGATAGGAAACGTTCTTTTGCATCGACCTTGATTACGTTCATATTGAAACCTTCCCTGAATGTTTCCATTACACCTTCGGCTTCCCCTTTACGAAGTAATCCATGATCAACGAAAATACATGTCAGCTGATCGCCAATCGCTTTATGGATCAATACAGCAACAACGGATGAATCCACCCCGCCGCTCAATGCGCATAACACTTTTTTATCTCCGACCGTTTGGCGGATTTTCTCCATCTCGATTTCAATGAAGTTCT
This sequence comes from Peribacillus sp. TE19612, assembly GCF_056279465.1. Lineage (NCBI taxonomy): Bacteria > Bacillati > Bacillota > Bacilli > Caryophanales > Bacillaceae > Peribacillus > Peribacillus sp. TE19612. The sequence goes on along the minus strand of NZ_JBWCCL010000016.1, from coordinate 88,539 downwards.
CCATTGACCAGTCACCTTTACAGCCACAAACGCCGAATACGAAATTTTTCAAAATGTCATTACCGTATACGGAATGACGGACTTCTGGATGGAATTGCACAGCATACAATTTACGAGACTCGTCACTCATAGCCGAAATTGGGCAAGACGGGTTCGTCCCATCTATTTGGAAACCTTCAGGCGTTTCCACCACTAAATCACCATGGCTCATCCAGACGATTTGTTCTTTTGGCAGGTCATTGAATAACTTGGACTCATTTTGGATGGCAAGTGTCGCTTTTCCGTATTCACGGTTCTTCGCTGGTTCCACCTTACCGCCAAAATGTTTAGTCATAAGCTGCATTCCATAACAAATACCGAAAATAGGAAGACCCATTTCGAATATGCGTTCATCACAACCAAATGCATTCGCATCATAAACACTGTTCGGGCCCCCTGAGAAAATGATTCCCGTTGGGTTCATTTTCTCAATTTCTTCTACAGTAATTGTATGAGGATGAAGCTCACTGTACACACCAAATTCACGGATACGACGAGTGATCAATTGATTATATTGGCTTCCGAAATCAAGTACTACGATCATTTCCTGTTTTTTTTGCAATTCTGTTTTCCCCGGCACAAACGTCACCTCTATCAATGTAATTCACTCATAAAATCGAGTGATAATTCTTATAAAAAATATTATCATAAAAAAAGAAAAACTAAAAATCCACCCTCAAAAATACAGAAAAAGTACAGACGAAGGCAGATTTTCAGCTTTCCTGTTAAAATCCGCCTTCATAGTCAAATCATTTACGGTGATTCGGTAGAAACTTTCGATCCATATTATCGAGGATATATGAAGGATATATTAGTTTAAGTTAGTTTTTGTTATTGTATCAATATAATAAAAACCTGGTCAAGAGCTAGTTTTTCTCATTAAGCTTTCCCAACCCTTTTGAAAGTGCTTCCATTCCCCATCTTCCGCATCTCCACGATATATCATTAACTCGTATCCAGCCGTCAAATCACTCATCTCGTCTGTATCGTACACCGCATCCACATAGGCGGCGTACTCCCTTAAGGTTTGCCCCTCCGGCCGAACTAAACCAGCTCGTTTTAATTGTTTCAATAATATTAAATAAGCTGTCGAGAAATGAGCACCTGTTTTCTTTCTATAACGAAGAATCTGCAGATGAGGAATCCACTTCCTTCTGAAGAAATAACCGATAGAAGCAAAAATCAATGCACCTGAAAGTGTGAATGCAGTCCATTTTAAGAACCCTTCCATGTTCCCAAAAGCCGTTTTCACGGAGGATTGAGTTTCCCTATCAGGTGTATCCTGGCGTTCCCTGGTCTCTTTCTTTGTTTGCTCTTCATCAGTCGGGGGTTCTTCAGGGTTCTTGATCGCTTCCTGTTTCAATTCCGAATCATAAAATTCAACTTCCCCATCGAAACCCTTTGTCGGCTCGAAGGGAATCCAGCCTATCCCTGAAAAATAAACCTCGACCCAGGAATGTGCATTACTATTGGTCACCTTATAAACGGATTCGCCATCAAGTATTGATTTTTCCCCTTCGGTATAGCCCTTTACCCATCTTGCAGGTATATTTGCGGCCCTTAGTAAAACGACCATGGCAGTTGAAAAATTATCGCAATACCCTATCTGTGTCTCGAATAAAAATTGATCGACATAATCTTGATTGCTCTCTGGATACGGAATATCGTCCTTGGAATAAATGAATTCAGCTCCGTCGAAATAATCCTCAATGGCTTTTGCTTTATCGTACCAATTCGTTTCATTCCCTGTTAGCCGGGAGGCCAATTCAAATATCCGGTTTGGCAATCCCTCTGGAAGCTGAGTGTTTTTTTCCATTAATAAGTCCATGGATCCGTCGGGTTCCGTTACCTTCCTTAACTCAGCTATATCAAAACTTGGCATATCATAAACCAGTTCATACTCTTTCATGGAAAGTCGTTCGCCATTACCCTGTTCAGAAATAATTTTGTCCATATCCTGATAATATTTGAAATCCTGCCCGTTTTTGCCTTCAATCTTTTTTACATACCCGGACTGCGGATGAAGGATATGTGAATATGATTCCGTCATGGATACTTTTGCCGTCATTTCTTCTGTCCTCACCAATTCAGGAACGTCGAAAAAATCTAAAGTTGCCGTATCCTGCCCGTTGGAAAAAGTGTGAAATTCCGTTTCCGGTATGGAAACCCACCCTTTACCGGTATAAATATTCTTGTTCTCGACTTTCCAGTAATGTCCTGCAGGAGCATTATTATAAAAAACGATGGAACTATCCGGCTCTATCGAACCGCCAAGATCCGAATCGTCTTCATCATATCCGACACTTTTACGCTTCGAATCACCGTCTTCTTTCAAAGCTTTATCAGAATAGGAAGTAATATAAGGCACCGGGTCCGGCCACTGCGGAGAGAGCTTTGGGGCAGCGAAACCAACAAGGACACTTACCAATATCATGCCGGTCAGCATCAAGATCCACTTATTGATGGAAGCCATCGGAAACTTAATCCTCTCCTGTATCGTTAGCCGCAGCAGGGAAAGCAAGCCGAGCATCAAAAACCCGATGATGATGATTCTTATCATTGCCCTATCCCCCGCATAAGGAGTGAATGTGTCAAGTACAGATATAAAAAACACCGTTAACATAAAAAAGAAAAAGATGCTTTGCCTCACCATCACCCAGTAATGGATCAAATATGTCACAAGCCAAAGAAGGACAAAAAATAGAAACGTTCGAAATGGATTAGTGATCAACTCCCAATTCCCATCATATATAAAACCAAGATTGCCCTTAAAATCCGCTAGAAACCCATTCAGCCATGACAATTGATATAAAGCCTCTTTTGAATGGAGGAACTGTAATGAAATCATTATATATGCACTAATGAGAATAAAACGGATCGACCAATGTATGCGGAAATAATGCAGTAGCAGGGAATAGAGCAAAAATAAGATAAAAATGATGATATTACCTGTATCGGTGAGTCTATCGACAGGCCTTAACCATTCAGTAATCAACAACAGACCAAATACATACATGAGGACGTGCATGAACCTTTCCAATTTTTCGGTAGTGACATTCATTTCGCCATCACCTCCGATCTGTCAAACTTTAGGTGACCATGTTCAAAAAAGCTAATCTTTATCCCCCTCGAAACAGCTGTAGAACTTGAAAACCTTTCCTCATCAGTAAGATCTGCCTGTTTCTTCACGCATAACATCAATCCCTGATTAGGCCGGAAAGCACTCAATATGTCCACCTTTTCTAGGGTTAAGTCTGAAACGATGAATATCACAGCAGCGTTTGCCGGAAGAATTCCCTTCCTGACATTTTCGTTCAATGCGTTTACAACACCCGGCTCTTCTTTAGCAAGTCGGTAAAAAATCTTTCGTTTCTGTTTGTTGCCTGCTGCTGCCGATATGATTAACCTCGACCCCATACTCACATACCCAATTTCCATGCCTTTCTTTAACATGGCATGGGCAATGGAAGCCGCCATTTCAATGGATTCTTCGAATAAATCCGATGGCTTTTGATCAAGCATGATGAATACATCACGGTTTTTCTGCACCTCGAATTCCTTCGTCATGATTTCACTCGTTCTGGCAGTCGCCTTCCAGTTAATCCAAGACAACTGATCGCCTGGCTGATATTCCCTTACACCGGAGACCACTGAATGTTCCCGTTGTGTTTTCTTTGTTGAAACCACTGCCCCCTGATTGAACACTCGATCAAGATCACTGTAGGCATGCTCGTGATAACGAGGAAAAACGGTTATTTTCAAAGGTGAACTATATATCGCTTCCTTTTCGACCAGCCCGAAAAAGTCCCCAATCCAAAAGCGGATCGATTGAAACGAATGCTCTCCCCGCTGCAAGTTTTCCAAGGTATATGACATGCTGAAGGTACGCTTGAAACCCGGAAAGATAATTATTTTCCTTTGTAATCCCCTATCTTCCATCTCCTGAGGCAATTCCTCCTCTACCACCATAAATAATAGGGGCAGCCGGTTTTTACGCGTAAACGTAAATGCTATCTCAACAGATTCACCAGCCTGGCATTCCCTTTTATTGATCTTTCTCTCAACGTTAAAATCATGCAGCGGATAAAACAGCAGGATCAAAGCGTACACAGAAAACGGTAAAAATGAATAAAAAATGAACCAACTGACAAAACCGCCTTGAAACATTGCATAGCAAAAGGAAACGGTCATGAGTAATACAAGTCCGATCACACTCATATTTCCCCTTAGAATGTTGATGAATCTCCGCATTAGGTCACAGCCCGCTTCACAGGCACTTTTGTTGTCGCGACAATTTCATGTATCACCATTCCAGCATCGAAGCCCTCATAATTCGCTTCAGGCTTCAATATAAGCCGATGGGAAAATACGAATGGTACTAAATATTGAACATCGTCAGGCAGAACATAGTCCCTGCCCTGGATCAGCGCGTAAGCCTGGGCTGCCTTCATCAATGCTATCGATCCACGCGGGCTCACCCCTAAATAGACCGCTTCATGTGAACGTGTTTGATTCGCCAATTCAACAATGTATCGTTTTATTGTGTCATCCACTATCACCGCTTTTACCTCAGCCTGTAATTCTATCAATTCATCCAAGGTGATGACGGATTCCAGTTCCTCTAGCGGTGCCGTGTATTGAGCCCTATGAAGAACCTCTATCTCTTCTTCCACACCTGGATAGCCCATTTTCATTTTTAATAGGAATCTATCCAATTGAGCCTCTGGCAGCGGATATGTTCCCTCGTACTCGATTGGATTTTGTGTCGCCATTACGAAGAAGGGCTTCTCCAATCCTCTTGTGACACCATCAATCGTCACACTTGCCTCTTCCATCGCTTCAAGCAATGCAGACTGAGTTTTCGGCGAGGTCCGGTTTATTTCATCGGCTAAAATAATATGGCCCATTATCGGGCCTGGCCTAAAGATGAATTCTTGTTCCTTAGGATTGAAGATCGAAACGCCAGTAACATCCGAAGGAAGTAAATCAGGCGTGAATTGAATTCTCTTGAAGCTTGCACCTATTGATTTTGCCAATGCCCTTACCATGACTGTCTTTCCCACACCCGGAACATCCTCTAATAAGACATGTCCGCCGGAAAGGAGTGCCACGATGCTTAGTTCTGCTATATCCCGTTTTCCGATAATCACCTTTTCGATATTCCCCAGAACCATTTCCAGTTTTTGATTGACCTGCTTATAAATCATTCTCTACCTCCCGGGATTCACATTATCACTATTATTTCATGTCTTCTCTATATCACATATTTTACATTAAGACCCAATTGAACCTTACATTGTAAGTTTACTAGATAATCGGAAAACCATAAACGAATTTGTTCTAAAAATATTAATGCGGCTTACTGAAAAAGGTATGGTTAACTGTTTGCTAAGTGAATATGAACCTTGCAGAAAAAGGTCAGCCTTGTCAGCTTAAAAGGGAAATCGGTTTAAAACCGAAGCTGTTGAACCCGCAGCAAAGACTGTTTATCCTGATTTGTTCAAATAACAAGAAAGGAGGATGCCCAATAATGGCGCATCCTTTTCCTTTTTCCCTCTCCGGTCATCAGGGCAATGAAGCCTCGGCCTTCCGATCTGTATATTCTTAAGTAAACTTCTATTCTGTCTTGTTTATGCTAAAATGAATGCAATCCACTCCTAAGATATAAGAGGTACTGATCATGTATAAAAAATTCTTCATTTTGATCTTCGCAGCCGCCCTTCTTTTAGGGCTTATTAAAACCGTTATGGATATGTAGTTAAAACAGCCCGATTCCTGAGGGGAATCGGGCTGTTTTCATTTTCGTTTAACCTCTCCATTCAGCTTCCCCATTTTCGGGATAAGGATAAAAAACAAACAAACGACCAAAAGTGCCAAAACGATGCCTAGCAATATCGTCAGGTCAAAATTAAGCGAAGGCTCTGTTTCTTCTTCGTTTCTCGTTGGAATGCGGACCTCCGAGAATAATCCAAGCTGTTCTGATTTTGAAGCGATGGTATTATTTTGATTCTCCATTACAGGAGACAGAAACAGTGAGTCCTTCACCGAGTCAATGGCATCATATTTCCCTCTTTCAAAAGTGAGGTCCTTTTGTTCTTCAGGCAGTTTCCGCTTCTGTTCCAACAATCCTTCTTCATGGAAATACTCCGTTTGAATATCAATATCGTTTTCTTGATATTCATTGGGCTCCACCATCGGTTCCTCTTCCGCCCCGCCATGAGGTGCATGGCTAAAAAACAGGATGAGCAAGACAGGCATTACGTATTTATTCCACTTCATGGGCCATTGCTCTTCTTTCTGCAAGACGCTTCACTATATATGGAATGACCGTTGCGATAAGCGTCAGTACAATCAAGATGATACTAGCCGGAATGAATGCCGACTGATTACCGAATTGAATGGACATGTATACGTCCGCAACAGGGTGGTCTACATTGAAATTAGGCATGATTAAATCCAATAATGGAATGGTAAAGAAACTGATCAAACCAATCACCAGGATAGCACCGACAAACGGCCCAATCGAGAAGGCAAGTCGGGTAAACGCTGAACAGAAGAATAAAAGCAGGACGGTGAAGACGGTCCATTTAATCTCCTGCATATCTCCCAGTGGATAGATCTTCAAGCCATACATGCTGATGATTAAACCTACGATCAGATTCAATAAGGTAAACAAGGCCGCATGGACCATCATTGGAATGGTTTCATAATGATGCAGGAAGAAACCGATCAATATCCCAGAAATGAGTATGATCACCAACATGACGATCGGCGGGATATTAACCTTTTCCTGATGAAGGACCTCCCCGCTGATTTGTACGGGATTCGCTAAATATTCGTACACATACCCGTTCTCCTGATCATCGACTAGAGTGTTGTTCAAGACGCTATATACGTCCGTCTTGATTTTTTCGGTTGAGTCTACATTTTGGGACCAATTATCATTAAGCTGATCGGCCCTTTCCTGCACGGACCCCACTTTCGCTTGCAGGTCTGCTGTATCCTTCGTGACCGTTTCCTGTCTTTCCGCTACAGAATTGACAAGCTCGGAAATGAAGCCGACCGTTGTTGCCGTATTGCCTTGAAGTGATACAAACATTTCTCCATCAAGGTTAACTGGCGGTTCGGCCTCCATCTCAGGAACTTCCATATCATCCGACAAATTGGCAGACACTTCTTGAGCCTTGCCGGAAATTGCCGCCAATTCAGCTAAAGTGGCTTTTTGCCCCGTTTCAACGTTAGCATCATATTCTTTCATATAACCCATAATGGATTCCGAGAACATCCCGAAGTTCTCATTGACTCCTGCTAAACTGGCTTTAACGAGTTTCGCTTCTTCATCTACATTTCCGGAAACCCCATTTTTCAAGTTTTCCAATTCTTTTATATTGGCTGCAAATATCTTATCTACATTTGCTTCGGTGACTCTTTCAGCCAATTCACCATAAGATGAGAGTGAACCGTAATAGGCAAGGAGGGCAGTTGAATCCCGATTGGTGATAGGATTCTCGAAGGCCTTCACAAGCACCGCTCGCCTTTCTCCCCCCACTTTTTCCAGAAGTGACTGTTCGAGAGTCTTGATTTCTGCGATGGCCTCTTCGATTGTCATACTCTGGATGTCCTGTAATTTTTGAATATCTTCCTGTGACTTTTTCCATTGGTCGCCTAAATCCTTATAATTCGTGCCGAGTTCATTATAATCAGCTTGTAATTGCGTAAACTGCGCCAGCAGGTCATTATATGAATCTACCAGTGTATTAAACTCCGTTATCACTTGGTTATAATTCCCCGTTCTGCCGCTTACCGTTCCGCTGAGATTATTGATTTCCGTTTGGAGTTCCGCTGTAAGGATGTTGAGTTGTTCAGCAGCTCCTTCACTTCCTTCTGCCGGCACCAAACTTTCAAGTGCCGTGTTGATCCCATTGATTTGATCCAGCAGTACCTGCAGAGACAGTTCATCAACCGGGTCCTTCTTGTCAGGTGCAGCAGCTGATTCACCTTTTCCCGTTTCCGTTTCAATATCCTCTATAGGCGTCGTTCCTTCACCTATATCCTCCCCATCACCAGAGCTGCTTGCAAGATTTCCTCTTTGCATAAGCAAGGTTGACTGAAGGTTATCAAGACCCGCCTCTTCCGATTGTTTCAATTGTTCAATCGAGCTTTGTTGATCTTGGGTGATTTTCGTAATTTGTTCTACTTGTTCGTCTTTCATGCTTGTTGAAAATTGTTCCAATTCATTACTACTGGAATCAAGTTTCTGCTGCATGATTCCAACATTTTCTCTAATGCCTTGATCATTAAGGCTGTATTTCGTATGCATCCCTTGCTGAATCTCTGGTATAGATTGATTCCCCTCATTCAACACCTTGTCGTATGACTGCACACTCTCCATGACAAGCTGTTGATTTTGGGCAGAGGCCTTCTCAAAAAGGATACTTTGAGCTTTTTGATATTCCTCAAAAGAAACAACATCTTTCACAAATGAAGCCATTTGAGTCTTCGTGTCCCCTATTTCATCCATTGTTTCAGTACTTGTTTTGCCAGCATCTTTCGTCTCGGCAAAAACTCCTTCAAGCATGTCCTTATGCTGCTTGATTTCGCCTGCAAGACTTTCCGAGCTTGGAGTATAAAACTCATACATCGTGTTTTGAAAAGCGATTTCTTTAGCAAGGACATTATCGAACTTCTTACGGATGTCCTCGACTGATTGGGAAACATAGCTCCAATACTGTGTTGAAATATGCTTATTCATTTTGCTCTTTGTTTTCTCTAATTCCTTTTGTACCTTTTCCATGTTCTCTGCATTCAAACTGGGTTGTACCTTGTACTTTATCCCCGCCTTGACAGGCTGTTCATCATCGAACGTATAAATATTCTCTGAAAAATCGGATGGAAAATATATGACTGCATCGTACTTTTCATTTGCAAGTCCACTTTCCGCCGTACTTCTATTTACCACAAACCACTCATATTCAGAATCCTTGTCCAGTGTAGTAACAAGCTCTGAGCCCATGTAAATGGGGTTATTGTTAAATTCTGTCCCATTATCTTCATTTACAATGGCGATTTCGCGAGAAGCCGTTTCCGTCTTTTTCATTGGATTTTGGCCAATATAAGAAAAAAACAAGATTGGCAGCGCTAAGATCACCAGTATTTTACCGATTAACAGCATCGGTTTTATTTTTTCAGACACTCTCTTGCACTCTCCTTCTTTCTTCACTTAGCGGAATTTGGATTTTACATTCCTGGCCATTCAGCACAAAGTATCCGTAACCCGGCTGTATTTCTTCTTCTTTTCTGGAATAGGAGAGGGTGTACAAGCTTTGGTCCGATTTTTTAAGAAGCAAAACAGCCTGTCTGACTTGTTTCAGTTCGGTTGTCAACGAATCATACCCCTTCGTGAAGTCGTTGGCATTTCCAGCGACAATCAGACTAAACCCGAGATGGCTGTATTGTTTCATCAAACTGCTGATCCTATCCTGAATCCTGCCGTCTATCGTTTGTTGGATCCTTGAAATGCTATCTATGACAAATATGACCGGTGGGAATTCCAGTTGCTTCATCGGTTTCAATTCCAATGCCGCAAGATAACTTCGCTCACGTTCTTCAAATATTCCAGTGATATGATCGAGCCATTCGGTTATCCGCTCTTTTGTTTCCACATAGCTCACCTTCTCCTCAAAAGCATAAGAAGATAGGCCGCGATCCACTCCGTCAAATAATCCAATTTCGCCGACCGCCTGTGTAAGCAACGATTCCAGCAGCACTTTAAGGACATTCGTTTTCCCTTTACGTGACTGTCCTACGACAAGCAGGAATGGATTGGAATTCAACTCCACGAATACAGGTGTAACGCTTTCCTCTGAAAGCCCGATTGGAATGGTATCCTTCTTAATGGTTTGTGAGCAGTAACTCTTGAAGCAGCTGGAATCAAGACGTGCCGGTAACATCCGAATCGCCGGCGGTTTGTCCATTTCCTTATATTTAACCTTATGATCTGCCACAGCTTGTTTCATTTCTTCCAAAACCGCTATATCATCCGCTCCATCGGCTGGTAAGTAAATCTGGGTGAGATAGGTTTGGTCCTTTTTCACCAACGCCCTGCCAGGAACAGGTTCATTTTCATAAGGGGTTCTCCCCAAAACTGAATATTTTTCCGAACTGTCCATTAAGTAATGGACGACCTTCGTCTTAAGGCTATTCATTAACGGCTGGCGAATCGCATTGATTCTCGTTGCCGTTAAAATCATGAAGATTCCAAGTGATTGTCCATCACGTGCAAACTGAACGAATTGGGCTTCCTGATCCTGCATCTCATCCTTCACTATGTCAAAATTGTCGACCACGATATAAATAATCGGCAATTTATCTTCCACCAATGCATTATAGAGCTTTATGTTACTAAGCTCCTTTTCTGAAAAAAGCTGCTTACGCCTTTCCATTTCCGCCTTCATGAATAACATGAATTTTTCGATTTTCCTTAACTCGTCGAACCTAAAGTATTCCCCAGTATGAGGCAGCTGGCGCATTGGCAGTAAAGCGCTATTCCCGAAGTCGAAAATATAATAATGCAGTTCTTCAGGAGTGAATTGATCTGCAAAACTAAAAAGAAGTGTCAAAACGGTGGTTGACTTGCCGTACCCGGAAGAACCAAAAACCCCAATATTCCCATCGTCAATCCAGTTATAGACATAATTGGTCTGGCTTTGCAATTCGGGCTCATCCTTCATTCCCAGGTGGAATTGATTCATCGTCAGGCTTCTCTCAGGGTTTCTTGATAAACGATCTGAAAGAGGCGGCAGCCATGGGCTTGCCAACTTCTTAATCTCCATTTCTTCCTGTATCGCCACAATTCGATCCGCCACGGCTTCAATTTCACTAATCTTTTCTTTCCTCTTATTAGTGACCTGTTCCGATACATTTGAGATTTGAACAAGACCGAGGTCCGTGACAAGTGCCACTTCATCCTCAGATCCAACCGTATCCTCTAAATATGGGGCACCGCTCCACGCAGACTGGAACAATTCATAAACCTCGTTATTTCCAACCTGCAAATATCCCCGTCCGGTGACAGTAATATTTGCCGCATCGCTATTTTTAAGAATTTCTTTACTATCACTGGCATCCTGCACTTTCAAGGAAATTTTAAAACGGGCATTGCTCCAAATCTGGTTATCAATTACACCGCCCGGCTTTTGTGTAGCAAGAATTAAATGAACTCCCAAGCTCCGTCCAATTCGCGCCGTACTCACTAATTCGCGGATGAAATCGGGTTCTTCGTTTTTAAGTTCCGCAAACTCATCTGATATCAAAAATAGGTGCGGTAACGGTTCATCCGCCTTGCCTTCTTTGTATAAGTCCGTGTAATCGTTGATATGATTGACTTCGTATCGATCAAACATGCGCTGGCGTTTCTTCAATTCACTATTGATGGATGCTAGTGCCCTGGCACTGAAGTTCTTGCTTCCCTCAATATTCGTAATGACTCCCAGCAGATGCGGAATCTGCCTGAATGGCTGTGCCATTCCACCGCCTTTATAATCAATGAGCAAAAAGGCAACTTCATGTGGATGATAATGAACGGCTAATGATAGGATGTAGGTTTGCAGTAATTCACTTTTCCCCGATCCTGTCGTTCCGGCAACCAATCCATGGGGGCCATGCGCCTTTTCATGCAAGTTCAATTCAACCCTATCCGTTTTCCCTTTCAATCCAATCGGAACTGCCAAGGATTTGGAAGACAGATTGGTTCGCCAGTTTTGGCTGATGGGCAGATCTTCCACTTCACGAGCTTTCAATAATTCAAGGAATGAAACCGTTTCTGGTATGGAATTGTTCATGCCTTTTTGATGATCTAATGAACGGAGCGTACGTGCATAACGCTCATTTCCTTCTTTTGAATGTGCATCAAGTTTAAAAGGAGTATGAACGGCCTTCGTTTGCTGGATGAGAATCTCACCCTCAAAATCATTGATGTACTTAACAAGCGTATGGACATTTTCCGTCAAACTTTCTTTTGCATCCGCTGCAAAAATCGTCGAGATGCCTAAATCGTCCGTTTTGCCTTCTAAATATTCCAATATGACATGCTCAGCAATTAAATTACGATCCGTGACAATAAAGACAAAGTGGGGAGTGAATCTCACTTTCCCTTTGTTCTCATCCAAATCTCTTTCCCTCAATAGCTGATAAATCGAGGTCAGCAGCTGGTCACGTGATTGCTCATTATATATGAATCCTTTTGCATAGGCATGCGGCAATTGAAAATGAGGGAGCCATTTCATCCATTCCCATTCCTGATAATCCTTTTCCGGAAAGATGGCGACAAATCGAACATCATGATAACTATGAAAAAAGGCCAGTTGCCCAATCAATTGCTGCAGCTCCCGTTTAACAATCGATTCCTTTCCGACCAGGCCCATCGATCCGTTTGATAAATCGATCGATAAAGGAAGATCTTCCAAGTTTTTGTACACATCCACAAGTTCCTGCGACTGCTCAAGTAAATCATCTATATCCCGATTGGACATATCGCTGCTATTTACCGACACCTGATAACTTGAGGGTATGGTCGCCGTTCCGATCTTAAAGTGCAGAGCATCTTCACTTTCCAGAGTTCGTTCCCATATACGATCGCTAATACTATCAGTTAGAAGCTTCATCCTTTCAAAGGAGGGGTAATGATAGAACAGCACATTCTTTTGTTTTTCAGACAGCTCTTGAAGTTCTTCCCTCTTCTGCTCTAGATACCTGGTATATACACGTTGGCGTTTTTCTTCTCTGAATTTTTGCTTCTTTTTGTCTTTAAAGTATTGAACCGTCGAGGTAACTAAAGTCGTCGTGAACATCACAATCGATATGATGATGAAAATGCCCCGCGGCTGAATGACCGTGATGACCCCCATGACGATCAGCATCATTAAAGGCGGCATAAGGATTAACCATAACCCTCTATTATTATCTTCCGCTTCTTGGCTCGGAAAAGATATCGTCACTTTCTCATCCGGCAATTCGTAGATCATCCTTGGTGTCCGGCGATACTGTGGATAGTTTTTTTTCATTTCAGAGATTGGCTTCTTCATTTTAGCTAATGATGTTTCATAACTTTCGGCGCTATGAATCATCAATAAGTCGCCTTCAATCAACCTCAGCACCATATGCGGCCAGCAAACCAGATCACCATTTTGGATGGGAACAGCCTTCGTTACCCTTTCACCATTCAGGAATATCCTGCCATTTCCCTCTGGCATTAGGTGCCACTGCCCTTTATGCAGCACAAGGGAAAAGTCATTGCCGGAAACGGGTCCTTCTTTACGAATGGTCGCTCCCGCCTTGTCCGATAAAGTGATTTCTTTCAAGTTGCCTATATAATAGAGGCTTTCTTCCAATTCCCCTGACGTATAAAAAATCTCGACCGTTTCTTCTCCTTCTTGAAAGGTGAAGCTATGGAATGGCTTTACATCGCCAAGCTTCTTGCCCTCTCTAAACACCTCATATTCATCAAGTCCCTCATGTTTTTTCAGCTTGATAGGACCTTGTTCAAAAGGAATGGAATAAACGGTGATCGTATCCTGTTTTGATGGCCCAATCGAAATTGGACCGTTATGATTATCCTTGATCGTAAAGGATTGGTAGGTCCCACTAGAATAAATCCATAATAAACTCATTAAATCTCACCTCCGCAAAAGGCCCATTGCTCACTCTTTGCTTTTCTCTTTTTCTTCAGTTGATTTTTTGGAGGAATCCTTACTTTCTTCTTTTCCCCCAGAAGCAGGTTCGTTTTCCGCTTCTTCTTTTACAGCAGGTTTTGCTTCCGCTGCGCCTTTATCCTCTACATTCGAATCTGTTGCAGCAGGGTTCTGACCTTGCTGTTCCTCCATTTGCTTATCCAATTCCTTTTTTTCCTTTTCATATTGGGACAGCTCAGTATCGACTTCTTTAATTTGCGTTTCCTTTTCTTCCCCAGATAGGCTATCGTCCAACTTAATCTGTTCTTTCTGGTTTACCAGCCCATACATAATCAATTCGCGATCCTCCATGATTCTCGCCAAATCGATCGCTTCCTCGCTCATGCCCCTGCCTATATAAATCCAATATAGGAGATACTGACTATCCGTTTGCAACGTGATTGCATTTTCCACGTTTTTCCTGGCCGCTCCCTCCAATGGTTCATAAGTGACGTAGGACTTCGCCAGTTCATATTGAACGACATACGGCATCTTTTTCGGATCGTAGTTTTCCAAACGGTCAATGACTTCACTGTATTTTTGTTTTAAGAAGCTTTCACCGCTTTCTACATATGCTTCCTGCTTAGGGTGTGAGAAGAATAGTGTGTAAATCGTAAACAATAGCAGTGGCACGAGAACGATCACCGTACCCCAAAGTGTATAACGGCCCGTTTTCCATTTCTTTTCAGGGATATGTACAAATGCCTTTTCTTCCTTCTCTAAAGCTTCTATCCGGTTTTGAATGACCGTGGAAAGTTCATCCCAAGTCCCCGATGACAATATACTTTGTGATTCGTTCGATAGTTTCAGTGTTTTATGGTAAAGCAGATACTCTTCGAATGTATGCTGCCCATCCACAAGCGCCGAAATCGTTGCCTTCGTTTCTTTAAATAACTCATCTTGATTATGCTCATAAGGAGGCAAACTGTCTTTTACGCCATAATGCAGGAAATATGGGGTCAAGCTTGAATCAAAAACGATATTTTCCGGACAGACGACTAGTTGCAGGCGATTCAATTCATGATTCCTTATTTTCTTCAGGATTTGATAAGACGATAACCATTTACTCAATGGATTTTTATCTTTAGCTTTGGAAAAAACAAAAAAAGAGGCTGGTGGATTTACTCTGATCTTCACCTCGTCCTCTGTCACTTCTATATGTTTCTGGAGAGCATCATCCGCTTCATGAATAAGCTGTAATTCCAGTGGGTCCTGCATCGATAGTTTTGCCCGTTGGAAAACGAACGAATGCCCCTTATCATCCTTCATCATTGCAGCTTCTGTTTTTTTCTCCAGATATGGTTTCTCATCCATTTTATGTAACTCCTTTACCCCTGCTAAAGGGCTTTAGACTTTTTTCCTATAATGAGTCCACACCTATCCATTAGAGGATCTCAAGGCGGTCCCCCGTCGTAATTCCGCTATCAAGCAGGGTTTCATAACCTGAACATACGAACTCTTTATTTTGAACCCGCACCCAATAGCCTTCTTTAGGTGCACTGGCAATATCCTTTACCTGCCATATTATCTCCACAACCTTCTTGATGGAGCGGTAATTCGACACTTGCAAATCAAATACTTCCCCTGTATACCTGTTTAAATCGATCGTTAGTTGAATATATATGGAAACCACCTCTTTTAAAGCAAAAAAGCACCACGATCTTCAAAAAGAGTCGCGGCGCTTTTTCCTAGAAATTCTTTTTCTCATTTACCTAATGATTATCCGCGAATTTGACTAGCAATCTGATTATCTGTGTCTTCAAGGATTTGAGCTGATTTATTCAATTGTTGAGAAACTTCATTCAACAAGCGAGCCATATCCATGAATGAAGGCTTTAATTCTTCGTACTGACCTACGAAAGCCTCACTGGAGGAACCTTCCCAAATACCAGTTAAATGATCTCTCATTCTATCTAAACGACCAATCATATCCGTTACTTGTTGGCTCTCATTATCATATTGTCTAGCTACATCTTTCAGTTCTGAAGGTGTTACGCGAATTTGTGACATAGAAAAAACCCTCCTTTTATCTTATATAGTACATTTTAATAGAACCATACATTTTCTGCCATATAAATAAGCGCAAAGTCGAAAAATGGTAAATTATAATTATGCAAAAAAACCTAAATATGGCATTATGAAAGTCTATGTACCTGTTTTCCCAAACCTTTAAACCCATTTTTTAATTATTTTTTAATATTTTACTTTTTTATGGTAAAAAAAGTACCTTATACCCAATATTTCTGAACCGTTATCCATTAATATGGTTTTCACCATAATAATAGTGACTTTCGACTTTCTTTTCTACGAAATTAATCAAACGTTTGATTAAACTCTGAAAAGCAATTTTTATTTATTGATTGAATATAAATCATTTACAAAAGGACATCAGAATGAATGGAAGACCATTTGTACCATGCTATTTTCAACTTTATTCTGACAGGAATCCTTGTCATATAGCGAGAATCGATATATCCAACAGAAACAGGCCAGCTCTTGCCAATGATTCAATTACGTTGCTTAGTCATATAACCCGTTCCAAAAAATGTTTCAAAAACCGCTCACTTTCCACATTCGTACAGACACGGATTCTAGGTTCGCCATCCTTTTGACCGATTGTCCTGCCTGCTTCTTCACCCTCGGTCACCACCTTGACGTTCATCCATTCTGTCCTGACAAAACTTGAATCAATCGCAACCCCGACTGCAAGCGGATCATGAAGGGCGCAGCCACCCAAACCTGGATGGGAGTTTTCATATGCTTTCATATAATAATCGGTCATTTTCGCTAAAAATTCGGCGCTTTCCTTACCAGTGGCACGCCAATCATCAAGCTTCGATTTCATTAGGTATGTTTGCAGGGTCACATCAAGCCCCACTAGGGTGATCGGCAGTCCTGAAGTCAATACCTGATGTGCCGCTTCTGGATCTGATATTATGTTCGCTTCAGCATAAGGGGTTACATTTCCTGGTACGTTTACGGCACCGCCCATAATTACGACCTCTTTTACAAGCGACATGATCATCGGCGCTTTATTGATCGCCAATGCGATGTTAGTCAGTGGTCCAACTGCAATGATCGTAATTTCATGCGGTCGGCTTTGCACTTGATCGATAATGAAATCTACTGCATTTCCTTGTGATGCTTTGATGGTTGGTTCAAACCGAAGGGTATTTCCTAACCCGTCTTCCCCATGAACATGCTTGGGATACCGCTTCTTCCTTCCACGTACCAAAGTTTGGTCAGCACCTTCATATACCGGTATGCGCCTATTTAATTTCTCCAAGACGGCAAGTGTATTACGGGTCGAATCAACAACGGGCACGTTACCAAAGCAAGTGGTGAATCCGAGTACTTCCAATTCAGGGGAATTTAAAGCATATGCCATCGCCATGGCATCATCTATCCCCGTATCTACATCAAATATGATTGGTTTCAATATTTCCACACCTTCCAAAATCACTTTTTGCTTTAACAACTCATTGCTTCTCTTATCTCTTCCTTATGTATAAAGAAACACTGTTTTCCAACTGAATTTTAACATTCAACGATAGCCCAGTTCCACAGAAAGTTAGGAATACTCATAATTCACAAACAAATGACAAGTACAGGCGGTACTTGTATCTACCAGTAAAAATAGTTGACCACCCATAAATATCAATGATATAAAAAGTGAAAAGAAGAAGTTGTACCACGAATTAGTTATGAATACATGCGTTACGAATTTATGATATCCAAGGTGGAAAAAGGATGAAAATGTTTAAGTTGATTGAAGATGTTCCATCTGCGTATAAAAAAGGAACAAAATTCTTTTTAATATCGCATTCTGAATTCATTGGCGTGAAAAGTTATGTATTACTGGCAGAAGACTTGAAAGGAAAGATCGAAGTAACGGAAGAGGAATTGAGGAATAAATTCGTTTCCATCCATTGATTCCCAGCGGCCCATATAAACTTAAAAAAGAGGGAATTCCACTACTGGAATTCCCTCTTCTTTCTTATTTTAAGTCTTCAATTGAATCAATATCGACGTAATCCGGTACGACCAGACCAAGTTTTGTTCCTTTTAAGTTTGGTCCAAGGTCAACCATGTCATCTTTATACTTATTATAGTATTCAAGATGTGTTCCCGGAAGCCATGCAGCCACCATAGCGTCCGCGCTTCCGTTTGCAACGCCAGCAAACATTGGTCCCACTTCAACCTGGCTTAATGTTACATCATAGCCATTCTGCTCCAGTACCTTGCTAATCACATTTGTACTGGCAATTTCAGTGTCCCAGGCAACATAAACCAGTTTGATCTTTTCACCACTTCCTGATTGTGCTCCTTGGGTCCATTTGGACACTTTGTCCTGATTTTTCTTTATCCATTCTTCTGCTGCTTCTGAAGGAGACATCCCATCAGCAACCTTGACCATTACATCTTCCATATCTTTTGTTTCCCAGTAGAATTGATCAAGAATTTTATAGGCACCTGGCGCATCCTGTTCAAGTCCTTTTCTGGCAATGGAATTGATGTTTTCAGCCTTGCCGAAGGATCCATTCGGATCTTCGAGATATTTCAAGTCATATGTTGAGAACATCCAATGCGGTGACCAGCCAGTAACGACGATGGGTTCTTCTTTATCGATTGCTTTTTTCAATTCTGCAACCATCGCTGCCGATGACCCTTCAACCACGTTCCAGTCATCCAGTTTATAATCATCTATAGCCGTTTTAGTCAACTTCATCAATCCTGCTCCAGGTTCAATACCGATGATTTCATAATCGGTTTTGGCAGCAAAACTATTTTTATCCCCGTTCACAGCCGTATCTTTTGTAAAAGTACCGAATAGCGCAGTACCCACAACTAGTAAGGCCAATATTGTAAAAATGATTTTCCTCCTTACGACATGCTCGTAAGCTGGTTTACGAAGGTTTTGCGTGATACGATCGAGTATGATTGCAATGATTACGATGGATAAACCCGCTTCAAATCCTTGCCCAACATTAATTTGGCTGACAGCCCGGTAGACATCCGCCCCAAGTCCGGGTGCTCCAACCAATGAAGCTGTAACTACCATGGATAGTGCCAGCATGATGCTTTGGTTAACTCCTGCCATAATCGTTGGAGTAGCCAATGGTATTTGTACCTTGAATAACTTTTGGCTGCTGGTTGAACCAAAAGCATCAGATGCTTCTATCAGATCATTAGGCACTTCCTGAATCCCAAGATTGGTCATTCGGATTGTCGGTGCAATCGCGAAAATGAATGACGCGATGATTCCAGGCACTACCCCTATTCCAAAGAATAAAATGGAAGGAATCAAATAAACGAAGGCAGGCATCGTTTGCATGAAATCCAAGATTGGGGTTACGATCTTACGTACGGTGTTATTTTGGGCACACCATATTCCGATCGGTATCCCGATCACTATGGTTAAGACTCCTGACAATATAACAATTGCCAGTGTTTGGATACTTGATTCCCAATAACCAAGATTATCAATCAAAAGTAAGCTGACTAATGTAAATAATCCCAATGGCCATCTGCTTGTATAGGTAACCAGAAGGGTCAGGACTATGATTAACACGATGGAAGGTCCAGCACTCATTACATCGACCAGGATATCCAGTAGTCCCTCAATCACATTCGTAATAAGTGTAAATAATCCAGCAAATACAATAGTTATCCAATCCACTAAAGAATCGACCCATGCTCCTAGTGGGATTTTCGGCATATTCATTGAATTATTCACTCTCCATTTCATTCAAGGAATCTTTATTTCCGGCCAAAGCACCGATGACGGCACCGCGAAGAAGAATTCCTTTAATTCTGTTCTGATCATCAATCACTGAGATCGGCAAGCTTGAAGTCGCCATCACATCCATGAGGTTTCCAAGTAATTCATCCTCTTTTACAGTTGGGATATCAGTTGTCATCACTTCAGAAATCGATTGGTTATTACTCATTGCCTGACGTGCCTGTTCAGCAGTCACGGCCCCCAATAACTTCTGCTTCCTATCCACAACGAAAATGCTGGAATACCCTTGTTTGCGCATGATTTCCAAGGCAACCCTCGGGCCTCTGTCCACCGCAATCTTCTCTGGGCGTATCATCACATGAGACGCTGTCAATACTTTTGATAGATCAACATCTTCCACAAACTTCTCGACGAATTCATTGGCTGGATTCATCATGATTTGTTCAGGGGTACCCAATTGAATGACGCTTCCATCTTTCATAAGGGCAATTCTATCCCCGATTCTTAATGCTTCATCAAGATCATGGGTAATGAAAATGATCGTTTTTTTGTATTGATCTTGGATTTGAATCAGTTCATCCTGCATATCCTTACGAATCAATGGATCAAGGGCACTGAACGCTTCATCCATCAGTAGGATATCCGTATCACTGGCGAGTGCCCGGGCTAACCCAACCCTCTGCTGCATACCGCCGCTAAGCTGTGATGGCAGCTGATTTTCGTAGCCTTTCAATCCAACGGCCTCAAGAGCCTTCATCGCATTTTCATGACGTTTCGCTGGATCTACTTTTTGAATTTCGAGCCCGAATTCAGCGTTTTCCAATATCGTTTTATGCGGGAATAAAGCAAAGTTCTGAAATACCATGCTTATTTTCTTTTGTCTGACTTCCCTTAACCGGGCAGCATTCATCTTCACGATATCTTCGTCATCAATTAAGATTTCCCCCAAAGTGGGATCGATCAAACGATTGAACATGCGGATTAAAGTTGATTTCCCGCTTCCGGATAGACCCATGATGACAAAAATTTCGCCGGGATAAATCTCGAAATTAACATTATTCACTCCGACCGTTTGTCCCGTTTCTTTCAAGATTTCCTTTTTCGATTTGCCTTGCTTCAATAAGTCTGTTGCTGCTTTTGGAGATTTGCCAAAAATTTTCGAGACATTTCTGACTTCTACATACGGCTTCATCAAGTCACCTCATTCTAATAGTTGCCCATATGATATTCAGTTTTGCTGAATTCCCCCGTTTTATGCGAGTGATGATTATTAATGCACAAGTATCTTGAAATAACCGAAATTCTACCCCTTCAAAAAAGCGGAAGTGACACTTATTTAGTGGCACAGGGCATACGTGTATAGAAAAATAATCTATATTTATTATTCCCAAGAAGCAATTCTTTACTTGGATTATATTTTGTGTGATAAATTGAGCATTTCAAGTAGGAAAAAAGAGGTGCAATCACAACTGAGGAAACTAGCAGGCACAACATATACCAACTGTAATATAAACGATTTCCACTTAGAGTTTTGTCCTGATGATGGACTTACGACTACCCTCTAAAGTACTTCATTTCCTTTACCAGGTGGAATGATACTTGCAGTGCAGTATAACACCAAAACGCATAGAAATATGATTATGGGATTCCCAATAGGTCTAATGAGCTTTGCAGGGAAAAGAGGTGCAATACAACTGAGGAAACTAACAGGCACAGCATATACCAACTGAAATATAATGGTTTTTTATTTTAGAGTTTTGTTCAGTCCCAACAAACGGATTGAACCTGTAACCCTAAAGTACTTCATTACCTTAACAAAGAATGAATATAAGTTCAAATGATGCGGGACGGAATTCTTGCCTAAAAAGCCCATTTTCGCCATCGATTCTAAAGGTTACGGAAGACTCCAAAAACCTTGATATACCAACACTTCGGCTTCCTATAATCATAAACTCCCAACATCGGCCGCAATTTTTTTTCAGTTTTTTTTAATTCTAAAATCATCCAAAAAGTGGGAAAGGTGATTTTCCGCTTAAAAATCACATGGCAAGATTGGGATTTCACACATTTTTTTATTGGTATGTTCCATATATGGAAATGTGTCACTTATACAGAAAAAACCTTGAAACAACCGATTCATTTCAAGGTTCATGCATATCATCGATACAAACTATTTAGCATTCCTATGTTCATCAAAATCGATTTGGCATTCTTCTAGCGGAGTTACTTTCGTTTTCTTTATGAACTTATAACCAAGCCACATTACCAAAAAGAACGGGATGCCAAGATAAGCAGCGAACACACTGGCCCAGTTAATGTCATCGCCAATAAAGGCTTGATAGTTTTGCGCCAATAATACGAAGAAACAAAGGGCAAAGGAAAATATCGGCCCGAAAGGAAACCATTTTGATTTATAGGGAAGATCGTCCAGTGAATGCCCTTGAGCAATATAAGCTTTTCTAAACCGGTAATGGCTTGCCGCTATACCGAGCCAAAATATAAATCCAGTGACTCCAACCGCATTCATAAGCCAAATATAAATGACTCCATCACCGAAAATGGAAGCAAAAAAGGCCAACATCCCTACAAGTGAAGTGACAACCAATCCCCAAATGGGAACGCCGCGTTTGTTAAGCTTGCCAAAAATACGAGGTGCCAGCCCTTCTTTTGCCATGGAGTACAACATTCGGCTTGTCACGTAAAGACTCGAATTACCTGCGGATAATACGGCTGTCAAAATGATGGCATTCATCACGGAAGCAGCGAATGCCAGTCCCACTTTTTCAAACACCATCGTAAATGGGCTAACCATGATCGTGTGTCCCTGCAGACTGCCATTCGTATAAGGAACGATCAATCCGATAACCAATATGGCCAGGATATAAAAGAGGAAGATTCTCCAAAAAATGCTGCGAACTGCACGTGGTACATTTTTTGCCGGGTCTTCACTTTCACCGGCTGCAACACCGACTATTTCTGTACCTTGAAAAGAAAATCCAGCAGCAATGAAAATACCCAATGTTGCCAAAAAACCACCGGCAAACGGAGCGTCACCTACTGTGAAGTTTTTAAAACCAATCGCCTCTCCATTCATGATCCCGAATATCATCAATATTCCGACAACAATGAAAATGATGATGGTCGCCACTTTGATGAGGGAAAACCAATACTCCCCTTCGCCATATCCTTTAACGGATACGTAATTCAATAAGAATATCAAAACTAAAAACAAAGAACTCCATAAAAAAGACGAGCTGTCGGGAAACCAAAACTTCATAACCATCGTTGCGGCAGATAGTTCCGCGGCAAGAGTCATTGCCCATGTGAACCAATAGTTCCAACCAAGCGCAAACCCTAATGCCGGGTCGATGAAACGTGTAGCATAGGTACTGAAAGCGCCGCTGACCGGCATAAATGATGCCAGTTCTCCAAGGCTTGTCATAATGAAATAAACCATTATGCCTATTACGGTGTAAGCGACCAAAGCACCGCCAGGCCCCGCAGAGTGAATGGCTGGCCCGCTTCCGAGAAACAGCCCTGTTCCAATTGCACCGCCCAGCGAAATCATCGTAAGGTGGCGTGCTTTTAGCTTCCTTTGTAAAGTATTTGAAGGCTGGTTTTTTTCATTTATGACAGGTGGTTGCAATTGCCGATTTTCCAAATTAGATTCCCCTCCAAAAATGCATATTTAATCTAGCACGAATAGGTAAAGTCGATCATTCCATCAATAGTCATTTCCTGCATATATTACTATTTCAAGGTCATTTTCTCTAATGCTTAGACCTTTTTTGGATTTCTGGGATCTATGTAGCATTTACATAAAGATGTTAGGCTTAAAACCCAAGTCAAAGGGCTATAAGCCTAACGTTCATTCGGGTATTCCGAGCTTCATATTAAGTTGTAGGTAAACTCCTATGAATAAATGAATTCCAGTCAATTTGCAGTAACCAGCTTGCCGTTGCTTCAATATCCTTTGAAAAGATACGATCTTGTGTAATGCTTGGAATGAGCTTTCTTGCTTCCGTATAAAACTCTTTTGTAAACGGGGCCATCTTCTCTATTCCACGGTATTCAACCGCTTGTAAGGCACAAATGAGCTCAATCGCCAAAACACGGCGAACATTTTGAATGATTTGATGTGCGTGCCGTGACCCAATCGTTCCCATACTTACATGGTCTTCCTGGTTCGCTGAAGATGGAATGGAATCAACACTTGCAGGATGTGCGAGTGTTTTATTCTCAGAGACTAGGGAAGCTGCACAATATTGCATGATCATCGCTCCAGACTGCAAGCCAGGTGACGGACTCAAGAATGGCGGTAAATCATTCAGCTGAGGATTGACGAGTCGCTCAATCCGGCGCTCTGAAATATTCGCAAGCTCGGCAACAGCGATTTTCATGAAGTCCATCGCAAATGCAATCGGCTGGCCATGGAAGTTCCCCCCTGAAATAACCTTTTCCCCATCGTCAAAAATAAGCGGATTATCCGTCGCGGCATTCATTTCAATTTCCAATTTTTCTTTTACATAATCAAGAGTTTGCCATGACGCCCCATGCACTTGCGGGATGCAGCGGAGGGAATAAGCATCCTGAACCCGCAATTCTCCTTGTTTAGTGATGAGCTGGCTGCCGCTGATCATGCGGCTAATCCGTTCAGCGACCTCTGTTTGCTGGCGGTAACCGCGTGCTAGATGAACATCCGGATCAAAGGCGTCTTCAATGCCGCGTAATCCCTCTAAAGTCAGTGAAGCAATCGCTTCAGTTTGATGAGCCAGCTGTTCGGCTTCAATATAATTTACGAGGCCCATCCCCGTCATGGCCTGTGTTCCGTTAATTAATGCAAGACCTTCTTTTGCTTTAAGTGTCACTGGAAGAATGCCTTCTTTCGATAAAGCTGCAATGGCCTCCATTCGCTCTCCTTTATAAAACACTTCCCCTTCTCCCATCAATACTAGCGCCAAATGTGAAAGCGGTGCCAAGTCCCCGCTTGCCCCAAGAGAACCTTGCTGAGGGATGACCGGGTGGATATGAGCATTCAAAAGATCGATCAAACGTTCAATGACGATAGGACGGACGCCGGAAAACCCTTTTAATAGCGCGTTGGCACGGAGAAGGACCATAGCTCTCGAAACCACCTCTGGAAATGGTTCCCCGACTCCGCACGCATGGGAATGAATCAAATTCCACTGTAGCTGCTCTGCGTCCTCTGCATCAATCAAAACATCGCTGAACTTTCCAAAGCCTGTTGTGATGCCATAGACGACTTTCTTTTGTTTCACGATATTTTCAACCGCTTCGCGGCTTTTTTCCACTTTCTTAACACTCTCGGCTGAAGCAGAGACAAATGCTTCTCCATACAATACTTTTTTCGCTTCTTCAATCGTTAAAGTTTGGCCCGTTAACATAATCATTTCCTGCACCCCTATTCTTTTTTTAAACACACAAAAGGAGGCCATATTGACAGACTTATCCAGTCTATCAATACAGCCCCCTATTTCACTAAATAACTATAGGCTTTTAATTATTTAAATGTGGTTAATTCCCAAGCCGACGGCTTCATGTTCAAATCCCCGAACCGGTGCTCCAATCGTTCCATACACGGCGACAGCAATCCATTCACCTTCGTCCCCGTTTTTAAACGGCCTGCCCCGAACGATGGCAAACCGAAGGCCCGCAGTCCTCAAAAGACCGCCAAGCTCAACTTGGCCGCGTGTCACTCCTTGGAGTGCTTCGATGATCGCATGATACAGCGCATGCATTTCACGATACATATCGGGATTGACTAATCCAAGTCTTTTCGCTGATGTCTCAATGGCCGCAACTATTTTCTGCAGCTCCATTGAACCGACTTTACCTTTTCCATAAAGCCAATCCATCCGCTTAAGGTCATTCGTCAATATGGCTTCTTCTTCTTCGTTCGCAAACGCGTACATGATTGCATGGCGCCCGATTCTTCTGTCGAATTCCTTTGTCATGCAGGTACCTCTTTTACAATTTTCTAAATACACTAATAACTAAATATCATTGTAAGCGGATACAACCTGTTCGGTCAATATATTTTTTAAAATAGTTCTTTTAGGGGATGATTCATCACTCCCGAAAGCCGCCGTACAGCCATCATCTATATCCTTTCTAAGGAACAACCATTCCTGCAAAAAAGCCCATCTTCACTAGCGTCCTGGAAAATGGGCTTTTTTCTGAAAACTATAATTAAATGTTTTTCACGAGTAAGTAGATAAAATACGGCGCTCCTAAAATCGAAACGATAATCCCCACCGGCAATTCCGAGGCAACCGAAGCCCAATTGTACCAAGCCATTGAAGATGCTCAATTAAATGACTTGATCGAACAATTGCCCGAAGGCTTGGAAACGTTGATTGGAGAACGTGGAGTGAAATTATCGGGTGGGCAAAAGCAGCGTGTCTCGATTGCTCGTATATTCCTGAAGAACCCACCGATATTAATCCTTGATGAAGCCACTTCAGCTCTGGACACCGAGACCGAAAAAGCCGTGCAGAAAGCATTGGAGCGACTCTCGATAAATCGGACTACACTTGTCATTGCACATAGATTAGCGACAATTAAACATGCCGATCGAATCATCGTTGTACAAAATGGGGAAATCATCGAACAAGGTGCCCATGATAATTTGCTCCATCAAGACGGCGCATATAAAAACCTGATCCTTGCCCAAACTGTATAGAATAAAGCTTCCAGACATTTTATAGAACAAGAAAAAAGGCCTCCCGACATTAATGGGAGGTCTTAAACTTTATGGAGATATCCGTTTATTCATTCGTTTCCAATGCTTCATAAATCGCAGTTACAACACTTCCATAGCTTCCTGTTTTGTAGAGGTCGCCAAAAAACTGATTGGAATTGGCTACAGGATTGACGAGCGGAGAGTGCTTTTTATTAGTAAGTAAAACGATCCCTAAATCTATTTCCGGATCAATGATCGTGACCGTCCCGGTCCATCCAGTATGACCGTAGGCACTGTCGCTTGCATGAGGACTGAACATCCACTCCATACTAGCATCGCCATTCCGTCTCCACCCAAGACCATATGTAGGATTCATCTCGGAAGGTGCGACGAATTCATCGATTGTTTTTTGATCAAACAACGTATGTTTACCGTATCCCCCGCCATTCAGCATCACCTGCAGAAGGACGGCCATATCTTCCGTATTGGAGAAAAGACCTGCATGCCCTGAAACGCCTCCCATCGAATAAAAGGCTTTTTCATCATGTACTTCCCCTTGAAGTGTGTATGTGCGAATGTTAGGGAAATCTATCACGCCATCCCGGGTGTTGCCAAGCAATTCAGTTGCGGCAAAGTCCTTTGGCTTAAAGCCCTTTTGAAGAGGGTTGAACTTTGTATTTTTCAAACCAAGCGGCTTGTACAATTCATTTTCAACATAGGCATCAAGCTGCTGACCCGTTATTTCTTCAACAATGGCGCCAAGCAGCATATAATCGACATCACTGTAGACATTCTGTGTTCCAGGTACATATGTGAGCGGTGTCTTGGAAATGAACTCGATGGTTTTATCCCGCTCCTGGGAATAAAGTTCTTTCGAAACCTTTGGATTATGATATTGCGGATCGGGTCTAAACCCTGCAGTATGATGCAGAACATCAATAACCCTCAGATTGTCCTTTCCTTTGATCACATCCTCCTCCGTGTCTTTGAATTCAGGAATGTATTGCTGCACTCTTGCCTGGATATCCAGCTTGCCTTCGCTGACTAATTTCTGAATGGCAAAATTGGTTGCATACATCTTCGTGTTTGAAGCAAGGTCAAATAACGTGTCATTTCCCATTTTTTGAAACTTCTTAAGAGGTGTATGTTCATTAAACTTCTGTTTGTACCCGTAGCTTTCATTTTTAACGATCTTTCCGTCCTTTATGACAATCAAGGCAGCACCGGGGAAACCGGCCGCCACTTCCATTTCAATGAGCTGATCCACTTTTTCCAGCTTTTCAGACGAAAATCCCGCTTCTTCCGGTTTATTTACTTTCTTTAATATTGGATACTGACTGGCAGTCTCCTTACTCACAGCGGCTTCCTGATTTGGATTTTCACTGGCAAAGGACTCGGATGGCGCTAGTAAGGAAAGTACCAGAATTGAACTTAGTGTGCAGCTTGTCCATACATTCATCTTTTTCAACCCCTTTGATATCGCACTTTAGAAACTAAGGAACACCTTTACCATTTGACCAATACCTAAAGACATTATTCTCATTCTTTCCGCTCTTTTTCAGGCTTCACAATCCTATAAAGCGCTAATCGTGTCCTTTTCCGTACCGGGTTGCGATTGGGACATCTTATTCTTAAGTTGATAAAAGCAGATAACATTTACCAATTATTCTCAATTTTTAGTATATATTATTCCGAACATCATTTCAATTTGATATATATATTTCGAATATTGAGCATAAGTCTTCTCTATTACAAAGAGGAAAAGCCAAATATTAATAATAAAAATCATTCCATCGTTAATTAAAAACAAAGAGTCATTAGGATAAGTCCCAGACATCGATTTCGCCTCTTCCTTCTCCTCAATTATATTCAAAATCATTTTTCCCACATAGTAATACGAAGTATAAAGTATGTAAATACGGCTAATTGCTTTTAACTTCATTGCATAAGAAACGTAGAAGATATTAATACTATTTGAGAATTAAAGGAATTTTAGCGGCTATCTGAGACAAGTATAGGGTGATGAAAATGTGGAAAACAATTGTTTCCTACCTTCCAGAATGGCAGGTTTTTATACAAGCTTTTATTGTGTTTGTTATTCCGTATTTAATCTCCAAATTGTTTAATCGGCTTCGCAACTCAAAGGATGAGTGATGAAAATGAAAGAGTGGATATCAAAGATCGGTAAAAAAGGAAAAGGTACCGATAAAGACAAACAAGAAGCAAATTCCTCCCAAGATTCAACTGATCAGTTTACAGATAATTTTAATGTAAATCTAGAAATGGTTAAGCAAGAAATTGGACATAATTGGGATGTTTATTTTCGAGAATTTAATATAGGGCGTACCGGTATTCGGTCAATTATCATTTTTGCGGATGGATTATCAGATAAAGACATCATTGATAAACATATCATGACATCATTGATGGTTGACTTTTCAGCAGAATATAAACAAGATCTTCCTTACATCAAAGGAAGCATTTCAAAAGAATTCATAAAAAATGAAGTGTTATCTATCAGTGAGGTAGAAGAAGTTGGTTCCATTAAAGAGTTAGCATCTAAAGTATTAACAGGTTCTACCGCGCTTTTAATTGATGGATTAGTGGAAGCCCTAATCCTTGGTACAACAAAACTAAAAACAAGGACTGTTGAAGAGCCGGTATCAGAGGCATTAGTCAGAGGTCCACGGATTGGTTTCACTGAATCTTTAGTTGATAATACATCTTTTTTAAGAGGTAGTGGTGAAATTGAAAATTTATCGTTAGTACAATTCCAAGTAGGTAAGCAGTCAAGAAAAGACTTAGTTGTCGCTTACATTAAAGATATTGTTGATCCCGAATTAGTTCAAGAGGTAGAAAATCGAATTAAGAAAATTGATATTGATAATGTGCCGGAATCAGGTTATGTAGAGCAACTCATCGAGGATAATTACCTTAGTCCTTTTCCTCAGGTACAGAATACAGAGCGTCCTGATCGCGTGATTGCTGCTTTAATGGAAGGCCGGGTGGCCATCTTATTGGATGGGACGCCATTCGCTTTGATCGTTCCAGTTACATTAAGCATGATGTTACAATCACCAGAAGATTATTATGAAAGATGGATTCCTGGCACATTCATACGTTTACTCCGTTATCTCACAGTTGTTTTGGCTCTTTTTACACCGTCTTTATATATAGCTTTCATCTCATTTCATTCAGGGTTGATTCCGACCAAACTGGCCATCTCCATTATAGGAACCAGGTCCGGGGTTCCGTTTCCGGCACTTATCGAAGCATTATTCATGGAAATATCCATCGAAATTCTGAGGGAAGCAGGACTGCGCTTACCTAAGCCAATTGGTCCGGCAATGGGTATCGTCGGCGGTTTAATCATTGGGGAAGCTGCTGTACAGGCAGGGATCGTTAGCCCTGTTTTGGTGATTGTAGTAGCGTTAACTGCTATATCATCATTCTCCATTCCGCACTATAGTATTGGGATTACATTACGGATTCTGCGTTTTCCAGCTATGATTTGTGCTGCCACATTTGGATTATACGGGGTCATTCTCTTTTTTCTTTTAATGACCAGCCATTTAGTGAAATTAAAAAGCTTTGGTGTACCTTATATGAGTCCAGCCGTTCCTTATCGCTTAAGTGAATGGAAAGACCTGATGGTTCGCATGCCGCTTATGATGATGAAGCGCCGTCCAAAGATGATGCATACAAAAAATCCCATACGTAAAGGATAACCTATCGGTGAAAGGGTGGTTAAAGAATGATTCTCAGTCCGAAAGACCAAATTACAACTCCTCAAGCAGCTGTCATTGTCATCAACTTCATACTCGGCACAGGATTACTCACCCTACCCAGATCATCTACAGAGAAGGTACATACACCAGATGTATGGATAAGCGTTATTTTAGGCGGGGTTATTGCCATTATCGCGGGGGTGATCATGGTCAAATTAAGCCAACAGTTTCCCGAAAAAACCGTTTATCAATACATCAATGAAATTGTAGGAAAATGGGTGGGGAGTTTTCTTAGTTTAGTTATTATATGTTATTTTCTTATGACTTCCGGATTTCAGCTCCGTTCAATGGCTGAAGTTATAAGGTATTTACTTCTGGAGGGTACCCCTACATGGGCAATTATTATGATTTTCATGTGGGTAGGTCTTTATCTCATCATCGGTGGCATTAACCCGATAGCCCGTCTTTTTGAAATTATATTACCTTTGACAGTTATCCTTTTTTTGGTAGTTACCTTTATGAGCATCAAAATATTTGAAATTGATAATCTGCGTCCTGTATTAGGAGACGGAGTCATCCCTGTACTAAAAGGGGTAAAAACAACGGCTCTCGCTTTTTCAGGGCCTGAAATCATGTTACTGCTTATTCCGTTTATGAATCAGCCAAAAAAAGCAGTAAAAGCCCTGCTTGTTGGAGTTTCCATTCCATTGACTTTTTATGTAATAACGGTCGTCATGGTTATCGGGGCATTATCTGTTGATGGAGTGGCCACGAGAACATGGCCGACTCTGGATCTGATACGCAGTTTTGAAATCTCCGGTTTGATCTTTGAACGGTTTGAATCTTTATTGCTCGTGGTTTGGATCATGCAAATATTTGCTACATTTACCATAACCTACTTTGCAGCCGCTTTAGGGCTAGCTCAACTTTCGAAAAAGAGCATTCACCCATTCATGTTCGGCTCGCTTCCGGTTCTATACATCATTGCCATGGTTCCGAAAAATATGAATGACCTATTTAAACTAGGGGATTTGGTCGGCAATGTCGCATTGTTTTTATTTGGTTTACTTCCGCTTCTCCTGCTTATCATCTCAAGAATAAAGGGAGGAAAATATGAAACAATCACATAACAATATACGCCCCCTCTTCATTTCCCTCTCCGTTCTTTTGTTCTTATCCCTTACAGGATGTTGGAGCAGTCATGAAATCGAAGAGCAAAGTCTAGGTATAGGTTTGGCATTCGATAAAGCCAAGCCGTCCTCCATCGAGAAAAAATTAAACGAACAAGGGGGTGGTTATTCAAAAAAGGACCGGATTACTGCAACCTATCAATTTATCACTCCACAAGTAGCAAGTTCAACAACGAAACAATCAGGACCAGAACAAAAATCTTATCTTAACGTTTCCGAAACTGGTGATTCCTTCCACCAAATGGTTCGTGAATTATCATTGAGAAGTGAACAACCCGTAACCGCTCACCATCTGAAAGTGGTTGTTATCGGTGAAGATCTTGCAAAATCGTATAAGTTGGAACAATTACTTAATCAAAATTTTCGAGAAAGTGAGGTTAGACCAAGCTGTCTTGTGCTCATCAGTAAAGGAAGAGCAAGCAAGACACTGGAAACAAAGAAAGATGGAGAAATTCCAGCTTTTCGTCTGACTGGCATTGTAGAAAATGCCTATCGAACAACGAGGATTTTACCTCCCATGTCGCATATTAAAGTAGA
Source organism: Peribacillus sp. TE19612 (assembly GCF_056279465.1). Taxonomy (NCBI): domain Bacteria; kingdom Bacillati; phylum Bacillota; class Bacilli; order Caryophanales; family Bacillaceae; genus Peribacillus; species Peribacillus sp. TE19612. Next base: position 56,872 of record NZ_JBWCCL010000016.1, on the reverse strand, counting down.
AAGCAAGATCAAATCAGGATCTAGTTTTCTAATCCAAAAAGTTCTATCAGTGGATGGGCAAGTCAAATTTGCGGGTGCTGCCGTGATCGATGGAAGGACACACAAAATGACTGGTTTTTTGAATGAGGAAGAACTGGAGGGCGTCACATGGATAACAGGTAAGGGGAAAGGCGGTGTAGTGAAAAGCTTTGATAAAGAAACCGGTCAGCTGATTGTGTATGAGATAGAATCCATGAAAAGCAGTATCGTACCTCGAGTTAAAGGAGACAGCATCTCTTTTGATGTAAACATTGAATCAGTGGGTAGACTGTCGGAAAATTGGGTGACTTCAGGAAATACTTTTAAAAATGAATTTTTAAAAAAAGCAGAAAAATCATCTGAAAAAGAAGTGAAACGCTTGGTGGGGAATGTATTAGAAAAAATGCAAAAAGAATACCAAGTGGACGTTGCTGGCTTCGGAAATCAATTGAGAATTGAGCACCCAAAAGTATGGAAGAAGGTCAAAAAGGATTGGGACCAAACATTTAGTGAAACTCCGATCAACTACGATGTAAAACTAACTATTAATGATTATGGAGCATCAGATGGATCAAAGAAGTGAGCCCTCAGGATAAACACATAGAGCTTCTAGCATTAAATGTTGAAAATGAAAACTTTTTCTTAAACATTATAAAGTACCACGGGAATACAAATACGCTGAGCATGAAAAGGCCTCCCACAGTAAACTGTGGGAGGCCTTTAAAGTGAGCTGTCTTCCACTCACGGCCCTTTTTACATAAAACCTTAACCGATGCACAAAGTGGGTACATCTTCCATTTATACCAATCAAATAAAACATAACTTCTTTATCTATTCATATCCTAAATTTATTTATCAAAACCGGCTCTTGATATATTCATTTGAATCAATCAAACCCAAAAATGCCCCTACAATTGAATTATCCCTTTCCAATCGGAAAATCAGCTTAATTCCACTTTAGTAATTTCACTTAAATAATCCCCGCTTATAATCAAGCCTTCATCTGCAACAACATATTCGATGACAGTCGGGCTTATGGTCCGAATATAAACAAAAGCTGAATCATCCACATGCTCAATCCGAAGCTTTTTCCTCTGTGCCTGCTTAATATCAAGCTGATTGGTACTAGCTTCCGGCAGGCTTGTGTAATAAATTTCAAAATCTTCTTCTGACGCATCAATGAAAAGATGCCAAATGTTATACTCTTCTTCTTGATCAATCATTGTTTTTAATTTCCCTTTTCTCCCGATGCCAAGAAAATACTTGAACTTTGATTCCCCATTCACCATATCGCGGTCAATAACTTTTATACTTCCGCCTTTTCTGCTTTGTACAAGCCCAAAGGCAACGCCTGTTTTTCCTGTAGGGGCGGTTATTATATCCCGGTTAACCACTCTGTTTCTCTCTTCTTGCTTTAAATAAGCGCCTTCTGTCCCCAGTGGCGGGAGAATCTCAAAAAGATCACCAGACACTTCTCCCCAGTTTTGAGTGTTCTGCACTTCCCTTTCAATCCATTTATTAAATAGATTCATGACGATCGGGGATTTACTTGAATTACCCGCAAGCAGTATATTCACTTTATTAATTTTGCTGTGTTCTGACCGGGCAAAAGCGCGCCGTAATGACTCAAAGAAATTTTTAATGCCTTTGTCGATTCTTTCCTCAATCTGTTGTTCCATTTCATCTTGATCGATCAAAAGTTCCACATTGAGTTTAGCGTGGCCGGCTTTGTCAAACAAATCCGCCCGGATCATGCCTTTTCCAAACTGTTCTTCATACCGTTCATGTCTTTCCCAAAGCGGCCTTAATTTTTCCACCAATTGTTTCGTATTCAAATAGGCTTCTTGTGACTCATTAATCAGTGCTTCACTTCCGGGAAACTTCACACATTCCGCTGGGAGGGTAAAAGGAATGTTTAGCTCACGCATTGTTCTTTGGTTGTTTTTAAACACTTGGAACGCCAAAAGCTCCAGCATGTTCTCACCGCCTAAATACCGGTCTCCGCCCGCTGCAAAATGCTCAATGACATAATCATATCTGCTTTCTTTCAAGCCCGCTTCACGCCAAATCCCAAAATCAAAATCTGTCGTTCCTCCACCAAAATCAAATACACCATAGTACGTTTTTTCATCTTCTTCCGGTTCAAACCCGTATTCCTGTAACGCACAAACGGCATAGGCTGCAGGTTCACTCGCCCCAGCGGTGACACGAAACTTTTTCATTAATTCTCCATCCTGCTGAATCGGCATAGGAAGCGTCTTTTTTAACCCGCGTTCAAAACATTTTAGAATTTTTCCCCTTACCTCTTTTTCATACGTCACCGGGAAAGAAAGGGTGTAATCGAGGTAAATCCCATTGTTCTGGTTATTGATATACAAACCGAGGTAGTAGGCATATAACTCAATTGGGTTGATTTCCTGATCGGTTAAGTCCAAAAAGGAACGCAGTACAACGGCATATCCCCTCTTGTCTTTTAATCGAAGTTCGTTATTCTTTTCCCCAGCCCACTGCTTTAGATTATTCAATATGGAATAATAATGGTCACTCTTTCCATTCATCAAGTTGTTAAGAGCATTGTGGGAAACCGTCACATCCTGCCACCTTGTATCTGGTCTTCCTTCTTTTTCTTGATAAAGCTCCAGGAAATGTTCTAAATCAATAAATTCAATCACGGTTGGATTTTCATAATGCCAGTCTTGTACTTCCGTGTTATGGTAGCCAACCCCAATACGCATGGGAAGAGTAAAATCACTTTCTTCTTGATGGACGACCACTGTACTTTTCGTTCCAAAATCAATGCCAACTATGCCGTCCTCCCTAATATCCATTTTAGGGTTTCTGGCCATTATTTCTTCGTTCAGTTTTATCGTTAAAGGTTTTTCATCAGAAGTGACAGGCCATAAATCCCAATGTCCCCGGTTTGGATCTGTTAGCATCTTTTCATCATATGTATCAATATCAGCTCTTACTTTTTCAGAGTTTAAAAGCTTCTCATAAAACGTGTTGGAATCGATAGCGATCGATGGCAATTCTTTAAGAAAACTTTCATGATCTAATTCCTTTAATTGATACAATTCCAGCAAATAACCATACTCCTTCTGGCGTTCTGCGCTTAATCCGCTTGGAACTAACCGGTTTTCCAGCCAGAGATGGAGAGCCTTTCGGTCATTGATTTCAAAAGCATTTTCCCCATTTAAACGGAAAACGGGAACGAAAAATCCTTTTCCCAGCAAATTGTTTTTTTGATTTACTACATCGTAGCTTTGAATGTCGTACCCGTTGGATTTAAACGCTATCGATTTAGAAGAGTTAGCCGTTTGATTGGCAAATATCCTTGAAATGGAAGGATTTTTATTCGCGGAATAATCGTCTAAAGTTAATATTCTCTTATATACAGGGTGATCGGTTGTATTGAAACTTTTCGCAGCCTCTTCCCGTGTCATGACATCACCTTTAAAACCGGAAACGTCCAGATGCTTTTTGTAGTCAAAATCCTCGTCCATTAATTCATAGTATTCTCTATAAGGAAATACCGCTGCGATGTTGTGATCATATATAATATTCCCATTATTCATGTAAACCCATCTGGAACGGAGCATTTTTTTAATGTCTTGAAAGAAGCCCGCTTCATCCTTGAAGAAGGTTTCATCTGCACTTTGATATAAATGGCTGATTAAAGATCTCACTTCTTTATAAGTCATTGAAATGGCAGAGACCGGAACGGTTTGGGAATCAGGTGAGAATAGAACCTGCTCTTCGTTCTTATTCATTAAGTATATGGAACTGTCTATGTTATTTTTTTCAGCTAAGCTTGTTACGCTCTCAATCGGCTCTTTATCTTCCATCGTTTCTTGTTTTTCAACTTCTTTTAATAATTCTTCAGAAATTGCATCACCAGAATCCAAATAACATATCAGGTCACCAATCTTGACTATAGTGTCCTCCGCTACGTTCAATTCTTTAAGGGTACCTTCTTTTTCTGAAAAGAGGTCAAATTCGATGCCCTCACAGCTGAATTTGGCTAAGCTTTCGCCCACCGTAATATAATCGCCTGGCTGTTTATACCATTGCACAAGAAGGATTTTTTCAATGCCTTCTTCAATCTCTGGGATAATAATCGATGTCATTGTATTTCTCCTTTACTATCATTCTCTTTTTCGCCTGCTAGATTCTCACAACGGATTTTTTAATGGTTTTACCATTAATGCTTATATATCCTGGCAGCAGGACGTCCATGATGTTCCCGGATATTTTGCTATTGAGGGCCCTTATGTACAAGTCCTCTCTGAAGACCTCATTCATTTTCACTTCCTGTATTTTATATAAAGGGGTATCGTATGTTTTACTGTACTCTTGAAAGAAAAACAGAAAAAGGGCGTGCAAAGTCTCTCTTTCCTGCTCCCGTCCTTCCATAATCTCGTTTTTGATAAAATCCCACAAAGATGAAATGTTTTCATATTGCACGCCACAGACTATAAATTCCTGCACGGAACCGCCCTTGAAGATTCCTTTCAAGGAACTTTTAGTGGTTTCCGATAATTGTTGAACAGCTTCGTAAAGTTCTTCTGCTTCCCGATAGTCCGCTCTTCTCTTTTGCAATTCATTATAATAGGATTCCATTTTCTCATTTAGATGGTGGATCGTTATTTGGTACTCACTAATTTCTGCTTTTTTCGAGGCTAGCTCTTGTTGAAGTTTTGCTATTTCATTTTCTTTTTCTTTCAGCAGCTCCTTATGCTCCCCCAATTGACTATACGAGCCCGCTTCTGCTATTGCTTGTATCTTTTCAATGACTCTTTCGTCTTGAAGGGAAACCATTAATGCCTCAATAAAACCATCATCCCATTCTTTATTCATCTTTACACTCCTTTCAAAAGTGTTAACCAACCATACTCGCCCTGTATATGTATGAAAAGGTTTGCCCTTTTTTGCCATAGAAAAATCCCCTCCCAGATAGACTGTTAGGAGAATACAACCATAACTTATATTTCAAGATATCAGTAGTGAGATTACTTATTTCTTATCAAAAATACGTATATAACGTATTAAAGATGTAGGAATAATATGATGCTTACTTTCACTTTTCACTATAAAATACTCACAGTGTTCCATCCTTTTTAAGACTTCTTGTAAAACATCCTCTTTTTTACTACTCAATCCTTTTTTTATTTTCTCCCACTTAACATCAGCGTCAAGAGTATAACAAACATAGAATTCCTTTAACAGGTTAATCTTCCCCTTAAATGCTTAGTTTCTTTAACTGTTTTATTGTTTAAAGCTAATCCGAATTCATATTTTTCCTCAATCAGATATACTACCTTATGAGTACCACTTAATAATATTCGGTATGATCATGTTGTTTAAGTGGGTTGAAATGACTAGGGTTAAACCTCCGGATTACTTGATAAGAAAAGGCCTCCCCTCAGTAAACTGTGGGAGGCCTTTAACTTTTAAGATATTCACTTGCTAGGTAAGCACCGATGATTACATATGCTTCCCATTCCAACTTTAAACCGAACAAAAAAAGCCCTTCTCGTTTGAGATGGCCTTTCGTTATGCTGTTCCAGCACAATCGCTTAACTATTAAATCGCATATCTTGATGCTAGTGGATTCTTGATGGTTCGCATGCATGTTTGTATGGGAGCTTAAACAAATTATCCATAGCAGCATTAACACAATCTTCACAATAATAATTAACGAACTCTCTACCTTGTTCAAAAATTGGTGTCATCGTATCTATGTCAGCCCATTTAAAACAGTAAATACACATTTGCCTCATGATATATCACTCCTTTTCCACGCGGAAATAATTTGGTAATATCCAAAAGAAGAATATGTGCCACTTGCCGACATTATTCAAGAAACGATACTCTTTCATTGTGAACCCCGACTACAAAATTAAGGTAACGGGGGAACAATATGCTATAAACCGATATCATTTATATACCACTTAACCTGAGTATTAAACCTCCCCCAAAAATATTATTTGTTGCCCGTCAATCTTTTCCTATTTTTGATGTTCACCCATGGTTCGAAATAACGCAATCAATCTTTTTTCCCTAACTAAAATTCCTTTATCCACTACCTGCACCTTTTGTTACATAAGGAAAAAGAGCTGCCAAAGCAACTCTTTTTTGAAGTAAAATACCTGTTTCAACTTCATGAACGGTATTACAAATGACTATTTCTTTTGTCACTTTCCATCACTGCCAGTTCGTGTGGAAAACCCCTGCTAAATCACGTCGTTCATAGGTATGCGCACCAAAATAATCACGTTGTGCTTGCAAAAGGTTAGCATTTGAGATGCCTGTTCGATAACTATCGTAATAAGTAAGTGAAGAGCCTAAACATGGAAACGAGATGCCGGAATTTATTCCCTCACAGACTACCTTTCGCAATCCCACCTGGTACTTTGCAACCTTTTCAGCGAAATATGGTGAAATCAATAAATTCGCCAGATTTGGCTGCTCTTGATAGGCTTCGCTAATGACGTTTAAAAATTCTGCCCGAATGATGCAGCCGCCGCGGAAAATAAGCGCAATATCCTTCAAAGGCAAATCCCAGCCGTTAAGTTCAGAACTCATTTTATATTGAGTGAAACCTTGCGCGTATGCACAAACCTTTCCCATATATAATGCTTGCCTAATATAGTCAATCCACTCATTTTTATCTAATTTTTGCTGAACGTTCTCAGGCCCTGTTAGAATGTTTTCCGCATGAACCCGTTCTTCTTTTAGAGCGGAAATGTAGCGCGCAAACAAAGACTCTGTAATGATCGATGCTGGTATTCCGTTATCAATCGCTTGCATGCTGGTCCATTTTCCTGTGCCTTTTTGTCCTGCTTTATCAAGAATCACATCGATCAATGGCAAGCCCGTTACTTCATCTTTTTTCCTTAAGATTTCGGCCGTGATTTCGATTAAATAACTTTTCAGTTCGCCTTGATTCCATGTTTCAAAGATGTCAGCAATTTCATTAACCTCTAAATGCAATTTTTCTCTTAAAAATGTATATGCTTCGGCGATTAATTGCATATCTGCATACTCTATCCCGTTGTGTACCATTTTCACAAAATGACCTGCCCCTTTTGGACCGATATAGGTACAGCAAGGAGCATCATTTACTTTGGCTGCGATTTTTGTCAGGATTGGAGCTACTTTTTCATAGGCGTCCTTATCTCCTCCTGGCATGATTGAAGGTCCTTTCAACGCACCGACTTCCCCACCTGAAATACCAATTCCTACATAACTGAATCCTTTAGATTTCAATTCATCATATCTGCGTTCAGTATCTTCGTAATGGGAGTTACCGCCGTCCATGATAATATCGCCCGATTCAAGATGAGGAAGTAATGAAGTGATCACCGAGTCGATCGGTTTACCCGCAGTCACCATCAGAAAAATCTTTCTTGGCGTTTCCAGTGACTGAACGAAATCTTGGATTTCGTAATACGGAAGGATTGACTGACCGTCCAATTCAGCAACAAGCTGATCCGTTAAATCTCTTGTGTAATTATAGACAGCTACTTTTTCTCCTTTATTAGCCATATTTAACGCGATATTACTGCCCATTACCCCTAAACCAATGACACCAATTGTATTGAACATTATTTCTGCTCCTTCTTATGTAAGAATAATAGGCAGTAAATCCCTGCCATAAGTCGGGGATTTACTGCCGGGAAAGCCTATACAAATAAGCTTAGTAATAGAATGAATCCTAATCCAGCTACTGATATGATCGTCTCAAGCAAAGTCCATGTTGCGAATGTTTCTTTCATGCTTAAGCCAAAATACTCTTTAAACATCCAGAAACCAGCATCGTTAACGTGTGAAGCGATTAAACTTCCCGCCCCTGTTGCAAGTACGACCAGAGCAAGGTTAACGTCCGTCTGACCTAACATCGGAATAACCAAACCAGCTGTCGTCAAGGCAGCAACTGTAGCAGATCCCAATGAAATACGCAGGATTGCCGCGATGATCCAGGCAAGCAGGATTGGTGATAATGATGTTCCTTTGAATAATTCAGCTACATAGTCACCTACACCGCCATCGATCAATACTTGTTTGAAGGCTCCGCCGCCCCCAATGATCAAGAGCATCATTCCGATATGCAGGATCGCTGATGTACAAGATTCCATGATATCTTTCATTGGAATCTTTCTTGCCACTCCCATTGAATAGACCGCAAATAATAAGGAAAGCAACATGGAAGTACCGGCTTCACCAATGAAACGGATAGCTGCCAGTAAACCATTATCTTCAAATCCCATCGTTTTTTGCAACAAAGTGATGATCGTAGCAATTGACATTAATATAACCGGAAGTAATGCAGTAAATACACTGATTCCAAATCCAGGTGTTTCTTCAAGTTTAAAGGATTTTTGTTCCCCCAAAGAGGCAATGCTGCCTGTTTTCGTAAATGATTCAGGTACTAATCTTTTAGCTATCTTCGTAAATATCGGTCCAGCTAAAATAACGGTTGGAACCGCAATGATGAAGCCGTAAAGTAAAACCTGACCAATGTCTGCGCCATATTCACCAGCGATGACAGTCGGTCCTGGGTGAGGCGGTAAGAAACCGTGTGTTACGGATAATGCCGCCACCATTGGAATGCCAAGATACAATATCGAAACTTTTAATTCTCTTGAAATCGCAAATACGATTGGAATCAATAATACTAATCCCACTTCAAAAAATAATGCGATACCGATAATGAATGATGCTGCCACGACTGCCCATTGAATATTCTTTTCACCGAATTTCTTAACGAGGGTCATGGCAATGCGTTGCGCTCCGCCTGAATCTGCGATCAGCTTACCTAACATCGCCCCAAGCCCAAAGATTAACGCTAAGTGGCCAAGTGTTCCGCCTAATCCAGCTTCAATGGTTTTGACAATTCCGTCAAGCGGCATCCCAAGTGCTAAAGCCACTCCAAACGATACAATGATCAAGGAAATAAAGGTGTTTAATTTTAAGCCCATTATTAAAATTAATAAAGCGACAATTCCTATAGCGACAATGACTAATGGCATTGTAATCCCCCCATGTCTTTACTTTGCAGCATTTATTAAGTTTCTTTGATAATTCGCGATCTGTGTATATTCGTTTTCCAATACCCTTGATAGGTTAATGAAAATCGGCAGCAGCTGCCTGTATTCATTTACAGAATCAGCTTTCGGTGTGTGCTTGTGGGTATTGCCTATCATTTCAGAAACCACTTCGAAGGAATCAATTTCCCCTGTTGCATATAACCCTAATATACAAGCACCCAGGCACGAACTTTCGTAGCTTTCTGGAACCACGACTTCCGATTCGAAGATATCGGACATCATTTGCCGCCAAACAGCCGACCTTGCGAAGCCTCCCGTAGCTTGAATTCGGGTCACGGGACCGTCCATGCATTCTGTTAAGGCCAAAAATACGGTGTATAAATTGTAAATGACTCCCTCTAGGGCCGCTCGAATCATATGTTCTTTCTTATGCGACAGCGTTAATCCGAAAAATGACCCCCTTACGTCCGGATTCCATAATGGTGCACGTTCACCTGCAAGATATGGATGGAATAACAATCCATCAGCGCCCGGTCTTACCCGTTCGGCAATCTTGGTCAAGACTTCATAAGCGTCGATTCCGAGTCTTTTAGCTGTTTCCACCTCGGAAGAAGCAAATTCATCGCGAATCCAGCGAAGGACCATCCCGCCATTGTTTACCGGCCCGCCAATCACCCAATGCTTTTCCGTTAAGGCATAGCAAAAGATTCTTCCTTTTTCGTCTGTTTTCGGTTCGTCAATAATTGTCCGAATCGCACCGCTTGTCCCAATCGTGACAGCGATTTCACCTTTCCGGATAGCGTTTACACCTAGATTTGAAAGGACACCATCACTTGCCCCAATGACAAATGGTGTTTGTGGGTCAATCCCGATCTGTTTGGCTAAATCCGCGTCACAGTTGTTAAAGATCTTTGTTGTCGGTACGAGTTCAGATAATTGATCACGCGTTACTCCAGCAATTCTTAGGGCTTCCTCATCCCAATCCAAGTTTTTAAGATTCAACATGCCCATGGATGAAGCAAGGGAATAATCGACAACGTATTGGCCAAAGAACTTTTTAAAGATATATTCTTTAATCCCGATATACTTTTTAACATTGGTTGCGATCTCCGGGCGATCATTCACGATCCAGGTGATCTTGGATAATGGTGACATCGGGTGAATCGGTGTTCCGGTTCGCTTGTAAACTTCATGCCCATCTAATTCATCCTTTATTTTATGGGCCCAAGCTTCACTGCGATTATCCGCCCAAGTGATGCAAGCGGTTAGCGGCCGGTCGTTTTCATCCATAGCTATAACACTATGCATCGCACTGCTAAACGAAATAAATGATGGTTTTTTATCTGGATGCTGCTTCGTTATATTTGAAAAGGCTTTCAGAACAGCCTGGAAAATCTCCTCAGGGTCTTGTTCCGCCGTTGTCATATCCGGTGTGTAAAGAGGATAGCCAATATTCTCTTGCTGGATGACATCGCCTTTTTTCGTGAATAATACAGCTTTTGTACTTGTTGTACCGATGTCTACTCCTAACATATAGCTAGTCATTTTCTTGTTCGACTCCTTTTGAAAGCATCTGTTGAGCCATCCATAAGTCTTCAACTTTTCCTTGAACATCATCAAAGTTTTCATGTAACGACTTAATCATGATGTCTCGATCCTTTGTTTTGATCGCATCAATATAAAGCTGATGATTATTTATGATCCGTGTAAAGTCCTCATACTTTTCTTTAAAACGACTGCGCATGGATAGAAGAATCAAACTTTCCATTACAGGTTTTAAATTATCCCAGATCATCAGAATGTAGGAATGATCGATGGAGCGAATGATCGTTTCGTGGAATAGAACATCCTGATAGGAAAACTCATCCGCATCCAGGTATTTTATGGACACTTTCATCATTTCCAATATTTTACTAAGTTCCATTACTAATTCATTCGTGTTCATCCTCACTAGACGTTCAAATACAAACGTTTCGATGAGAATACGTACATCATAAATTTCTGCATACTTTTTTTCTGTTAAACCAATGACAACCGCACCCATTCTTTCTAATCGGATGATATTTTCAGAGGCCAGGATTTTTAACGCTTCACGAACGGGTGAGCGGCTTACACCGAAATCAGCAGCTAATTTATTTTCAGAAAGGATGGCACCGCTTTCAATCATCCCCGAAATAATACGCATTCTAAGCTCGGATGTAACGCGATCACCAGCTGAAGCTTTTGAAAGCCATTTTACAGGATAAAGAAATTCCTTTGATTCAGCCATAAATTCACCTTCTTATAGAGTTCAAGTACACTTGTATACAAGTATTTTATAATAATAATAATAAATAATGCAAGCTTTTTGAATTCAACCGGATTTTCGCCAATCTAATCAAAGTCGAACGTTTTAGAAGTATTTGACTTTAGCGAAACGTTGAAATAAAACCTTTTTCATAAAAAAAACCGTTCATAAACGTGCACTTTTACGAATAATCAATTCAGATTCTCCAACTAAGTAGTCCACTATTGAAATGAACTGAACAAGACAGAGATTACCCCCCTATTATAAAAAAACACCACTTTTCCAAGGGTTTACATTCTATTTTATCCTCTCAAAACTTACACAAAGTAATTCTATTTTTATTTAAGGGTGGCGTCAGGTAAATATCCTACATGGGATACCGTCAGCATTATACAGAACAACGCCATTAATTATCTATATGGTCAATCTACTTTCTGATGGCGCCCCATACCTGCACTTCTTATTCCCATTAAAAGGTACGTTGTACATAGGAAATTAACATATAACCGTAATCTCTTCTTTGTACTACAGCATTAAACCAATATAGCATTCATAACAATGCAGAATACACCGATCGCTACAGCATTATCGTCAGAATTGCACAGGTAAATGTAACCTGATACTCAGAATATACTCTTTCCCATCCACTCCCACATAATTTTCACAAAGATTCAATCTCTTGTTTGAACCTTCCCCGTTATTGCCATATGAAAAGAAAAAGCCTGCATATGCAACCTCAATTATTAATGTAGAGCACCGCTAATTTGAACAGTTAGTAACATGAAGCTTTTTACTAAAGAATCAAGGAAGCACGCGCCTACTTAGTTTTAGTTAAATGTATTTTAATTTCATTGCCAACTTCAAGATTGCAATCTTGACGATCCTTAACTGGAGTTTGAGTTAAATCCAACTCCATTCATGATACCTTAACTCCTTTTATTAATTCGTCTTTTTAATCTCATAGGCTCAGCTAATTCAATGCTCCAAGGCACTTTTTGCATACCATGTACCTTTTAGTCAACCAACTCTTCCACTCTATGTCCATTTATGTAATAATTTGTGTATGATAAATTGACAATCACTGTTAAATCAATGGTTGCACACCGTTTATCATATTTAAAGTAGTTTTAAGTTATCTCTGTTCGAGGCAAATTAGACTAATCGATTTTTATAAACCAAAAACCAGTCAAGAACACGAAAGTTTTAGGGTGTATAAACACTGAACCTTAAGACAAAAATGATACTTGAAAGGTTGGGAGATTATATTAAAGAGCAGATAATGGCGATGTTTTCACTTAAAGTAGGCGTCCAGTAGAGGAAACGCTACTACGGCTATTCTGGCTGCAATCCTAGGGGGAGAAAAATTGAATACCGAACAAAGAATACTTCGCGCCTCCATTGGCGTTACTATCTTCGTTGCTTGCTTTGGAATCATTTTCGGCCTGCTATCAGGTTCGTTCTCTATCACCTTTGATGGGTTCTATTCTCTGACCGATGCAATCATGAGCGTCTTGGCGCTCATTGTCTCAAAGTTGATTACCTCGTCCACTGCACCCAATAGACAGAATGGTAAATTGAGTGAACGCTTCACAATGGGATTTTGGCACTTGGAGCCAATCGTCCTTGGTCTCAACGGTGTCATGCTCATGGCGGCGGCCGTTTATGCGTTGATTAATGCAATTGGTAGTCTTCTGACGGGCGGCCGCAATCTCGAGTTCGGTTTCGCCATCGTCTATGCCGTTGTGACGATGATCGCTTGCTGTTCTATGGCGATTTTCGAAACACGCGTAAACAAGACACTTAGCTCGGATTTTGTTGCCCTTGACGCTAAGGCTTGGATGATGACCGGTGGCATCACTGCTGCGCTCTTGATCGCGTTTTGCATCGGATACGCTTTTGAAGGAACGAATTTGGAATGGCTTACACCCTATATTGATCCTGCAGTACTTGTGCTGATCTGTTTGGTAATTATTCCGCTGCCGATTTCAACGGTAAAGCGGGCCTTGGCGGATGTCCTGCTGATCACCCCTCAATCACTCAAGCAGCATGTGGACGAGGTCGCACGGGACTTTGTGAAGCGCTACGGCTTCGTTTCTTACCGAGCTTACGTCGCAAAGGTTGGTCGGGGAAAGCAAATTGAACTATACTTTATTGTACCTGGCGGGTGGCCGGCAAAATGCCTTGAAGAGTGGGACGCAATCCGTGATGAAATCGGTAATGCCATCGGCGAGGAAAGTACTGATCGATGGTTAACAATTGTGTTCACGACCGATGTTGAATGGGCGGACTAAAAACAGGATAGTGAGCAGGCTTGACCAGGCCAGATTGCAGCGGCGGCATGGTCAAGCCTGGCGATATGCTCGTACGGCGGCAGTATGTTTGTTTAAAGAGCCACGGACTTCATGGGCATTAGGGGTAACCACCAGCAAAAACGCGTCTTTTTTTCAACTAAACTGCCCCTTTAGTTCCATAAGAAAAAGCTGCCTTAAGACAGCTCCGATCTTTAGCTAACGCACCCGTTCATTGCATTAATCGAGTAATCTTCTATTGATAAATACGTACGTAATTGTTAATAGAACCAACATAGCAATTATAAGAACCGTTCCTTCATAAGGATAGTCAATGAAACTATTGATAACTGCTAACAATCCAAAAGGAAGAAAAAAAACTCCACCTGTTACTGTACCTAACAAAGACTTATTTTTAATCATTTTTTCATTAAATCCAGCTAACAACCAGGTTTGTTTTTTCACAGCTACTAAGTAAGACACAAGTAAAAGAGCTATACCAATAACCAATAATCCGTAATCCACCTTTACACCTCCCAAGGACAACTTTGTTTCTTATTATTTTTTATACGAATAGTAATGGAAAAAGTTTCCTTTACTTCAACTATCCTGCCCCTTTAGCTCCATAACGAAAAAGAGCTGCCCAAGCAACTCCCTTATTGAAGTAAAGCACCCATTAGTTCGATTCACTTATTTCTAGTATATTCCGGAGTATCACAGAGTGGACGTTCCTCATATTGCTTTTCCTTTGCTAGAATAAAGTAAATTCCAAGAATAAAAGTAATTATTAAAATGACACAAATTACCCAATACATCAAAGGATATTGATATAGTACTGTTGCTGTTGTAACTCCTGAATTCATATCTGTTGTTGTTATTTTATTCTCAACAGGATCATAAAGTATGTCCACAATGAAGTATGTTAGTAAAGAAGAAAGAGTAAGAAATATTCCTATCGCACGTTTCATCATATTCACCTCCTAAAACCGTTAAACTGTATACAGTTTAACGTAAAAACAAAATCCTTCTTCAACTAACCTGGCCTGTTAGTTCATTAAGAAAAGCGATCCTTTTTAAAGAATCGCGCACTTTAATGGAATAAGTCGTATCAATGATTGTATAAATAATTAGAAAAACCATTATCCTCCAATTCATCCAATTATTGAATTTCACGTCTTTAAATCCCTCCAAATAAGCATTAATACCCTACACCATCATTTTTGATTTATGGTGTAATCAATATGTAAGAAAGGAATGCCAAAAATTCGCATTTTGTGATGTGCTGTGAGTATTCCCGCAATTGTTTCATTAATTAAAAAGTGCTCGGATAATGGAAGCTTGAAAAGCGCTTTGCCAGCTGCTAAATAAATACCAGAGTCACTTTCTCCCTCGCTCGAAAGAAAAAGAGAGCCATCGATAGCGTCAAGCTGTAAAATACCAATCATTGACGAATAAGGAAGAGGAAGTGCTATATTCATATACGTCCTGCCCTCCGTTTTATGCTGAGAATAAATGGCCACAAATACGGTATTCTCCTTCACCTGGCGAATCCATGCGCGTGGATTTTTCCTCCCATCTAGCGTTTGATCAACAGCACGTATTTTATATGTCATTTCAGTACGTTTACTTGAGATGGGCAGGTTCAACTGCTGTAGTTTTGTACTTATCAATTTGTAGCACACCGCAAACGGTTTAAACCATGTTGCCCATTTTACAGAAGCAAATAACCGATACTGATCTGTGTTCTCATAAAAATGGACGATTGTTTTTGGTAAAGTTTTGATATCAACAAAATCACTTAGTTCATCCACTAGTCCTGGGTGCTGCTTGCCTTCTCCTTTTAACGCACCTCGAATTCGGCTCACTGGGAAATTCCAGACATCCTGCTTCGTTTCAGGAGGCACAAGCACCCAACCTAGTACGCCTAACATGCCAAAAATTAAACAGTTAAATAAGCCATGAAATTTTAGCATAAAATCAATACTAACAAACCAAAGTCCAAACGAATTATTTGTCGCATAAAGCAATGAAAATAAGATTGTGATGCCTAGTGCACTGAATGAAAGCCGTATCAATATCGTCTGCAAGTGTGAAAGGAATCGTGTTCGGTATGCAAGTACGATTAAGGTGTAAATGGCAAATATGTAAAGCAACACAGAGAGGAATTCCAGTAACGGCGAAAATGAAATGCCAATGGCGACGAGCATGGGACCTGCTAAAATAATTGGCACAATTAATCGATACCATGTTGAATCGTGTAAGCGTCCAAAAAACCCAAGAGATATGGGCAATAAAAAGGCAGAGTAATGAAAATGAATAGCTGTTAACCAAGTGATTAGTGGACTAAAACCTGTATCAATTCCCGCAATATAAGCAAAGAACCATAGTCCGCCTACAAATAAATACATCATCCCGATATCAATCGATATTTCTGCCCAATTTGTAAAACCACGCTGAAAAAACCGCTTTAGCCCATAACACGCCACAAAAAAGGTTAAAATCATATAAATGAAAGCGAGTACCATCTGTCCTGTACTTGATGGGACAACTTGCAATAATAAGATGGAGAGCATAGCAATCCAATTGAAAATAATATGTTTCTTCTTTGTTTCTAATAGTAGCTGGAGCATAAGTGGCACGAAAATCAACTGTGCAGCTGTCAGCATTAACAAATAGGGTTCAGATGTCAAAATGCTGCTTACTATGAAAAAGAACACACCTGCAATGGTGATTGAACTAAACAGTCTGCTCCTTAAATTCGCCTTCATAAGCCATCAACCTTCCTACGATTCGGTTTCGTATATCGACTTGAATCGTAAATACTTCTCGGGCATCATCGTACCCTTCCTCAACGTTCACAACTCCTTCCAATAACCGAAGAATTGGAAACTCTAGGTTACCTATAACGATACGTTGAAGACCAGAGCAAATGTGAATGTGCCCTTCAGGTGTCACCGCAAATTTTAAATCCGAATAAAATAAGCTCGGCTCCCCTAAATAATCCTTCACAACTCTACGCTTTGTATCAACCGTCATAAACGCATTAAAATGCCGAGTAATCTCTTCAAAATAAAAAGTACGCTCCCAATATATTTCTGCCTCACCAGTCGGCAATGATCTACAGGTATTTTTGATTGAAAACGGTATTTCCTTCCCATTTTCGGGGAAAAGAAATTTCCAGCGTGTTGCTAATTTTAAAAAGGGTTTTAGCCAGAAAGCCCCCGTTTCAATCTTTGACATCGTTCCGACCCCATTAAACGGTTTATCAATTGATAGGGCATAACGCTCTTGTAGCTTAGGATGAAGTCTTTGAAAATCCTCACCTAAGAGGTCTTGGTAGATTGTCATTATGATTCACCCTTTCTCGTACGCTTGCAACTTGTTGCCGATGGCAAATCAGTTGCGAGTAAGAAGCTAATAATGGAAAGAACCCACAGACTAGCATTAAATGTAATAGGGTTAAACGGGTGTAATGAGAATGAAGGACTAGCGACCAAGGCACTAATGGTCAATACTGGAAAAGCAATCATCTGCAGAACAAGTAAATGTCTTTTCTTACGATAAAGAAGCCATACCACTGCAAATAAAATCTCGAGAACGCCTATTATCCCTACACCCTTTACAGCAGCAGTCCCCTCCAAAGAAGTTAAACTAGATAGCATCGATACTTCCTCAGGATGTTTGGCAATCATCTTCGGTATTAGCCCATGATAAAGCCAAACAAAGAAAAAGAGCATTGTTACTATAGCGTTAATAATGAAACGTACATACTGTGATCGTGGCGATTCCCCCTTTTCGATCCAGCGTTTTAGCACATCAAAGCTTAGAGCTGTTGCCCACCCCATGATTGGCCGAAAAAAGATGTCTAAAAGCCGTCCAAATAAACCATAACGTACATCATAGTCATATTGGGTGAGAAATGTGGTTCCGTTATCTGTCGGAATATACTGCCAATATCCTTTACCTTCACAAATTGGCGAAATTTTTTGATCGGTACCAAAGTGAAGAGAAGATGTCTTTGAACCATCCTTCTTATTATGCGTACCGATACTTTTACCCCAGCCAGCGACTTTTACCCAACATCCCAATTTCGTTTCATATAAAAAGGATTGCGGTTCATCTTCTGATTTTTTCGGTAAATAGGTAATAGAAGAAAAACGCAAATCCCATTGTTCATGTAGTTCAGGCTTTTGAGTCATACGCCATACTTCGTCTATAGTTGCCTGAATTGGAATTTCCACATAGATTGGTTTGTTTTTCATAAATGTCACCTCCATTAATAAAGTAACATAAGTTTCATTACACAATGTTAGAATTTATGAAATCGCTGTAAGAGTGATAGAGTTTGAAAGACAATCTAATAACTTATTTTATTGCTCAATTATCTGGCCCAATTGTTGAACAGAGGTCAAACAGCACTCTCTAACTATCCTGCCCCGTTAGCCATCCATGAATCGCAAAAATCGGCGATTCACCACAAAGAATGAAAATGGTTAGGAAGTGTCAATACTGATACTGACCTTAATCCAGTCAACCCTAATCTATAGACTAATTAATTAACGCTCTCCTCTTTTTTTTAAACGATTGAGCAGGGTCTTCTTAAGTATTTTCATTTTTCATTTTTAAAGAAACTTATTTTCATGGTAGTTCATTAAGAAAAGCGATTATGGAATATTGAAAAAAAGAGGCCATCCTTTTGGACAGCCCCCTTTCCGCTATTATAAAATTTCTAGTAGCGCTCGATATCATTATATTGGTTACTTCGGAATGTTACCATCTATACCGAGAAGGCATCTCCAAAATGAATTGGCTTTCAATCTTTGAAAACTATGAGAATACTGCAATTTTTCGTGCGATAGATTCTGTTAAACGAGATGCTACTTTTGGAACAGCCCATTTAATAATTGGTGTTAACACCGCACCAGATAATCCGCCTGCATGGATTTCAACCGTACAAGTCATTATTGTTTTACCATTAACATCTTCTGCAGTAAAGTGACCGCTTCCTGTAAAATTATCTGATAAACCTTTTAGTTCAAACTTAATGTTTGAAGGTTCATTCCATTCGGTAATATCTACCTGCGCTTGTATTGTTTTTTTAATACCTTTCACGCTACCTTCAAATGTCCAAATAGATTGCTTGTCATTTATGATTTCATGTTCTTTATAGGCTGGTACTGTCGTTGCCCATTTTTCGAGATCACTGACATAATCCCAAACTGCTTGTACATCTGCTGGAACTACTACAGTATGCGTTCCCGTTGCCATTATGATCCCCACCTTCACTATGTATGAATTGTAACTTTACATTTCTACAAAATAATTATTACATAAAAAGCATAAACTTACATCACTAATTATACATAGCTTCCCTTCTTCTAATCCCTAAAATTTTCCAATCCTCTAAAATCCGGCCCTTTAATGGAATAACAGGACTGACGTTTTTTACCGACTTTAATGTCACTTAACAGTATCCCTTATATCTTCAGCTAACGCACCTGTTCGTTCAACAAGGTTTTACCTTTTTCCACCACATGGCCTTGTCATTTAATTAGGATACAGTTCACCGTAACTGTTCAAGTCGTGATTTTACAAAAACTGTCAGCCTTTTAATTTTACACTTCTATTTTAAATCGACGATGCTGAGGAAGCAGCTGCTTGATCAGCCTTCACACAATCAATTGCAACAACAAGTGCAATAATAATCGTTTCCATCTCTTCATCTATTATTTGAACCTTGTAGCTATCGCCCCAAGTGAACCACTCCTTGCCCACTTTACCTACGATTTTACCATGCTGTAAAACTTGAAAATCCATATCCCACCAATTACCATGTACTTCAATGCCTGCCGCATCAATTGTATATCGTGCTTTTAAGTAGGAAAATTCCTTCTTTATTGTTAATACCTCTCTACCATTCACCTCAACCAAAAACTTTGGTAAAAAGCTGAACACCTTTTTCGTAATGAGTGCTACTTCATCTCTTGCTGTATTCATAATGGAGAAAGTCTTCGGAACTTGCATAAAACTTCCCTCCACGTAATATATATCCTTCTCCTGCTGATCCTTTACTGTAAATTTTCCGCTTAGACTGAATACCTTCTGTTTAATATAAAGCTGCCTCATACTAATGCCTCCCAACCTTAAGTCTTTACATTACTTACGTTTTAAATGGGCATTGGTTCCAATCTTATGCATTAAATTCCAAATAATAACTCCACTCAAAAGCGTCTTCTTTTCGGTTCACCACTATTTATCCTTAACTAATTTACCTTTTGTAAAGGCAGCAATCTGGCCCAATTGTTGAACAACTCCTTATGTACTCTTGAACTATCCTGCCCCGTTTGTTCCATAAAAAATGTTCCGAACGACATATAAATGCTATATCCAAAATACTACGAACCACATAAACGCAATACCAAAATTTAATAACATCTGCCACTTATTTTTATTTTTTTGAAAATCTTTCAAATCCATCAATTATTGAACCAATTCTAATAAAAGATATAAATATATTTTTTATGAAATTAAAATTAAAATCATTAATTATACATAATATTAAAATTAAGCTCATTACTATTGTCATTAAATATCTAATCAGTATAAATGTTTTAGTACTTTCTCTTTTTTCAAAAAACAATCCCATTACATATTTCAACTTACTTTGACACTAAATTTCCCCCATAAACTACAAACTGAATTTAATAAACTATACCATAAAGCAAACGGGTCTTCTTCAACTAACCTACCCCTTTAGTTCCATAAGAAAAAGCTGCCTTAAAGACAGCTCCGATCTTCAGCTAATGCACCCGATTGTTGAAGAATTCCATTAAATTAAGGGTTTCCAAACAGGGTCTTTTACGTCTTTCTCATTAAGTTTTCTTACAAACTCAATACACCCATCCTCACAAGCTCCAAACACAAGATAATTTTTTTGTGCTTGCCTTAAAGAAGGGTTGTTAGCACCACCGTCATAATCTGGATCACTATGTTGAACTCCATCATCTTCCCAAAAACAAATACTGCAAATATCATATGTTCCAGGCGGTTCTTCCTCTAATGTTTTATAACCGCAACAAGGACAAGTATATTTCATACAAACACCCCACTACTTATATCATACCTGTTCTTCAACTATCCTGCCCCGTTTGTTGAAGAAGATTTTTGATTTGTCTTTTAAGCCTGAATTGGTAAATAAATCTGTACTTCTTCATTGCATTCCCCCATAAGGTGATATGTCTCGATAATATAAGAATCGAGATCTCTTTGATAACCTTGTTCTTCTGCCCAATTCAATAAATTCAAATGAAGTTCTCCCAAATTAGATATATTCCCTCTTGTAGTTATGAAACTTTTATTTATTTCAATATAATCCATACCTGTTGGTACTTCATATAATTTTTCACTCACAATTAACCCTACATAATAATGACCTATCCTATGCTCCTCATCCTTTTTAGGCTCAAATAATGCAATTTCGTTCTCTGTTGGATTTAGTATTTCGTTTGAGCGACTTAATAGTTGCTTTGCACGCAAGGGTACTTCATTACCAAAGTTAACAAACTCCCCACTACCTTTTAATCCAACCAGCTTAAATTCTTTTTTTACCATCATAAACGACATATTAACCTCTCCTATTCACACGAAAATTCCATAATATTCTATTTTTATTCATTCAACAAAAAAATCCTTACATCCTGCATTGAAGTAAGGATTTCATACTGAGTTCTGCAATTGTTATTCAACTAACCTGCCCACGTTCGTTCATTAAGAAAAGCGATTCTTCTCGGAACACCTTTATCGGCGTGATTACAATTTCTCTGGCGGTATGTCAAAATCAATCAATTATTTGAATAAAGTTTGATTAAAAGTTTTCTGTAAACCCCAAGCAATAAAAGGGATCAAAATGGTTTCCTTTCTTTTTGAATGTACTCTCCGTTTTCAAAAAGTTTAATCAAAACTCATCTAGAAATCTTTAATTGAAAAGATAAAGTATCACAACTTTATACAAAACTTCGCATCTATCTTCAAACATCGCAATTTTATTTTAAAGACACAATTGCCAATGGCGGATTCCTAAAAAGATTAATAATAAAATCCAAGTAAAAATTTAAGGAAAATTTAATGTTTACCCCACTTTTTATTTTAAAAGTTTTTCCTATCCTATAAACAAGTTACTTCATCGAGGAGACTAAAAATGAAAAAGTGGGGATTTTTATTGGTTTTTGCATTAGCTTTTATTCTTAAGATATTACCGATATCCCAAGATTAAGAGGATCAAATCTGAAAAATTTTCGGAGATGATAGCATAGTGTAAAGTAGGTTAAAGCATAGGTTATAAATTTGAAAATGAATTAGGAATTGGGGGTTTATATGGAAAAATCAAAAAACAATCAAAATAAGTTAACTGCTGGCTTGTTGGCCGTATATTTATTAGCATTAACATGGATTATAGTCTTTAAAATGCAATTTTCATTTCAAGGCTTGCCGGATTTTAGGGAGATCAACTTAATCCCTTTTGCTGGTTCAGCTAATGTTAATAATCAGATAGATTTTAATGAAATAATCTATAATGTACTTGCATTTATCCCATTTGGAATTTATATCAGTATGCTAAAATCAGATTGGTCTTTCTTGAAAAAGATTGCAGTAATAGCCGGAGTTAGTTTGTTATTTGAAGGATTGCAATTCATCTTTGCAATAGGAGCTAGCGATATAACTGACTTTATGGGAAATACATTAGGTGGAATTATTGGAGTTGGAGTTTATATGGTATTTAGTAAGCTGTTCAGTACAAAAGCAAATAAAATCCTTAATGTTTTAGCTTCAATCGGTACGATTTGCATTGTTGCATTATTGCTGTTTTTAATATATCTCAGGATTAGTGGTGTTATTATTTATAAAGTTTCCTAAGTAATTGGAGAATTGCTGTTCATGAAAATTTACAGAGGGTATGCCAGCAGATTCTTTATTTATAAAACAAGAATGACAAATATCACAAGCCACCTATTTTGAGGATGGCTTTTTTAAATTCTATTTCCCTAAAAACAGAAAATATCCTTCTTCAACAAACTGGCCCAATAGTTGAAGAAAAGTCAAAGAGCACTCTTCAACTATCCTAACCCGTTAGTTCCATAAGATAAAGGCTGCCGCAGCAGCCTACCTAAATGATCTATTCTCCTGGAGTTCCCTCTTCACTTTTGTATTCCAAAAGATCTCCCGGCTGACAGTCCAAAGCCTTACAAATCGCTTCTAACGTGGATAGTCGAATCGCTTTTGCCTTTCCATTTTTCAATATAGAAAGGTTAGCCATCGTTATTCCAACCCTTTCCGAAAGTTCTGTTACGCTCATTTTCCTTTTAGCCAGCATCACATCAATATTGATTATTATTGCCATGTTATTCACCTCAGACTATTAAGTCATTCTCTGATTTTATATCGATGGCTTCTTGTAAAAGTCTTTGAAGGACAGCCGCAAAGACAGCAATCACCATGGGAGCAAAAATCATGACCATTCCGATTAGTCCGAGACCCGGTGCGTCATCCACTTCCGCTAGGATAAAGACGAATGGCAGGGCCACCACATACAAGCCGCTGATTGTGATGGCACATTTTTTGATTTTCTTTAGCGCTCTTACAGATAATTCCGAGAAAGCTTGGTTCTTGTCAATATAGCTTAATAGGTTAAAAGATTGATACAAAGCGAAGTAAAATGGGATTGCCGACACATACATAACCATTAATAGGCCATATACCACATAAGCCAAATCTGAACCTCTTTCTGCTGCTTCATTTGCTTCATTCGCTATCTGAGGCAACAAAAATAGACACAAAGCAAGAACCGGAATGCCGATAAAAATAACAGCTGCCTTTAAAAAGAGTGTTGAACTTCGTTTCATGAAAAGCACCTCATTTATTTATTGTCAATTTGAATTTAACACGTTTTTTATTGTTTTACAATAAAATATTATTGAATACAATTACATTTTTATTGTTTATACATTTATAAGACAAAAATAAAAAGCATTCCCCATTACAGCGAAATGCTCGATAGCTTGTGCAACCAACTTCCCCTTTAGTTACAGAAGCTGTCAGATGGCAGCCGGATATTCAACGTTAGTCATAATAACGAACGCCCACATCGCTAAATCGTAAAAAACGAATAACCGGTATAAAGTATGCTATTGCAACTCCTCCAATATGATAAACAAGGGCCACGATACGGAAATCGAGGCCTTCAAAGATATTCTAAACTAGGACTTGTTAATCCTCATTGGAAGAGAACGAAAACGCGGATGCTCAGCGAGTATAGAACTTCTCATCTGTTTAACGACAGGATGTTCTGACGAAAAAAACTGATCTTTGGAATTGTAATGCTCGATTAATTCTCCTTTTTCCAGTACACCCAAAGTATCAGAGATTGAATAAGCCGCTTTAATATCATGTGTAATAAAAAGATAAGATAAGCCGAAGTCTTTTTTCAACTCACTTAATAATTCTAAAATAAGTGTTTGATTAACCATATCCAGACTGCTTACGGATTCATCCAAGACGATTAGCAATGGCTTAAGAGAGATTGCTCTAGCAATATTAATTCTTTGCAATTGTCCACCGCTAAATTGGTGTGGGTATTTTTTTAAATCCTTTTCACTTAGGCCCACTCTTTCCAATAACTCACTAACCGTTCTTTTTTGTTCGGCTACGGTTAGTTTTTCATAGTTTTCCAATGGCTCGCCTATAATACCTTCGGCGGTCATTCGTGGATTGACAGCTGAATATGAATCCTGAAAGACGACTTGTAGTTCTCGGCGTATCTTTTGTCGTGTAAGCTTATCAGCGGTATAGATATCATGCCCTTGAAACAGAACCTGCCCTTGCTGTGGACGTTCTAAGCCAAGGATCACTTTTCCTAATGTACTTTTTCCAGCTCCACTCGTGCCAAGCAGCCCTAAACATGTTCCTTCATCAATGGAGAGGGAAATGTCAGTGAGTACTTTTTTAGAAGGCTCTTTCCATTTTAAAAACGTATGAGAATTATAGCTATGAGTTACTGCTTTTACTTGTAATAAACTCATTTGTTCACCCCTCAAAAAAATGCAGTCCATATATCACGACATATGGGTGATAGGCTCTTCATGTTTAATGCTAAGGCGGGCATTTAGCAGTTTCTTTGTATATTCATGCTGCGGATTATCAAATAGTTCAAACACATTTGCTGTTTCTACAATTCTGCCATGTTGCATAACGACTACATCATCTGCCATTTCAGAAATGACGCCAAGATCATGAGAAATGAGTAAAATGGATGTTCCATATTCAGAACGAATTTTATCCAAGTGGCGAAGTACCTGTAATTGGTTATGTACGTCGAGTGCAGTCGTCGGCTCATCAGCAATAATAACGGAAGGCTGTAAACATGCGGCCATCGCAATCATCACGCGTTGAAGCATACCTCCACTCAATTGAAAAGGATAGCTTTTTAATAGTTTCGCGGGATTTGGCAGGTTTACATTTTGCATCGCTTCGATGGCAAGCTCTTTTGCTTGTTTTTTATTCAATCCGGTATGAGACCTAATCGTTTCGACAAATTGATTGCCAATTGTAAAAACAGGCGTAAATGAATTCATCGGATTTTGCATAATAAAGGCAATATCCTTGCCGCGAATTCCACGTATTTCTTTATCGTCCAAACCATTTAATTCTCGCCCTTGAAGGGTAATGCTTCCTTTGATTGTCGTTGTTTTCCGATCAAGAAGCTGTAGAATGGACATACTCGTAACCGTTTTACCACTCCCACTTTCCCCAACAAGACCCAATACCTTCCCTTTTTCCAGTTCAAAATTAATATCCTGAACGAGGGTGGAAGCACCATCCTTTGTTTGTACTTGTACATGTAGATCGCTCACTGTTAATACATTCGGCCGTTCTGTTCTCAATCTTCTCATTCCTTTTTATTAACGACGTTTGACTCCAAAACGTTCTGATAGCGCTTCGCCTAATAAATTGAAGGTGACGACAACAAGCATAATCATCAAACCTGGATATAGCATTAATTCTGGATTCGTCCGAATATAGGATTTCCCTTCATGAATCATTGCTCCCCATTCTGGTGTAGGGGGTTGCACGCCCAAACCTAGAAACGACATGGCCGATATATCCATGATGGCCCAACCCATTTCTAATGTACCCATAACAGCGAGCGGAGGAAGAACATTTGGAACAATATGTTTCTTTATTATCTTCCATTGAGAAGAACCGCTTATTTTAGCTGCCGCTATATAGTTTTGTTCTTTTAGACTAAGTACCATTCCTCGGAAAATTCTCGCATAATACACCCATTGCACAAGCATCAATGCTATGATGACCTGTTTAAGGCCAGGTCCCAATATACCAACAAGTCCAAGAATGAGCAAAAGGTTCGGAAATGCCATAACACCATCACACAGTCTCATTAGCACCTGGTCCACCCATCCACCTTTATAACCAGCAATGGTTCCGACAATCAAACCGATGCCTAAAGATGAAATAAAGATTAATGTAGCAAATCCTAACGAAATGCGAGCTCCATATAAGATGCGTGATAACGTACATCTTCCTAAATGATCCGTTCCCAATGGATACTCAAAAGAAGATGGCTGTAGTTTATTAGCTAAATTGACAGAAATAGGGTCATTAGGTGCAATCCAAGGAGCCAAGATGGTGATGATAAATAGAAAGCTTAATATTATTGAACAAAGGACAATCACTTTCTGACTTCTCATTATAATACGAAGACTTGTTATCATTGCCGTTGCCCTCCTTTTCTGGAGATGCGTGGGTCGATACACATTTGGATTAGGTCAACAATCAAGTTGCTAAAAATGAATAGTCCCGCAGCTAAAAGCACATAGCATTGAATGACAGGAACATCCCGATTAAAAATAGCTTCAATGAAATAACGACCGAATCCTGGCCAGGAAAAAACCGCTTCGACGATAATGGTTCCCGTCAGCAGCTTTCCTAAATTCATCCCCAGTCCAGTAATCATGGGGGATATGGCTATTCTCAATACATGTTTTCCCATAATGGCTTTTTCATGAATCCCTCTTGTGCGAGCAAAAAGGACATAAGGTTCCTGTAAATTTTCAAGAACGCTAGCACGTAATAATCGAGTATACAAAGCTATTAATGGCAATGCTAAAGTAACGGAAGGAAGAACCAGATGTTGCCAAGTCCCGATTCCCTCGACAGGAAATAGGTCGAGTTTAACAGAAAAGAAAAAAATCAATAAATAACCAAGCCAAAAAGAAGGGATGGACGCCCCGAAAAAAGAGAGAAGGCGACTAAAATGGTCAATACCACTGTTTTTCTTTATGCCTGCCAAAAATCCAAGAGGGACACTGACCAGGATAGCTAATAGGATGCTACCTAAAGCTAACTGAATGGTCGCTGGCATTCGATAGGTAACCTCTTCCCAAACAGGTTTATTCGAAAGATAAGATATGCCAAAATCAAATTGGCATATCTTAATAATAGAATTTACATATTGAACATGGAGGGGTTGATCTAAGCCAAACTCATGTCTTTTCTGAGCCAATATCTCATCTGTAGATTGGATATGTGCTGCAGATAAATATGCCTCAGCTGGGTCCACAGGTGAAAGGTGAATCATTCCAAACGTTAGAAGAGTGGCCAAAAGAAAGATGGGAATAATGGCCATAATTCGTTTCAAGATATATGTGCCCATGATAACCCTCCTGTAACTTACTTCTCGATGCTAATTCCTGTGAATGGATGTTCATCCCGGTTAGCAGGGAATGTAAAATTAGATACATCTTTTTGGTAAACAGCTATTTTCTTAATATAAGAAATAGGCACAATCGCTCCTTGGTCTTGCAGTGATTCCAAAATGGTTGAGTAAAGTTCTTGACGTTCTTTTTCATCTGTTGTTCCAGGAACATCTGCAATTTGTTTTAACAACTCATCTCTGTTCGGATAAGATGAAATGGCTTCGTTAAAACCAAATCCTTCCGAACCAACGACATTTACGAAAGTATGTGGATCATATGGAGCGCCATAGTTACTAAAGAAATTCAATTCAAAATCATTAGCTTTGAATCTTTCAATTTGTACCGTAAGCTCAACTCCAACGATATTCAATTTAACACCCAGTGCCGCCCACTCAGATTGTAATGTTTCGGCCATTGCTTTTTGAATCGATTCTGCAGAGTCGTACATTAACTCGATTTCAAGCGGCTTTCCGTCTTTCTCACGAACGTTTTTTCCTTTTGGAAGCTTCCATCCTGCTTCATCTAATAAAGCTTTTGCTTTTTCGACATTATAATCAATCGCTGTTACATCAATGTCTGAAGTATACGGAAAGTTTGTCGGTAAAATGAAATCTGCCTTCTCTTCCAACCCAGAAGTAACTCCGTCAACCATTGCTTTTTTATTAAATCCATATTGTAACGCTTGACGAACACGTAAATCTGAAAGTTGTTCTTTCTTCGTATTCATAACTAGTTGTCTTGTCGCAACCGGATCAGAAATACTAGTCTCATAGTTACCTGTTGCTTCTAATTGTTTGAACGCATCCAGACTGATAGCACCTTCACCATAAATTAGGTCCAGGTCACCTTTTTCAAAAGCAAGAACACGGGTTTCCGCATCAGGAATGATCTTGACTTTGATTTTCTTAACTTTAGGGAGTTCACCCCAATAATTTTCATTGCGTTTGAAAATAGCATATTCATCTGCTTTATGTTCTTCCAAAATCCACGGCCCTGTACCGACTGGTTTTGTAACACCTTTAGAAGTGTCACCATCTTTAGGGAATCCAGCATCACCTAAGAATCGGACTGGACGAACAACGGCTAACTCTTGAATAGTAGGATAATATGGCTCCTTTAATGTTAGTTTAAATGTGTTTTGGTCAATTACTTCCGTTTGATCCACTTTCGTAATAAAGCCCAACCAACTATGTAAATCAACATTTTTCAATATAGTATCAAAGTTCTTTTTCACAATTTCAGCATTAAAGCTAGTACCGTCAGAAAATTTCACATCTTGACGGAGGTTGAACGTATATTCCTTCCCATCCTTGGAAATTTCCCAAGATTCAGCTAAATGCGGTTTCAGCTTACCTCCATCTTGGTAGCTGACCAAAGGTTCATATATCATTGATGTAGCGAATAATTGAGAAGGATTATAGACATGCGGATTCATTTCACCTATATCCCTCGGCCAAGCCAAAGTAAGCATGTCTTTACTGTCTTTGTTTGAAGTTGAATTTTCTTTTGATTCATTTGTACATCCAAGTAAAAGCGTTGATAGAATTAAAACGATTGCCGATATAAATAACACTTTTTTGCTGTTTCTTCGTTTTGACATAACCATTGGTGCCCCCTGTACCATATTGAGAATTATTTTCAATTGTAATGAGTAACTATATTATTGTCAATATAATGTCGAAACTCTCAAAAAAAAT
This sequence comes from Peribacillus sp. TE19612, assembly GCF_056279465.1. Taxonomy (NCBI): domain Bacteria; kingdom Bacillati; phylum Bacillota; class Bacilli; order Caryophanales; family Bacillaceae; genus Peribacillus; species Peribacillus sp. TE19612. The sequence continues at coordinate 27,763 of NZ_JBWCCL010000016.1, read as the reverse complement.
AATTATGTTTATAAGAAATCATATGTAGATACGTAGACCCCCAATATCCTTTTCAGCCATGAATGATGATGCTACTCCGAATATTCACACGTTCGACCCCTTTTAAAACCGGTATTGTTCGTGAAAGTAAGGAACTTGACCAAAATGAATTACATTCCGTCGTGAAGAAATAATTATCATTCACCTGTTTTTTGATAACACAATCATCAGTTGCAATCCTCTTAACCTTATAAGAGGATAAAGCCAATAATATTATTCTGATATAATTATTTATACGTAGAAGACATCGGAAGGTGGACATTTAATCGTTGTATAGATTTGTGAATGTCCCAAACGCTCTTGCTGAGAATGCCGAAACATATATAGTGTTAAAGGACTGGGAATGTGTCACCTGACATTTTCTCATTTTTTTGTATAGCGCCATTGTTCATTTGGTTTGGCGATCCAGACGAAGTGGAGTGTGGACTGTTTACAGCTGCACTCCGTTTTCCATTACTGAATAGCATGGACAAAGGCAAACATCTGCATGATTTTCCTGAGAGCCTGTAAAGACTTAAAGCTTTCGGACATTCTCAAGAAGCTGCTATTGAAAATGCGCTACTACAAGTATCCAAAAAATTAATAAAGTCGGGTTATAAAATATTATTGTACGTTGTAGGCCTCCAAACGACTTTATGATAAATTGAATGACCCCTTGAATGTGACTTATGATCCATCTTTATTCTCTAGGAAGATCTTATTGAAAAACTCTCTGTCTGCGGTTTGAGCATTAACTTTAAACTTCACGCCAATATCCTTTCCTTAGCAGGAAATGTCCCGGTTACAGATTTAAAGTATTTGAATTGTTTCAGTCCCTTGGGCTGGAGAATTTAGTCGTTTCAACCGATTCCGATACACTAGCTCTCGATATTATGGAAGGGATCCGGGAAATTGAACTAAATAATGAAAAGATAATCGAACAATACAAAAATAGAAAGGAACAATTCAGTCCCTTAATAATTGAACCTATAAAAAATAATTTCACAGTAGACTAAGTTTTAGATTCAAAACCCAAACTCCAAATTAATCCAACTTCTAACAGTCCCTTTACTTGGAATGATTCTAGGAGTTGATTTTCTCCTCCATCCCACTTTTCGTTGAAATTGCCAAATAAGAAATGGCCTCCCACGGTAAACTGGGAGGCCTTCAACTTTAAAGATATTCACATGTGCCGCCCATTCAATAAGGCATATATATATAGATGATATTAAAAGGGTTTTCTCCTTTTCATTATAATTTAAAAAAGAAGAAAAAAGGTTATGATCATGTTATGAGCATAGGACACTTTTTCTTATCCGTCTCCACAATGATCAGCAATTTGGCCGTATTTTTTCGTTCTTCTGTATTTGAGAATGAAGAAATTAGAAATATATTAATACATAGCCTGATTTATATAATTAATGAATAATGGATAAAATTCCTTAATTCTCGGAATCACAATAATAACATTCATTCGGAGAAAGTGCCTACCTGATTCTCATGGCAGGCGAAAATGCGGCTCAAAAGAAAAAAGCCACTAGACCTTAGCTGCCTATTTTTTCATAATAAACGCCAGTATATAGTACGGATTCATTATATTAATTGACTTTCCGCTACCTGCCAAGTTTGTCCTAAAGTCATGGCTATGGGTTCCCGCTTCCGATGTCGTAAAGTCGTGGCTATGGGCTCCCGCTTCTGACGTCGTAAAATCATGGCTATGGGCTCCCGCTTCTGATGTCGTGAAGTCGTGGCTATGGGCTCCAGCCTCAGATGTCGTAAAGTCATGGCTATGGGCCCCCGCTTCTGATGTCGTGAAATCGTGGCTATGATTCCCCGCTTCTGATGTCGTAAAGTCGTGGCTATGGGCTCCTGCTTCTGATGTCGTAAAATCGTGGCTATGAGCTCCAGCCTCAGATGTCGTAAAGTCGTGGCTATGGGCTCCAGCCTCAGATGTCGTAAAGTCGTGGCTATGGGCTCCTGCTTCTGATGTCGTAAAGTTGTGGGTATGTTCCCCTGCTGGAGATGTGGTATAAATGCCGGAAGTGTTATTGGCTGCTGCTTGATTCCCGCCTGCCGGTTTATTAGTGGTTGTATCGCCACGATCAACGTATTGGTGTGAATGTATTCCAGAAGGATTTGTCATACCGGTATGCGTGTGGCTTCCAGCTACATTCGTTGTTCCCGTATGCGTATGGTCTCCAGCTACATTCGTTGTTCCCGTATGCGTATGGTCTCCAGCTACATTCGTTGTTCCCATATGCGTGTGGTCTCCAGCTACATTCGTTGTTCCCGTATGCGTGTGGTCTCCAGCTACATTCGTTATTCCCGTATGCGTATGGTTTCCAGCTACATTCGTTGTTCCCGTATTATATCCGTCATACCCATATGTGTGTGGTCTCCAGCCTCAGCCGTGTTTCCGGTATGACTATGGGGAGCAAGTTGGGATTTTTCCAGTTTTATTCTTTTATGTCCACCCCTATCGCCAATTTGCGAATTTTCAGCTGTTCCCAAAACAAAGCGCTCCCTCAAATCTGGCGTTCCTTTCGTTCCATCACATAACAACCATCCTTTTGGAATATTCTTAATGGATCCGCTCCACATTACGATAACGCCACTCGGAATTCGTTCATGGTTTGTCAATGTTACCCTCTCCTGAAAGCAATGAATTTTACTATATTTTATGAGGTAACACCTTTAGAGCTGGACTTTTTTTAATGAAATAAATAGATTGATATTGTGCAGTATGAACCCAGGGGGACACCCACCCCCACCATAAGTGGGTGTAGGAGTAATGGAAATTCAGCATCATTTCGGCCGTACAGACATCACGTTCCACTGCACCTTTTTACCGTCTCTTGTTTTTTCCCAACCACTTTCTGATATAACAAACTAAGGATGTAAAATAGAAAATATAAAAAACAGCCTGCATCTACTGATTGACGATATATTTCTTAAAAAATTTTTTTCAAAACTTGAATAACCATATTGGATACTATTAAATCGAAACTTTTATTCTAACTAAGTCGATTGGGAAATTAGTGTCTGATATGCTAAAAATGGCACTACAGCACTAAACTGGACGGGTGTAACCAAGACGCTACATATCGTGTTAAATTAGAAAATTGGGCAATTGTTTCTTTTACTTTGACCCAACAAGGTTTAGATAGCTTTAGTATGTAGATTTTAGTAAATTACCAGATAGTTATCACTGTATAACAAGAAGGCACTCCTTTTAAATGGAGTGTTTATTAAGTATGAACATAAAAAAGCACCTGTTTAAGGTGCTAAGCTTGTAACGTATTATATAGTGGATTTTCTAAACCAATTAGAGATTGCATAGTACTTGTCAACTATCATAGGTTGCTACTCGCGGGGATCTAGCTGCCTTCCTTATTTTAGTTTGATGGCACCATTTTACCTATAAAAAACGCTATCATTGTTTACCTGCTTTGTCTTGGCTTCGCTACGAGACATTTGTATCCCTTGCCTTGGGACCTCCTTTTGTCTTCGGCATTAGCCTTGTTCTCTTTGACTTGCTTTTAGGTCTTATTGTGGTGTTTGATAGCACAGGTTGCTACTCGCGGCAATTTAGCTGCCTTCAATACTATCGTAGGTTGTCCCTCATTCACCCCTTTATATTTCTTTAATCCTGAAAGGTGCGTTCTTCCCAAGCACATACGCTTTCATTCAAAAAAGAAATAATTCGTCTACTTCTCCATACTCAATACCACATAAACGTTTTCAATCAGTTTTTAACTCAATCAACCACGCTTCCTATCTGATTTCCTTGTTAAAAAAACTCAATTAGTCATAATTTCCACCAATGTTTCACTACATCTTTTAGAACCTTCTAATTTTGTCGATATTTACTCAGAATTTGTAGTTATTTCTCGGGAAATTGTTGAAATTTGAAAATAGTGATTCTGAATAGTTAGAACAAAAGAATTTCTACTATTGATTTGATTGCCTCGGTTTAAATTGTTATTAACACCTCAATATCGTAAAGGACTCTAAATAAACCATTAAGAAACCTTTTTCTTATTTTGAAGTAATGTTTCTTAATGGTTTTTTTTGTTCAGTTTTAAGTTATGACATATCGTTTGTCAGTTAAATGTTCACCTCACGCATAGCTGCGAGTGTATTGGTTGAAAATTTCTTTAGTCCTGAAAGGTGTGTTCTTCTCAGACACATACGCTTTCATTCAAAAGAGATATAGTTCGTCTACTTCCCCACACTCAATACCCATAAACGTTTTCAATCAAATTTTTAACTTAATCAACCACGCTTCCTATCTGAATTCCTTGTTAAAAAACTCAATTGGTCATAATTTTCACCAATGTTTTACTACATCTTTTAGAACCTTCTAATTTTGTCGATATCTACTCAGAATTTGTAGTTATTTCTCGGGAAATTGTTGAAATTTGAAAAATAGTGATTCTGAATAGTTGGAACAAAGGAATTTCTACTATTGATTTGATTGCCTCGGTTTAAACTGTTATTTAACATCTCAATATAGTCAAAGAGACTAAAAAAAAGTAATGAAACCTTTTTCTTATTGAAGTAATGTTTCTTAATGGTTTTTTTGTTGTTCAGTTTTAAGCTGTGACATATCGTTTGTCAGTTAAATGTTCATTTCACCCGTAGCTGCGAGTTTATTGGTTAAAAATTAAGCTCTCTTTTAATTGAATGAGAACATGGGTTAAATTGTCATATGTATCGGGTATCGCTATCTCTGTTTCATTGGTTCCTTCTAATCTTTCTTTTTCTTGATACAAGGGCCTTTAGCTCTATCGTTTAGTGGGTTCCCCGTATAGCGTATCGCTTAAGCGTTTCGATGTCGGATTGAAAGAAGGTGTGTAAATTCCCACATTTTAATAATGGTTATTCATTTCGCTCTAAGTTTTAGACATACTTTCGAGCATTGATTTTGCATTTCCATTTCCTTTGAACAGGATGCTCATTCATTCCGAAGTAAATCCTCTTGCATATCGGACTTCCCTTTCTATTTAAAGATGAAGAATCTGTGGACTTATTTTGATGTTATATCGCACACCGATACGAAACAAAAAAAAGAACCGATAAGCCCCTTTCTTGAGGAACACTATTGAGGCCATGGATCTTGCTGGAGCTGGGAAACCGTTGTTTTAAGCTGAGCCATATCCTTGTCAGTGGATTGTTCATTTCAAGCGTAGCTGCGAGTTGTTCATTGGTTAGAACATTTAAAATCTCATTTATTTGTTTGGAATTATGGGTTAAGTTGTCTTTATACCGGGTATCGCTATCTCTGTTTCATCGGTTCCTTCTAATCTATCTTTTTGTACATAAGATCTTTAGCTGTACCCTCCAGGGACTTGCCCTTATCGCGTATCGTATAACGCTATGTGCGCTTCGATGTCAGATTGAATAAAGATAGGCAACCACCATCTAAAAAACTCATATCCGTTTCGTTCTAAGTTTTGTCCATACTTTTGAACAGTGGGTGTGCATCCCCACTTTTTCTGCCACTTCCTTAGAAAAGAATACAAAGAATACTCGTTCATTCGGATGTATATCATGTTTGCATTAAACGTCACTTTTCTATTAAACATAAAGATTCGAATTCATCTGCAAGTTATATCGCCCAGCGATACGCAACACACAAAAAAGAGCCGATCAATCCCTGTCTGGAGCACCTCTATTAAGGATGACTTTTGTTTTTGAATGCATGTTTTCAACCCCCTCAGCTCCCTTTTTATCAAACATGCCTTTATTTCTTGCTTCAAATTGTGCATTTTGTTTTAGATGCATATCGCTTAAACAAATCTCCAATGAATTTCAATTGAGCCTTCGCTTGCCTTTGGTAGAATGTCCAATACATTGGAATCGCCAAGCTCTTACATAACAGGTGCCAAACCTGTTATGTTGAAATATTCTTTCTTCATTCTGTTTTTCAGCTACGCGAATCATATATGGCACTATGAATTTTTTTAAAGTTTTTTGAATTTGCATTACAATGCTTTTCTCAATCTATCAAGTGTTTCTTCATCAATAACAAATCAATACAGAGCTAGGCAAAAAAACTTAACAGTCATCCCTTATTTTCTGAATATGGAGAAAAGTCCCCGCCATTTTTCGGAACGTTTTTGTATAGCCTCTTCTAAACGTTTATTAAATTCATTTTGTGAACTCCATTCTTTTTTCTGTTCGTCCCGCATATTTTGTATTTCTTTTTGTAAGAGTTCACTTTTTTGTTTTTCTTGTTCCAGCAATGTTTCGTAATGGGTATTTTGTTGTTCAGTTAATTGTTCAATTTTAGTATTAGTTCTTTGCGCTGAATTTCCAATACTAGAACTTATAACATGATGATCTTGCTGGAGCCGGGAAACCTTTGTTTTAAGCTGTGACATATCGTTAGTCAGTTGGACATTCATTTCACGTGTGGCTGCGAGTTCATTGACTAAAAACATTAAGACCTCGTTTAATTGATTGGGGTCGTGGGGTGAATTTTCATATGTATCGGGTATCGCTATGTGTGTTTCATTGGATCCTTCTAATCTTTCTTTTTGTTGGTACACAAGGTCTTTAGCTGTATCGTCTAGGGGCTTGTCCGTATCGCGTAGCGCTATAAGCGCACCGATGTCAGATTTAACAAAGATACGCCGATCTCCATCTTTCAAAAACTCATATCCATTCCGCTCTAAGATTTGACCATACTTTCGAACAGTGGGAGTTGCAATCCCCACTTCTTCTGCCACTTCCTTGGAAGAGAAAGCTTGTTCATTCAGTTGTATATCGCGTCGCATATCGGACCTCTTTTCTATAACTAGTTGTATCTGTAGTCTACCCGACCTTAAATTTTCTGTCTAGATAAGTATAGCCTATCCAGAAGTCGTTAGGGATTGCGATAAGATTCCCTTTTCCTTTCTTCTGTTTCCATATAGGATTAGATCACCTATTCACTTATCTTCCTTCTCTTGCATAGCCTCCATCTCCCCTTATAATTGAGGATGTTACATCAGGTTGGGCCTGGCGCCTGGTCCCGTGCCTTTGGAAATCTGGCCAGCCTTATCCTCAAGATTCCCCCTTTTTTGTTGCAAGTTACCACTCGTACAAATTTCATATAATCACTTAAGTGGAGTGGAATTACAGCCTAATTCATAGGCTCTTTTACATAACCAGCTCTGAGTGCTTTTCTACTAAAAGTGGCTGGTCGATTATTGAAACCAAGTCCATTAATCCACCTAAGTGTTTATTATTGTTTCTCATCTAATATAGCTTTGACTTGTTCTATAAGAACTTCCCATTGATTTGCTTTGGTTTACTTATGTTCCATACCATTCAAATTGATGAAAGACTCGTGAAAAAGCTGAAACACAATAAGATTAAGCAAACAGAAATAAAACTTGAAAGAATCGTTCCTTTCTTGTTTGGTCGTTGTGGAGCTCCTCTTACACCAGTTTGGACCGATTCTATTATTTTTTCACACTATAAAAAGCTCGACCCAAATGGCACATTATATGCCTTTTGGGTCGAGCTCCATTTCTCATTATTTCATCAGCTTTGCTACTGGCTTCGAAAGAAACAATAATACAATACCTAAACCAATTGTTACAAAACCAATCACACTGAAGATTTCCAGGTAACCTAAAGACTGCGTATATGCAGCTAATTGTCCGGCTACCATATTGGCCACCGCGGAACTTGCCAGCCATACTCCCATTAGAAGAGAGGCTAGCTTGATTGGAGCAATTTTGCTCACCATTGATAAACCGACTGGTGAAATCATTAGTTCGGCTAATGTATGAAGGAAATACGTTACAATCATGAACAGGATGTTCACTTTCAGGGCTGTATCGTTTCCTGTGTACATAACGGCAGGAAGCAGTACTAAGAAACCTAAACCAACAGTGACTAAACCAAGAGCCATCTTCGTTGGGGTTTTTAAGTCACCGCGTTTTGAGCTGCCAAGCTTGTACCATAAAGCAGACATAATTGGCGCTAAAATCACGATGAATAATGGGTTCAATGATTGGAACCAGGCAGTTGGAACCTCAAAGCCAAATACATTCCGATCAATTTGGTCATTAGCATACAATGTCAATGAACTTCCTGCCTGCTCGAAAGCGGCCCAGAAAGCAATGACGAAGACTGCCAAAATCACGATAGCCGTTGTACGTTTTTGTTCTCTTTTCGTTAACGGTGCAGCTGATTTTTTACCAGCTGTAACTTCCGGTTTGCCAGTAGGTTCTTTACCTATATCACCTAAATAGCGATTGCCTAATAAGTTGAAAACTAACTGTCCTACAATCATGCCGATTGCTGCTGTCAAGAACCCATATTTATAGCTCATAAGCCCGACTACTAATGGTGCGAAGAAAGCCCCAACGTTAATACCCATATAGAAGATGGTAAAAGCCCCATCACGACGCGGATCATTGTCTTCATAAAGATCACCAACAATTGTCGAGATGTTTGGCTTGAAGAAACCATTACCGATAATCAATAAACCAAGACCAATGTAAAGCGCTGTCAAACTCTGACTTGCGAATAGCGAAAAGTTACCAAGCGCCATTAAAATACCGCCAATCGTGATCGCCAATCTTCTGCCCATGAAACGGTCAGTCAAGTATCCGCCAATCATTGGCGTAATATAAACGGCACCAGTAAAGAATCCGTATATGCCCATAGCCGCAGATTTGTCGACTCCAAGCCCGCCGTTTACAACCGTTGCTGTTAAGTAAAGAACAAGAATTGCCCTCATTCCGTAATAGCTGAAGCGCTCCCATGCCTCAGTAGCGAACAGCATATACAGTCCTGGAGGATGCTTTTTCCTGGACTGTTTTGGCTGCTGAACTTCTTCTTTTAATAGTGCTTGCATAATAAAGTCCTCCTCAATATGGTTAACCACCAATCGTTACATTCACAAAATAATTGCATGGTCTTTATTTTAATAGACAATTGATTGGTACAATGATGGCCACTCATGCCATCCAACTCATCATCAGTAAGCGTTTACATTTTTAATCTTCACTCTGGTGCAAAAAGAATCTGATAGCAAAATCTACATGAGCATTAACTTATAAAGACATTCAATGAAGGTATTAATATTTTAAAGAATCTTAAGTGTTGTAAAATAATTTTATATTATCAGAAAATATAAAAATACAGAAAAAAAAGAAAAAAAGTCTTGTTGCATTAACGGTCTGTGCAGTAACGGAGCCCCCCCCCCCATCATAATAAAAAACTGCCTTGTATTAAGGCAGTTTCTTAGTCAACAATCCATTGATATAAATTTTTGGGTCTTCCTATTTTTTGATAACTCACAATAGTTTCCACTTTTCCTTCATCAAGTAAATGCATAATATAGCGATAAACGGTCGGATAAGCCAATCCAACTTCTTTAGAAATTGTATCAACAGAAAAAGGTTCGCGATTAGAATGTAGAAAATCACTAACGTGACGAAGTGTTCTCTTACTAATTCCCTTTGTTACAAATACATCCTTTTCTTCACTGGATTTTTGCTGCGGAGCTGATTGGGTTAATTTTGCTAGGCGGGCATGCAGTTGAATTCTTGAAATCAAATCAGGCGCTTTTACAGGCTTTAAGGCAAAATCCGTTGCGCCTGCTTCAAGAAAGCGATCAGCAATTTCCTGTCGTTCATCGACTGTTAATACAAGAATCGGAACATCGGCATTAAGTTTACGAAGCTCACCCACTGTTTTTATTCCGTCCATTTCCGGCATATGATAATCAACTAAAACAACATCTGCTCCTTTTTCTGCAAACACATTTACCCCTTCTTTTCCGTTGTTAGCCGTATCTACATTCCAGCCGGCAAATTCACAAATTTCACTTAGCATATATTGAATTGATGTATCATCATCTATGACTAAAATGTTCATCTTGACACACTCCCCTCAGCTAGTTTAATCCAAAATATTGTCCCGTGCCCAAGCTTGCTATCAATTTCCACCGTTGCACCATGTCCTTCAGCAACTTGTCGTACGAAAGCTAATCCCATGCCTGGATGCGATTTTGTACTGAACCCAGCTTTCCATATTTTCTCCTGCTCTTTAGGTGAAATCCCTTTCCCGTTATCTGATACGCCCAACCAAAGTTCATTTTCATAGGTTTTTACCTTAAGCAAAATCTTTCCATCTTCTATTCCATTCACTGCATCATAAGCATTGTCAATTAAATTCACTAATGCCCTTGTCATTCGGATTTTATTAATGAAAATTTTAATTTCAGGATCTGTTTGAAAGTCTACCTTCAGATTAAGATTTGTCCCGCTCAGTCTGCTTGCTTCGACATATTCAACTAAATCTTTTATACGGCACCAATGTTTTTTATCATCATATAAAATCTCGGAAATCATGTCGCTAACGGAAAGAATCGATGCTGAAATCCTTTGGCAATATTCTTTAATTTTAGAATCGTCCACTTTCATACTAATTAAAGAATTTAGCCCCTCAATTGTTGTAAGAGGCGTTTTTAAATCATGGACCAGATAAAGTGCTTCCCGTCCTGATCTTGACTGCATTGCTTCTAACTGCGCATAATGAAGCTCTTGCTTTATCCGCCACTTTTGTTCAGCCAATGAAAAATACACAGCTAAAATAACAGCATTAATAACGAAAATTAAACACAAAGTTAAACTGTACAATGTTAAAGATTGCTCGAATCCAATTTGAACCGCTATATCTGTTAATTCCTTTGAAATCGACCCTTGGCCAAATCCATATTGGGATAAAGAAGGAATCTCATTCAGCCATTCAATCCCAAAGATTAATTGAGAACAAATAATCGTTTTAATAATTGGCTTTAGCCTATCCTTTTCAAAGGCTTGCAATAATAAGATGGCTAACAACAATAACAAAGCATATGCGCTAAATGAGTATGTTAAAGAATAATAAGCATTTATCACGATATAATCGAGAGGAATAACAATAAGAGGAATGATGATTTTTAACCATGGACGGTTTAAACGAGCAGCGATTTCGTCACCCAACAGCAGTGCACCAATATAATGAAACAAAGCTAAAACTGTATTTAAAGACACTAGCAAAAAAACCGCAAGCATTAACTGATTTCCTGTTTCTTCACCTTCTCTTAATGAAATAAGCAAATCAGTAAGACCAATTTCGTCAGGACCCAACCACGATAGTAAGAATACCCCGAATAAAATCACTCCAATTTTCATCCATATTGTCCAAGACTTCATAAGACTAGCTATCATAATCATTTCACCTTTGATAGATTATTTGCTTATAGAATAGAATGATAACCATTCTTTCAATTCGTATTGATTTAAATGTATATATACCCTTCCATAACCTCATTATACGCAATTCATCATTATTATGAAAATTATAAAAAAATGGGTACGTGGATGAACTACCCTATAGACAAAAAATTAATTATTATCCTTATAGAGTTATTTAACTACACTGCATTTTTTTCCATAGAAAAAAACACCTCCACATTGATTGGCTGATATTCAATACCTACTTTTCAACGAAAAGTGTTTTTACTTTTCTCATTTTTCAGGTCAGTGCAATTGTAAAAAAAGGGGTTATCTCGCTTTTGCATATTTAGTTAGTTTGCCGAAATAATATTATATACTTATGCTTTTTGAGATTATACTTTATTGTTCCAAAAGGTAATTACATAAATCAACTTGAAAATATTGATTTCTCAAGGATTTAATTAGATAAATAGGGTTCACATCAATATTTACATGTAACAATGCCTTTTCAAAGGTATCCATGGACACTGAAGGATTATCTCCTAATAATGATGCAATGGCTGCTTCATATTTACCCTTTTTGTAAGTACCTTCTTTTTTATCTTCTAAAGCATGAAGTATATCAAAAATCACCTTTGAATCCTTTTCACTCAGATCATTATTCAAAATGAAATGAAAAAAAGTATATTGTTCAGGATTTTTATCCAAAGCAATTGTAAGTAATAACTTTTGATGATATTTCATCTTTTTAAATTCAACTATTAACTCATCCATTAAATTCAACTCCTACTATTATAATACCCAAAGTGCAATTTCAACTTCTCTAACTCTAATAATTTTCATTGTGGTCAAACTCCTTTTAACAAAGAGGTTAGGGTAAGTGTTTCCGCACTTCTAACTTTATACTAATATATTTAGTAAATCCTCCCGTCCCAAAAGTGAAACGATATAATTTACATTTCATAATTCCCTTATTTTTCAGCGATGCTTCCCTAGTAGAAATCGTGTATTCCCTATACCGGTTTAAGAATCGTGATCATAAAATGGGCAACTTTTAACACCAAAAACAAAGGGTTCTTTACATACGATTAAGATTGATGAAACCCTGTTAACATGTCATAGAAGCACCGAATAGTTGATACCCAGCTTAAACGGCTTCCGAAAAAAGCAGGAATGAAAAAGAGCATTACTCCAAACTTATTTAGGCATACCTACCACTTCCCTATTGATTGAAGCTGTAGTAGGAATTAAAAAATCAACAACGATTAGGAAATAACGAATTCATATATAAAGAAAAGGCCTCCCACAGTAAACTCTGAGAGGCCTTCAACTTTAAAGATATTCACATATTTGGTGTGAGCATTCATGACTGAATCTCCCGTTAAACCCCTATATTAAGGGATTTAAGCGATGATTACATCATGCCCGCCCATTCAATAATAGGAAGTAACAAGGTAAAAATATCAACACTTTTGGTCAAAGCCACCTAAACTAACTTCACTTAGTGTCATGATATTTCAATGTCAGGTGAGCAAATAGGTGAGCATTTTCAATTAAATTCTTATAAATAACTAGTATGAAGAACCTGAAAAAGCCCCCCTATTACAAGAGGAAGCATAAACCTAATCCTAAATTATATCGGAAGGAAAAAAGATTATCATGAAAATGAAAAAATCCTTAAATCGAATTCAAACTGCATTATTAAAGAAACACATAAATGAGTTTTAAGAAAAAGATGGCATTTTAACTGAGGCTTCCACTTTAGAAGGAACAGAAGATATGATTTTCTATGTCTATAAATTTGAATCTCCCTGTAAAACAGTGAAAGGTGCAATTTTATTATAAAAATTGAGAGGAAATTTTATAAATTAAATTTCAAAAGATTCTTAATGGGTGTCTTGTTTTATTCCTTGTATTGAATGTTTCAGCTTGTGGGAGTGATGGTGTAAAAGGAAATGGTAAAACAACTGAATTGAGTCTAGAGGAAGCTGAAAAGTTTTGAAACAGGCTTTTTATATGTAAGGCCACCATTTGAGAGTAGAAAAGAAGAAGAAGGTTTCATTACTAAGGAAATTGAACGTGAAGCTAAAGCAAAAAACATTGATTTAAATATTTATCATGCTAAAGAAGATACTTGAAAAATTGGCCTAAAACAAAGTTCGTTAACATTTGCTTCAAGATGGTGAAGTAAAAAAGAAACTAGGTTTTATCGATCTCTCAGAAGATGATATTCAGATAGTAAGCCCGAGATGTGTTTTCAGGCAGTATTGGCTGCATTACCTGGAATTGGTTCTTTGACATAAGGTCCTGTGGGAGATTATATAGTAAATGAGAAGACAGCTAATAAAGAAGAATGGCGCCATCACTAGTGAACCAATAACTTACAGACAAAAATAGTTTTTTTGATGTGTAAACTACAAGTGAAATTTAGCTTTTCCTTATTTAAAAGTGAAAACCAAAAATCATCAGAGTTATTTCCCACAAAAGGAAGTAACCCCCTTTTCTGGAAACTCGGGCTTGATATTTTAACAAAACTCAGGCTTGGGAATTCGACCTTGCCTCTTTAACTGCTTCAAAGTAAATAGATAAATAACATTTCTATATTATTTCCTTAAAAATCATCTATATTTGATATTTGTTTAATCTCACATTGAGATATATAATAAAAACAAGAAAAAAGAAAGCGTTTTCAATTTTTGAATACTTCGTTACTTCTCATACTATAAGGAGGATTTAAGATGAGCCAAGTAGAAAGAAATTCCAAAGTGCAGAAATTAATTGAGCAACAAAAATTCAATGAGAAAGACATTTCCAAGATGACAGATTCACAGATTGAATATTATCACTGGCTCTATTTTGATGACTCTATTTATGATTATATGTAACTCAAATATAAAATGATAAAAAGCGGGAAAAACATTGATAATTCATAGTTTCCCGCTTTTACTTTTATTCTTTAGGACTCCCCCATACCGATGCACAGAGTAGAAGTAAACCACTTTTACCACTGCTGGACTCTCCTGATATATCTACAACTATGGACTTCATATCAAACTCATGCAAAAATAACCGAAGCAAAAGAAGCTTGTAAAGGGAAAACTGCCTTTGGGTGATCCTTCACTAAGTTAAAAACATTTTCAATCAACTTTTAACAGACCCTTTTACTCCACTTGGAGTATTCCAGGAGTTGATGTTCTCTGCCATCTCCAGAACAATTCATTGAAATTGACATAGAAAAAAAAGGCCTCCCACAGTAAACTGTGGGAGGCCTTCAACTTTAAAGATATTCACATGTTAGGTGAGCACTCATGACTGAATCCTCGTTAAACCCCTCTAGGGATTTAGCGAATGATTACATCATGCCCCCCATTCATTTTCATATAAAGAAATAGAGTATTAAAAAAGGCTTTAAATCAACATTTTTAAAAAGTTCAACTTAAATACTTTAAATATGATATAAAATATCGGAGGACAAAAGGGAGGACACCAGAGGACAAATTAGATGTAATAATGTATAAAGCCCTTCTCGACTGAGTGGGGCTTTTTCCTCTTTAGCAGACAATCATCCTTTAAATAAAGCTACCCGTTAGCCATCCATGCCACAGTGTGGCACCACAGAGGATGGACGATCTACCGTTCTCCCATTATTGTGTACCAAATCATTGACGAATCTAAGGAAGGTTTGAATGGCTTGGTGGAAATGGGTTGATAAGTACGACTTAAGCAGTTTTACAATATGGAAATAGATGATTAAAGAAAATGAGAGGCAAAAAAGAGACTTAATAATCAGCTTAACTTACATAGTTTCATAACAGGGGTTAAAAAACAGTTGTGCTACTTTAATTACTCGCCTGCTTTTCTTTGGCTAGAATTATGTATATTCAAAGAATAACAACAATAATTGAAAGGTATAAGTTACTAAAAAATCCACTCTAATTCCTTCAAATTCATATCCTTTTTTAAATAGATCAATTATCTCCATTACATTCCTTTCTCCCTCTTTTTGATCATATACTTATGTAAGTAGGGTGTAATGAAGCTGTTAAAAAAATTTCTTCCCCACTCATTTTAACTGTTTCAGGCTCATCGAATTCCAAGTGAACTCCAGCAGTAAAATCACCACTATTAAAGAGAGCTACATCCCAACCAGAGTAATAGAAGTAAGATAATCCCACTATTCCGCTACTTGGTGAAGGGAGGGCTCATAGTTAAAAAGCAATTGGCTCCATGTGCTCGCTTTCCGCGGGCGAGCCGGGAGCTCCCTCGGCGCTGCATCTGGAGTAAATCTTCCCAATACCTCTGTTGACATACACATTCAATCCCTTCTCTCTTGTCTATCCTCAAAATTTCTATAAAATGTCTAAAGGCATTTTTCTAGTCGGTTGCGGAAATACTTCATCAAGTCTATTTAAATCCTCTTTTGTTAATTCAATAATAGCAGCTTCCGCATTTGCTAGTACATGTTCTTCTTGTACAGCTTTTGGAATAGCTAGACAATTGTTAGACCGGGTTGTCCAAGCGAGAGCGATTTGTAAGGGTTGTATAGCGTATTTTTCTGCAATCTCTAAAATGCTTGGATCCGTTAACAGTTGTCTTCTTAAAGAACCTCCTTGAGCTAGCGGGCTATATGCCATAATAGGCATGTGATGTTCTCGCTGCCATGGTAAGAGATCATACTCTATACCCCTTGAACCAAGATGATATAATACTTGATTAATCATACAATTTTTTCCGTTAGTGGTGTTCCATAACTCTTTCATATCATCGGAATCAAAATTGGAGACTCCCCACCTTACTATTTTTCCTTCCTTGCGTAACTTTTCCATTCCTTCAATGGTTTCTGCTAATGGCACACGTCCTCGCCAGTGTAAAAGGTACAAATCAAGATGATCGGTTCCCAGCCTTTTTAGACTGTTTTCACACGCTTTGGCAATCATATCTAATCCTGCATGATGAGGATACACCTTTGATACTAAAAAGACGTCATCTCTTCGTCCTTTAATTGCTTCACCTACTAAGCGTTCAGAATCGCCATCACCATACATTTCCGCCGTATCTATTAGTTTCATGCCTAATTCAATTCCGAGTTGTAAAGCTTTGATTTCCCTTTCTCTCATTTGAGGATTTTCTCCCATGTACCAAGTTCCTTGTCCTATTCTTGGCAGAGAAGTTCCATCAGGCAATGTAACTACACGACTTTCAAGGGAATTTTTTATTTTTGTTAATTTATTTTCGTCCTGTACACTCATTAAAAATCGACACTTCCTTTTGTTTCTTTTTATGTACCTAATAACAAAAAAGGCGGCAATACTCTTTTGCAGTATTGCCACCAGTAAATTACTTAATTCTTAACTTATTTCTATTTTAGTTAGAACCCGCTGCTTGGTAGGGTGATAAGCTTCCGTTCAACATCCATTTAGGCCATTATACTAAGTGGGCTCCACCATCAATAAGAACAGCCGTACCAGTAGTAAAACCATTTTTAGCAAGGTATACATAGGTTTCAGCTATGTCTTCCGGATTTGCAATCCGTCCAACAGGGAGCTGTTGTGCAATGCCGTCGAACAGTGCTTGCCTCTGATCATCTGGCATTCCAGCATAGATTGGAGTGTCTACAATTCCAGGTGAAACCACGTTTACCCTAATAGGGGCTAAGTCTACGGAAAGTCCTCGAACCAATCCTTCAATGGCTGAATTGATTGCTGCTAACGTAGTAGCGCCTTGAGGAGGACGAACGCCATATACACCAGAGGTTAAGGTGATTGAGCTCTCATTGTTTAAATATGGAAGTGCTGAACGGACTGTAATATATTGCCCCCAGAACTTACTATCAAACGCCTCTTTAGCACTTGCCACAGGCAATTCACTAAAGTGCCCCATTGCTCCTTCTCCTGCTGTTACCACAAGGTGGTCAAATTTTCCAACCTTGCTGAAAAATTCTGCTACTTTTTCTTCGCTTCGAAAATCGATTTCATTTCCTTCTACATAGCCACCAAGAACTTGTTTTGCTTCATTTAATTTGGAAACAGAACGGCTGGCAATGATCACTTGAGCTGATTGATCGAGAAACGCTTTGGCAGTTGCTAAACCAATACCAGAAGTACCCCCTAAAACAACTACTCGTTTACCATTTAATGACATAGTAAAAACCCTTCCTTCTTAAAACCTTTTTTTATTGAAATTCATTGTGAAATATTAATTCCTAAAACGATACTATTGAGTACTTACGCTATTATTCAGCTAATAATTTTAAGGATTCACGATTAAAGGCAGGAATGTCATTCGGAAAACGGCTTGTTACAATATTTTTGCTTACCACAACTTCTTCATCTTTGTAGTTAGCACCTGCATTTTTGAGATCGTTCCTTATTGATTTAAAACCTGTTATGTCCACGCCTTTTAATAGGTCTGTATCAATTAATACTTGAGGGCCATGGCAAATGGCAAAAACAGGTTTACCTTCTTGTATAAATGCTTTTGCGAATTCACCAAAACCTGTCGTCTTCACGTAATAAATCAGGAGAGAACTCGCTAGGGATGAGTAAAGCATCAAAGTCTTGAGGATTAACTTCCCCAATTCCTTTATCTATTTTTACTGCTTCACCTTTTTTACCAGTAATATCTTTTCCAGCCTGTATGTCAATTATGATCCTTGATGACCGCATCTTTAAATGCTTGTGCTGGTTCTGTGAATTCTACATCTTCAAATAAGTCTGTTATTAATGAAGCGATTTTTTTGCTCATTATGATAAGCCCCCTTAAAATTGTATAAGCATCGTTGGTATTATTCTCATTTTACACAATAAATACAAGTAATCTACCGTGCTTAGTATACTGCTAGATATATGAGGGTATAAAAACATTTAGTA
The DNA here is from genome assembly GCF_056279465.1 of Peribacillus sp. TE19612. Taxonomy (NCBI): domain Bacteria; kingdom Bacillati; phylum Bacillota; class Bacilli; order Caryophanales; family Bacillaceae; genus Peribacillus; species Peribacillus sp. TE19612. Next base: position 9,648 of record NZ_JBWCCL010000016.1, on the reverse strand, counting down.
TCGCTCTGTCACGTGTTTAATGATGGTGATGCCCTTTAGAAGAATTCGTGATGTCAAATCCTGCTTGTGCTTGAGGCACATAGAAATACCTGATCCAAACCCCATCTAAAAACGGTTCCCTTTTATCAAGCAAAACATCAATGCCTTTGTCTGTTTTCACAATTTCATCATGGTCCGTGGGCGTATCAAGTTTTACTTCATAATGGGCATGGTCCCCATGGTCCAATGTAACGTAGACACGAACCATTTTCCCTTCAGCCTCTTCACTTTCCAACATTTGTTTCAGCACTTTAGCAGCATTTCGGTTAATTTTGCAGTTCATATCATTGTCTCCTATTCTAACAACTTTTAACTTTTTAATTAAGGAATCCTGTAAACAAGCTCATAACATGATCTCACGGTTTCATCCATATTCAATGCCTTAGGAAAAATCAAAAAGGATTCCTTGCTGATGTCCTCCTTTTTACCTTTCACTTTTTGTAATTTCTGCCAGAAGCTCGTATGAATGCAGGCGAGCTTTGTGGTCGTAAACTTGGGCAATGGCCATGATTTCATCAGCCTGGCTCTCCTCCAAAAATATATGCAGCTTGTCCTTTACCGTCTGCTGGCTGCCAATGATTGATGAGCCTAATTGCTGCTCGAGAGCCTTTAATTGGTAGCTGCTGGCCACTTCGGATATGTCATCTACCGGTGGTTGAAGCGGTTTAAGGTTGCCACTCATCAGATTCAAAAATTGCTGCTGTATTGTTGTAAAAAGGCGCTTTGCCTCTTTATCCGTTTCTGCTGTAATGATATTCAATGCCAACATCGCATACGGCTTATCGAGAACATTCGAAGGCTTAAACGCCTTGCGATAGATCTGTAGAGCACCCAGAGTGTTAAGTGGCGAGAAATGGGCGGCAAACGCGAATGGCAAACCCAGTTCTCCGGCCAGCTTTGCACTGAAGCCGCTTGAACCCAGCAGCCAGATTGGAATATTCAAACCTTCACCTGGAATGGCTTTTATAGGGTTCCCTTGTGCCAGGGATGGATCAAAGTAACCGCGGAGTTCCGCTAATTGCTCAGGAAAGTCATCTCCGGTACTTCCCAAGTCGCGTCTCAATGCACGAGCGGTCCCCTGATCTGTACCGGGTGCCCGCCCCAGACCAAGGTCAATTCGCCCAGGATATAATGATTCAAGAGTGCCAAACTGCTCAGCGATGACGAGCGGTGCATGATTCGGCAGCATGATTCCTCCTGAACCAATCTTGATTTTTGATGTACCGGCTGCCACATGGGACATCACCACAGAAGTGGCGGAACTGGCGATAAACGGCATATTATGATGTTCAGCGAGCCAAAAACGGTTGTAACCAAGTTTTTCAGCAAGCTGTGCGAGTTCCAATGTATTGCGGAAAGAGTCAGCAGGAGTACTTCCGGCTGTTATCGGTGAAAGATCAAGCACCGAGAATGGAATTTCGTTTAGTTTATTAGCATGTTTAGACATAAGTTCATCTTCTTCCCTTATCTAATTTTTTTAAAAACTAATCTAATACTGGAATTTCATGAGTCGGAAAGTAAGGCAACACAAACTCTCCAAGCTCCTGGATGACTTCCTCGGGAGGGCGCTTTGAAAAATACAATACAAATGCCAGGTGATTGACACCAATGGATTGAAATTGATATAGAATTTCTAATAACTGTTTGCGCCCTACACGAAATCCTAACGGAATCGGAACAGGAAGCGAATCGGGATTTTCCGATAAATCGATAAATAAAGTCTGAGTGAAAGGTTTAAACACTCCTGGGGCGTGAATTTCCGACAACTCGCGATACTCGTTAATCAATTGAGTTTGTTGTGGGATAATCCTCGGGTACTGGATCCAGCCGTCCCCATTCTGGGCGATCCATTCAATCGATTGATTGCTGAATCCTGTCACCATGGTTGGAATCGAAGAAAAAGGTTTGGGGATCATTCTCATATCCGTTCCATCGATGATGCCTAAATCGCTGTTGATTGTCGGATTGTCCTCCTTTAACAGCATTTCAAGGAATGCATAATTCTTTTTAAACAGCCCTCCACTTTCGAGCTTGGATATTCCCAAAGCTGTGAAATCTTTATCCCGGTCTCCTGAAGCCACTCCCATGATCAGGCGTTCGGGAAACAACCGGTCAATAGATGATGCTTCCTTTGCCACTCGGACAGGATGGCGCAGCGGGAGGACCACACTCGCCGTCCCAAGTGCAATATCCTTGGTATGGGCCGCAAGATAGGTCAAATAAATCCATACATCATACATTTGACCATTATCATCAATATTCAAATTCTGAATCATAACGTCCCGAAGCCACAATGCCGCGAAACCATGGTCTTCAATTTTGCGGGCAAGCGACAGCTGATTTTCCATAATCGGATATTTGGACATCCTTGCCGTCGGAATCGTGAAACCAAGCGTCATTTTATCCTTTTGGTACAACCTGTTAAATGCTCGATGCTGTAATAAACTCACTTCAATTCTCCTTAAATTTTTGTACCAATGTATTTTTCGAACTTTTTAATCGTCTCCTCATTACGGCGATAATACGTCCATTGGCCGATTCGCTTCATTTCAACCAGTCTGCTTTGCAGCAGAATCGATAAATACTGTGAAGTAGTGGATTGCGAAATCCCGGCCATGCTTCGGATATCCCCTACGCAAACCCCGCCTTTAAATCCTTCATCAGCAATAATATGGGCTTGCGGTGAAAAATGACTGTCGGGATCTTTTAACATTTGAAGAATGCTCACCCTCGTCTGGTTCGACAATGCCTTAAAAATTTCAACGGCTTGTTCATCATTTAAGCGTTCCAATTCCTGCTTCAATGTCATTTGCCTCTTTCTATATCGATTATCACTATCCCAATGGAAGCTGGATAGATGATCTGAAAGCATCACGCCAAATCGGTAATTAGCGATATTAATATAATAGCCATCTTGTCCGTCCAAATCAAAAGATTTGTTTCGAAGGAGATACGGCGAAAAGCTCCCATCTTAAAAAAGACGACTAAAAAACCTGCATATAACAGGTTTTTCCGACGGTTCCGCCACTCCATCTTTGTGAACTTATTCCATTATTTTCAGCTTATACACTTCTCTAGTTGATACAAGGTCTGCAATATTGTTCCTGTATTCCTGATAATGAGCCGACTGAATATGGTGTTCCAGCGCTTCCTCATCCTTCCACACTTCATATAAAACAAAAGTTTGGTCTTCAGATTGGTGTAAGTCATACTTTATACAACCCGCCTCTTCCCTTGATGCCGCTTGTACCTTTTTGAGTTCTGATAATAGTTGCCCCTGCAGGCCTTCTTTTGGTTTTAATACAGCAGTAATTACAATATGCTCCATTTTCATCCCCCTTAATAATGAGTAGTTTGTCTTTCTTTTAAAAGTTGGTGGCAGTGGAGTTTATGTCCCTCCCAGCATCGTGTAAAAAATATACCCTTTTTAATCTCTTATCCGCTTCAGTTATGTAAGCTTTTAATTTTTTCTCTTAACTTTTTTAGTTAGGCTTAAATTAGTAAAGGACTTGATACACATTGATAAAACCTCATAAGCAGCAAACCAATCTGTGCCTTAATAAATTATAAAAATAAGGACATACCAGGGGCTTCAGATTCTGGGGCTTCAAAACCTAATTTCTTATAAAAATCTTGTTTTCCTTTTGCGCTAAATAATTTAACCCACTTAATATCTTCTTCCTCATATTTTTTGTAATGATTTCATTACTTTTTTTCCAATGCCTTGTTTTTTGGTATTCGGCATCGACCATCACATCACAAATTAAAGTTTGATAAATCCCATCTGATATAATCATGCCAAATCCTATTAAATTTTTATTATGATAAATAGAAATGGATTACCAGCTGTTACAAAATGCGGTATATAGCTGGTCATATGAATACAAGCCTTTAGCATTCCATCCTGTTGTTTAATGTAATCTTATAAAGTCTTCCTTGGGGATTCAATTCACTAAATTCAACTTCCATATAGTTCTCCCCTCTTGGACTATATCTCTGGTGCTCCTCATTACAATGTATCCAATTATCTTTCCAACCCATAAACTTAATACCAATTCGTTTCCTAAAAACTATACTCTACTTATCAATATACAAAAAAAATATTTATATACACTTGAAACTTGCATTTTTTACTATCACCTCGAAAAAATGCAAGTTTCAAGTGTTATTATTTAGATTATTGGATAATTCAGCTCGTAACTTGGGTAGCAATAGTATGGTGGTCTAAGTGCAATTTTAGACATTGGCCAGGAATCCTCCATATAGACCATCTTTACTTTTTCATTTGATTGGTTTACTAGCAATAGCTTTACTTCTGGATTAAATTCATATCTCAAAATGGTAACCCCCTTCCATTAGGAATGTGTGGATTCTCCCCCATCAACATGAAGAACTTGACCAGTAACAAAACGAGAATCATCAGAAGCAAGATAGACAAAGGTTGGTGCGAGTTCAAATGGATGGGCAACTCGTTCCATTGGATTAAATGCTCCATATACAGCGACTTGGTCTGACGAGAAACTTGCTGAAATAAGCGGGGTCCAAATTCGGCCGGGGGCGACGGCATTGACACGGATCCCTTGTTTCACGACATTTTTAGCCAAGGCACGTGTCCAACCAACTATTGCGCCTTTTGTGGCCGTATAATCAATCATTTGCTGCTCACCTACATACGTCACCACTGAAGATGTGCCAATGATTGAGCTGCCCGGTTTTAAATGAGGAAGCGCTGCTCTTGTTGTGTAAAAATGAGAGTATATATTAACTTTGAAGGTGTCATCGAATTGCTCATCTGTAATGTCAAGCAGACTTAGTTGTTGGAATTGGATACCAACGTGGTTACAAAGAATATCGAGACGTCCAAACGTATTTACTGTTTGTTCTACAATGGAGACACACTGTTGTTTGTCCCGCAAGTCACCAGGCATTAGAAAACAACGTTGTCCGAGTTGTTCAATCCTCGTTTTTGTTCTATTTGCATCCTCATGTTCATCTAAGTATGAAATAGCAACATCTGCGCCTTCTTTAGCAAACGCAATTGCTACTGCTGCACCAATACCACTGTCACCACCTGTAATAAGTGCTACTTTTCCTGATAACTTTCCACTCCCTTTATAGTTCGGATTTTCGATAATTGGAAGGGGTACCATTAATTTTTCCACTCCGGGATGTCGCAGCTGGCGCTGTTCAGGTAAACTTATCGGAATTTCTTCGTAACGTGTGATTTTCCCATAGTTAGGGTACATGGGATAAGGTTGAGTTTTCATGTTCGCTTTAAACATTTGTTGCATTTGCTTTATTTGGTCTAATTGACGACTTTGATCCTTTTGATCCATGGAAACCTCCTATAGAAATAATTTTCTTCTATAGAATGTATATGTAGTTCACTACAAATAAAGTAAAAAAGTGTGAAAAAATTTGTTTACTTTCAACACAGAAGCGTATTCTTCTTCAAAAGAGACACCTTTTTTTCTTTATTGAACTGACCTTTAGGGGCCACCAGATAGTTAATTGTTCAGTGGTTGCTCGAAATCGTGATCCGCCTCGCTTAAAAATGGATTTTTCCCTACTCTGCCCCTTTTTTTCTGCGTCCGAAAACCCCCTAGCTTACTTTTTTGGCAAAGTATAAAAGTGATGATTAGACAGAATACTGTATTAGTCAGTGGTCTAATAACATTTCGGAGGAAAAATGCAATGAATACAAAAGAGTTAAGAAATATCCATGCCCTCGTAACAGGTGCTTCAAGCGGCCTAGGATTTTCCATGGCGGAGGCGTTGCTTCACGCTGGAGCCACGGTGGCGTTAGCTTCTAGAGTTGGAATTAAATTGGATCAAGCAGTAGAGAAGTTAAAGAGCGAGGGTTATCCTGCTGTTGGACAATCGTTTTTTTAGCCTCGGCTGCTGCAGAGGGAATCACAGGTGAAAGAATAGTTGCCACCGATTTTCAAGACTGGCTTCTCAAAAGAAAATAAGTTTTTAATCACAAGGACGGATTCTTTCCTCTTTGAAGAAGTAGAGCTGTCCCTGTGATTATTTAGGTGGATTTGGCAACCGAAAATTACTTTTATGAATGTAAAAAAGACCAAAAATATGCAATAATACATTATACATATTCATAGGTATGTTGCTAAGTCTAGAATCTTCGTTGGTAAATGCCATAGTCTCCTCTTTATAAAAATCTGCTGCCACTAAATTCAAGACGCAGGAACAATTCCCATATTCCCTGCTTTTTCCGCATTTTTCACAAACTCATAACCATCTTTAGATTGCCTTCGAACCCTGCTTTCCCAAAGTTGATTCCTCCCCTCGAGATGTTTTTTACTACTGAGTGGTGCAAAAACAATAACTTCATAAACGCCACCCCTTTTATTGTAAGTTGATATGTATAACATAAGATGATTATATATAGCGGAATTTATTTACTATATTTTGTCCTAAAGTAAATACGTTTCCCCTTTAAAGGATTTGCTCCCCCCTTACCCCCTGAACCCGGTGATGTCAATCGTTTAAAGGCCTCAGTACTTCCTGCTTCATAATATGTTTCAACTGTTTACTCAACAATCTGGACCTTTAATGGAATAACACGACTGACATTTTTAACCAACTTTATTTTAATTTAAACAACTTTAATGTGACTTGTTTCTCAGATAGCTTTGCGCTCTCACTTGCACTCTTTGATGAAAATGCAGAAAAAAGAGCTGATAAAGCAGCAATAACTAAAGACAAAATTTGAATTGTAGTTTCCACAGTTTCACTCAAACCTTTCTGTCCTCCTAAAAACATGAATATATTAATATATAGCCAATCCCACTCACCTTAAGGAAAAACACCCCCTTTTCAGTGAGAACATTTTTAAAATTAATCTAAAACGTATAAAAATTGATGGCGCTCATGACACTTCACGTATATTCGAGAACATCCAATTTTTTCTCCCAATCACAAACTTTAATGGAATATTCACTTTTATAATTATCATTTCTAAATGGCGATCCAATAAAAAGGTTTCAAGAACTTCAAGATGATTCCATTGATTAAAACATTAAGTAATGGCTTTTCCTAAACGCTTTTTGGGTAGAACATAATCGTTTTGTTCATAAAACCTTGCAGAAAAAGGGTCCAGTATGGCCTGCTTAGTCAAGTTTTGTTACTTCAATTAAACTTTATTATAATGCTATAGTTAACTCTGCAAAAAAATGGACGATTGTCTTTCATCTGGATCCCACTTCATTTGGCAACTGTTCTCCCAGTTGTAGTAAAAACGTTTTTCCATTAATGAGTTTTTGTTATTTAAAGAACCATAAAGTTTGCTTTGTCTTATCCTCATCTGGGCAAACGACCCAATCTACAATGCAGTTGGTGTACAGACTTTCATTTATAAAACTTTGTGTTTCATACTCATGGAATTGATAAGACCAATTAGATACCAAGAACTCTCCACGGGCAACATTTTTTACATGCCTACTTAATTCTTCTATATCAAGCTCTTTATTGATGAATAAAGTTTTCAAGCCAGACTCATGTACTATCCAGTTTCTAGACTTCCTTGCTTTACTTAAAATTTTCATTTCACTTTTAGATGCTATAATCTCTTTCTTCTGGTTGGATAATTTGTTAATTGTTTTTCCCAAAAGCATACTATGTAAATCGTCTACATAAGATATATACTCAGTACTCATAAATTCATATTTTCTTTTCTCTAAAGCTAAGGTCGCTTCGAACCACGAAATAATGTCATTACATGTTGCTTCAAATTTCTGGCATATCAAAATTGCTCTCCCAATAATTCCTGAATTCCTATCAATCTGATTTAAAGTATTTGGTGTTAACCACATTCTTGACACCCCTTTTATTAAAATTTTACTTATTAATGCATGACTTTACACTCAAACAAATTTTTCCTTATTTTGAGGTGTTTCTTCTATCAATCGCATGTAGGCTCTTTAATAGTCGCCCAAAATCGGATAATTTTTCCCCTACATAAAAATTTTTATGGTAAATTATACATAGTTAATGAACCGGAGGAGAAAGTATGATTTCAAGAAGCGAAACGCACAATAGCCATAGTCAAAATAATAATGAAGCAAATGAAAATAAAGGCCTTTTGATTAAGAACCTTGGATTTGATATCGCAGTAATAGTAGCTCCTTTAACAGCAATAGCTTACTTAATTTGTTATGTTTACATGTTGGGTAAATTTTCGTATTATCAAATACCTTTAGAGCTAATAAATATTGAATTAAAAAGTTTTATTAATATTTTAATGTATTTAATGATATCTTTATTTTTGCTAAGCATAATAGGTATAAAAATAATAAATTTCATATATCTCATATTTCAAAATATTTTTTTGCGGATTGTAACTTTTATTTCTATATTAATTACACTTTATCATATGTTTAAAAAATTATTTATTGATAAATCAATGGTTTATTATGAGTATTCAATTTTATTTATGATTCTCAGTGCTATTTTTGCTTTCGGCTTTTACATAATACTTAGAAATATGTATGAAAACTCAGAACTAACCTTCAAAGAAAACTGGACCGGTTTTTCTTCATGCTGTTTCGCTCTTTTGTTAATGATTTTGAGTGGAGTTTTTTCATATGGAAATATGAATCCTCTTTACAAAGATGAATATTTAGTTATTGAGCACAAAAATAAACCTCTTTATGTTGTCATTGACACTTATAAAGATCAATTTATTATTGCACCTTTTTCCAAAAAGAAAAATGAAATCTTACCCCAATTCAAACTTATCGAAATGAAATCGGATATTAATGATAAATTAATTTTTAAAAAGGCTAAAACAGGTAAATTGAAAGTTAATGAAAAACAATAGTAAATTATTCACATTTACCAAAATAATAATATCGAAGGTCAAGAGCATTATTGTTTAATAAATGAATAGGCACCAGACGTTCTTTTAGCCTATAATTCCCATTTAAAAGAACGATTAGTACAGCAATATAAATAATTATTGCTATTAAATCAGTGTAAGTATATGGCTTGCTTATGTAACTATCTGAGTAAAACCTTGTTAGGATTATTACAGTAAATAGAACAAACTGGATTCCAAAATATTTAATAAGATACAATTAGCATAAGCTCCTTCTCAATTTCTCATTGTGTTTCACCATTATTGTAGCTGTAAGAAACAACTTTGGGGAACAATAAATTTTGAGAGAGCTTCTTTAACTAACCTGCCCCTGACTATCGAAGTAAAGTACCTGTTAGAGTAAGAAATGTTCAATACTCAACTATATTTAACCATTGACCATCAGGACAAATGGTTATGTGAGGGATTTTATTTAATTTACTTAATTCGACGTCCTTCTAAATATTCCCTCTTATTGCACTAACCTGCCCCGTTAGCCATCCATGAAGCGCAAAAATCAGCGCTTCACCACAGAGAATGAAAATGGTTCAGAACGGTCAATACTGATTCTACGGCTGGGAGAGGAAGGTCGATGAACTATGGTGCGTTAGAGCCCATCCGTTAGTCTGACTCCAACGGCCAAGGTGCACCACTGACTGTCGCTCCCTTACGGGAAGCACACATGGTAGATTAATCCTATTCTGGTTTTTGCACCAGCCTCCAATTGTATTGAG
>NZ_JBWCCL010000015.1:0-121543 GCF_056279465.1 Peribacillus sp. TE19612 | reverse complement strand
ATATAGCGAAGCAAAAGGCGGCGGCAGCGGCCAAGGCGAAAGCAGCGGCATTGGCCCGGAAACAGGCGAAAGAAGAAACGGCAGAAAAGCCGGAAAGTGAAATGGATATAGCGAAGCAAAAGGCGGCGGCAGCGGCCAAGGCGAAAGCAGCGGCATTGGCCCGGAAACAGGCGAAAGAAGAAACGGCAGAAAAGCCGGAAGGCGAAATGGACATAGCGAAGCAAAAGGCGGCGGCAGCGGCCAAGGCGAAGGCAGCAGCCGCTGCCAAAGCGAAAGCGAAAGCGGCTGCTGCTGCGAAGAACAGGACTGCTGTACAGGAAAGCGAGGAAGTTGACACCCCTAGCGAAATTTCCCCAAATCAGTCGAAACTTGATCAAATTGTTTCTGCTATTGAAAGCCATGTAGGACAAGGGGCATTATTAGAGAACTATATTAATAGACTATCAAAAGATGTACCCACTTTAGTGGCCAATCCGGATACATATTTTTCAATAGCCAAATTTCTGCGGTACGATGAACAGCTTGATTTTTCGTATTTATCGGAACTTCATGGTACGGATTTTGAATCCCATATGGAAATCTATGTACATTTACACTCATTCAAAATGAACCAATCAGTTGCCTTGAAGGTGAAGCTTGATAGGGATACTCCCGTTATCCCATCATTGGTCCCATTATGGTCAGGTGCCAATTGGCCAGAATGTGAGGCGTATGATTTATTGGGCATTAACTTTTATGAACACCCTGATTTAAAGCGGATTTTACTTGGGGAAGATTGGAAAGGGTATCCCCTTAGAAAAGATTATGAGCCTTATGATGTGGAGGTATAAGCCCTATGTTAAGGACGGAAGAAATGCTTCTCAATGTCGGGCCGCAGCATCCGAGTACACATGGTGTTTTTCGGCTTGTCATCAAGATTGACGGTGAGATTATCAAAGAGGCTACACCTGTCATTGGGTATCTGCATCGCGGTACGGAAAAACTAGCGGAAAATCTGCAATATACACAAATAATCCCATATACCGACCGGCTCGATTATCTGGCGGCAATGACAAATAATTATGTGCTTTGCCATGCTGTTGAGACGATGATGGGGGTGGAGATCCCTGAAAGGGCAGAATATTTGCGGGTCATCGCAATGGAATTGGGCAGAGTTGCAAGCCACCTCGTCTGGTGGGGTACATACTTGCTGGATATAGGTGCGACGAGTCCTTTCCTTTACGCATTCCGAGAACGTGAAATGATCGTTAATTTATTGACTGAATTGTCAGGGGCACGCTTAACATTCAATTATATGCGTGTCGGAGGTGTGAAATGGGATGCTCCTGAAGACTGGATTGCGAAGGTTGCCGAGTTTGTCCCTTATATGAGGGAGCAGCTTGCCGGTTACCATGAGCTTGTGACAGGGAATGAAATCTTTGTTAATCGGGTTAAAGGGGTGGGCATCTATACGAAGGAAGAAGCCTTGCAGTATTCGCTTAGCGGTGCCAACTTAAGGTGTACAGGTGTGAAGTGGGATTTACGGAAAAATGAACCATACTCCATTTATGACAGGTTCACATTCGATGTTCCTACAAGGGAAGAGGGTGATGCCTTTTCGCGCTATCATTGTAGAATGGAAGAAATCGAAGAGTCACTGAAAATCATCGAGCAGGCGGTTGAGCAATTTCCAGAAGGGCCGGTCCTTGCTAAGGTCCCTAAAATAATAAAGGTTCCTAAGGGTGAGGCATTTGTCCGAATTGAATCACCAAGAGGGGAAATAGGCTGTTATATCGCGAGTGAAGGGAAAAAGGAGCCATACCGCTTGAAATTTCGCAGACCTTCGTTTTATAATCTGCAAATTCTTCCGAAATTATTGGAGGGGGAAAATATGGCGAACTTGATAACGATTTTAGGTGCAATCGATATCGTGTTAGGGGAGGTGGATGGATAAATGATCAAGGATCTTCTCCACTCCGCTCCAAGCCTGCTGAATTTTGGCATTTTTTTTGGTTTGGCAGTCCTGCTCCTGTTTGTCGTATTAGGGTTTGTAACCTATGGAATCCTTTCAGAGCGTAAAATCATGGGATTCATGCAGATGCGTATCGGCCCAAACCAAATTGGAGGGAAATGGGGTCTTTTGCAGACCGTTGCTGATGTTTTGAAACTTCTGATCAAGGAAGATACGATACCCAAGAAAGCTGATAAGCCGTTATATATTTTAGCTCCGGTAATTGCTTTTGCTCCCGCTTTCATGGTCCTTGCCACCTTGCCGTTCACCGATGCCTTCCAATTTGCTGATATAGGTGTCGGACTGCTTTATTATATGGCGATTTCCGGCATATCGACCATCGGCATCGTCACTGCAGGTTGGGCATCCAATAATAAGTATTCTTTGATTGGCGGAATGAGGGCAGCCGCGCAAATGATATCTTATGAGATCCCTTTGGTGATGTCGCTAGTGGGCATCGTCCTCATAACAGGCAGTTTAAACTTGAATGATATAGTTGCAGCCCAGGAAAAGGTTTGGTTCATTTTTCTTCAGCCGGTTGCGTTCATCGTGTTTTTCATTGCATCGGTTGCCGAGTTGAACAGGGTTCCTTTTGACCTTCCGGAAGCGGAATCCGAACTTGTTGCAGGCTATCATGTTGAATACTCTGGATTTCGCTGGGCCTTCTTTATGTTATCCGAATATGTGTATATGTTTGCAATGGCAACGCTAACCACTGTATTATTTTTAGGGGGATGGAATTCTATTCCGTTTTTGGATTTTATTCCGGCGGCCATCTGGTTCGGTCTGAAGTTCAGTGCCGTATTCTATATATTGGTCTGGATCCGTGTAACCTTTCCTCGTATAAGGGCTGACCAATTGATGGAATTCGGATGGAAAGTGCTGCTTCCGGTTGCATTGGCAAATATATTTTTGACGGCACTAATAAAAGAATTGCTTAACCTTTTTTAGAAACTTAAGCTGGTCGGAAAGCGAGGGATTTATATGCTTGGTTTAGCAAAAGGTTTAACCTATACATTAAAGAACTTGACGAGGAAAAAAGTGACCTATGACTACCCGAATGAGCCGCTTCCGCTCCCTGACCGATTTCGCGGAATCCAAAAATTCTATCCTGAAAAGTGTATAGTATGCAATCAATGCGTGACGATTTGTCCAACGGATTGTATTCAATTAACTGGTAAGAAACATCCGGACCCGTCGAAAAAAGGGAAAATCATCGATACGTATGACATCAATTTCGAGATTTGCATTTTATGTGATTTATGTACGGAGGTCTGCCCTACAGAAGCGATCGTGATGACGAATCAATTCGAGCTGGCCGAGTATAGCCGTGATCATCTATTTAAAAACCTGGAGTGGCTGGATGAAAATGATGAAAATATCCGGAAGGTGAATAAAGTATGAGTTTGTCGGGTGAATTAATTGCCTTTATTGGTTTGGCACTTGTCGCGATAGTTGGCGGGGTGTTGCTGATTACCTTAACAAAAGTGGTGCACATGGTTATCGCACTTGTTTTTACTTTCTTGGGCATTGCAGGCATTTATATGTTGCTTTCGGCAGAGTTTGTCGCCATTGTCCAAATCCTTATTTATTCAGGGGCAATTACGATCGTGATGCTATTCGGGATTATGCTGACAAAACACCAGGAAAATGATGCACCGGCTAAAGGGGGCTGGGGGAATTTCTCCTTGCTGGCAGCGATTGCCGGATTTGCCGTAGCGGTGTATCTTGGGGTTTATAATCTGGATATACCTGTACAGCCAACGGCGTTGCATGAGGAAAATACAAAGCAAATAGGAATCGAACTTTTTTCAAAATATGTAATTCCATTTGAAGTGATGTCGGTACTCCTGCTTGTTGCTTTAGTCGGTGCCATCGTATTGGCTAAAAAAGATGATGAGGAGGGAGATCGATCATGACGGGAGTTCCTTTGTCGGCTTACCTTGTATTGGCACTCGTTTTGTTTTGTATAGGGCTGTATGGTGCCTTGACGAAAAGAAATGCGGTCATTGTTTTGATTTCAATCGAGCTGATGCTGAACGCTGCAAATATCAATTTAGTGGCCTTCAGTAAATTCGGGGTAACGCCATCCATAACGGGTCAAGTTTTTTCCTTATTCACGATTACGATCGCTGCAGCCGAGGCGGCTGTAGGGCTGGCCATACTAATGTCCCTTTATCGCAATCGTAAGACGGTCAATGTCGATGAAATGGAAATGATGAAGAATTGAAGGTTTATATAATTGAAGAAGGGGATTTGATACGATGATGGAGCACGCATGGCTCATACCGATCTTTCCACTCGTCACGTTTCTGGTTCTGCTTCTATCAGGCGGGCGGTTGCGGGAACGAGGGGCTTTTATAGGAATAATATGTACAGTGGCTTCGTTCGTTTTATCGTTGCTTGTCCTGATCGAGCGATTTAAAGAACCTACTTATAATATATCGATAGATTGGCTTTCCTTCGGAGGGACGCAACTTTCAGCTGGATTCGAAATCAATCAGCTCAATGCCTTGATGCTTGTGGTCGTTTCCCTTGTCAGCCTGCTTGTCCAGATATATTCGAAGGGGTATATGAAGGGTGAAGTGCGATTCTCCATTTTTTATGCTTATCTGGGCTTCTTCACCTTTGCCATGCTTGGACTAGTCATGGCACCCAATTTATTACAACTTTATATCTTCTGGGAATTGGTCGGGGTGGGGTCTTTCCTGCTCATTGGTTTTTACTTTTATAAACTGGAAGCCAAGGCTGCGGCGAAGAAGGCATTCATCATGACCAGGATTGGGGATGTAGGGCTATTAATCGGCATCATTCTTCTATTCTGGGAAACAGGCAGCTTTGAATATGGCGAGATCTTTCAAGCCGTTCAGTCGGGCATGATATCAAGTGAAAAACTGACATTAATCGCTATTTTGATTTTTATCGGTGCGGTTGGGAAGTCTGGACAATTTCCACTTCACACATGGCTTCCGGATGCAATGGAAGGCCCGACTCCGGTTTCCGCATTGATACACGCAGCAACCATGGTTGCTGCAGGGGTATACCTGGTGGCGGCCATGTTTCCGTTATTTATGGCTAGTTCTGCTGCGATGCAGGTAGTGGCCATAACAGGTGGGATTACAGCCATATTTGCCGCAAGCATTGCCATAGTGCAAAAGGATGTTAAGCGTGTATTGGCCTATTCGACCATCTCTCAGCTTGGTTTTATGATGCTTGCTTTGGGTACCTCGGGATATGTGGCCGGGGTGTTTCATTTAATGACCCATGCCTTTTTTAAAGCTTTGCTATTTTTGGCAGCAGGCAGTGTTATTCACGCTATACATACACAGGATATGGAAAAAATGGGCGGCTTATGGCGTAAGTTGAATTGGACCGGTCCGCTGTTCTTGACTGGCACGTTGGCGATATCGGGGTTTCCGTTGCTCTCGGGCTTTTTCAGTAAAGATGAAATTCTAATGGCAGCTTGGGAGAATGGTAGTTATATATTGTTTGGTCTAGCGGTGGTTACCTCCTTTTTAACTGCGTTTTATATGTTCCGGCTGTTTTTCATGATGTTTGCAGGCGATTCACGCAGTCAAGCAGAGGTTAAGGAATCTCCTTTTATCATGCTAATTCCCATGCTTACATTGGCTTTGCTTGCTGTAATCGGTGGGTATATCCAAACACCGTGGTTTGGAACTTTTCTTGGGGAGTGGCTTGTGGAGGGAAATGAAGCTCTTCTAGGCGCCAGCCATAGTGAGGGGCCCGTTTGGATAATGTTGATGGCCGTGCTTGTGTCGCTGGCCGGGATTTACCTTGCTTATATGATATACGTTAAAAAGAAGTTATCTCGGGAATGGCTTGTCAAAGAAAACTCCGAGGTATATAGGATTTTGGAAAATAAGTATTACATTGATGAGATTTACCAATTTACTGCAGGCTATGCAATCAAAGGCTTTAGTATATTCCTATCTTATATTGAAAGGTTCATTGTTGGTGGGCTTGTTTCCACTGTAACAAGTTCAATAGAAGGATTAGGGAAAATAGGGTCTAAACTGCAAACGGGACAGGTACAGCAATATGGCATGATAGCCTTTCTGGGACTTGCGGTACTGTTGGTGATTTTTGCAGTAACTGGGGGGTATCTAAGATGAATGTCTATTTGCTCTCGCTTTTAGTGTTTTCACCGCTGCTGGGCATCGTGATGGTTGCCCTCATGCCGAAAAAAGAGGAAAGGACGATTAAACAATTTGGTTTTTTCGGAACACTGCCTCCTCTTTTCCTATCATTCTTTCTTTGCAGCCAATATTATTCGGATGTGGCCCTATCCATATTTGACATTAAGTTGAATTGGATCAGGTTTGGAAATTTGGAGATGTATGATCCCAAGCTCTTCACGGTTGATTTTGAGTTGGGGCTGGATGGCTTAAGTCTCATCTTCATATTACTGACAACAATCATTTCATCACTGGCCGCAATCGCATCCATTTATATAAAAAAAGAATGGAAAGGGTATTATTTATTATTTTTGACCCTGGAGATTGGAATGCTCGGTGTCTTCACGGCAGAAAATTTGATCCTTTTTTTCATCTTTTTCGAAATGACTTTGATTCCTGCTTTCTTTTTAATTGGCAGATGGGGCTTTCTGGAGAGGGAGAAAGCTTCTTATAGTTTTCTGATCTATAATGGCATTGGTTCTGCTGTTTTATTGGTGGCCATTTTGATTTTGTTTGCCAGGACAGGTACGACCAACATTGCAGCATTGACACAGATGATGACAATGGGCGGCGTTTCGCTTTTTGCACCCATATCCGGTTCGATGAAATATGGTTTATGTCTTGCATTTCTCGTGGCATTTGCGATAAAGCTGCCGGTCTTTCCCTTTCATAGCTGGATGGTGCGGGTCCATGCAGAAGCACCTCCATCCATAGTCATGATACATGCCGGTGTCTTATTGAAAATTGGGGCGTACGGAATCATCCGGTTTGGAATGGGGATATTTCCTGAACAATATAAAAGCTTGGCCTTTACCATTGTCCTATTTGGGGTCCTCAGTTTTTTATATGGTGCTTTTCTGGCATTGGTACAAACGGATTTCAAGCTCGTTTTAGCCTACTCATCAATCTCGCATATGGGTATCGTCATGATGGGGCTGGGAGCCTTGAATGAAGCGGGCATTCAGGGAGCTATTTTTCAAGTCATCTCACACGGGCTAATTGCTGCTTTGTTGTTTTTCTTGGTGGGAGTGTTGTATGAACGTACAGGAACCACGATGCTTCCTAAGCTTGGAGGGCTGGCCAAGTCGATGCCGATTTTTTCAGGGTTTATGTTAGCTTGCGGAATGGCTTCACTCGGTTTGCCTGGCATGTCCGGCTTCATCAGTGAATTCATGGTATTTCTTGGCTTATTCAAGAGTCAGCCGATGCTTGCGGCAATAGGGGTGATCGGGCTGGTATTAACCGCTGTTTATGTACTGAGGGCGGTCATGCTTATGACTTTCGGGAAAAATGATAGCTTGATAGAAAAAGAGAAATGGGACATAAGGGGCTGGGAGTTTTTTCCGGCGTTGGTTCTTCTCAGTTTGATAATATCTGTTGGGGTATACCCAAATTTGTTAGGCGGGCCTCTTCAAGGAACGATTGAAGCCATGATGCTTGCTCTAGGGGGGCGATGAAGGATGGATTGGAACACGATGCTTTCTTATGATTGGGGAGCGATGATGCCTGAATTCATCATTCTTGGAACGACCATGATTCTTTCGATACTGGATTTATTCTGGCCGAAGCACTTTAATCGGAGAAAACTGGCATGGCTCGCGCTAACCGGAATCATTTTGGCATGTTTGTCACTGATTAGCCTGCTATCCTTTGAGACAGTCAGTATCTTATCCGATACGTTTCGTTTAGATTCATTTGCAAAAGCTTTTAAGCTGCTACTATTATTCGGAGCGGCCCTGATCATCCTTCTGGCTGAAGGATATGAACCGAAAGAGGGGCTGCGGGAGCACCGGGGGGAATTTTATTATCTGTTCCTGACCGCTTTGCTTGGAGCGATGGTCATGTCCTCAAGCGGTGATTTGATCACGCTGTTCGTTGGACTGGAACTTCTTTCACTTTCATCTTATATATTAGTCGGAATGCGCAAGCATGATCGGAAGTCCAACGAAGCGTCCATGAAGTATGTGATAAACGGAGGCATTTCCACAGCAATCACTTTATTCGGGATGAGCTATTTATATGGAGTGACCGGTTCCGTCAATCTAGGCGAAATGAGCAGGACGATGGCTGCGATGACGGACGGGCAGCTGCAATACATCATGGGGCTCGCTTTCTTCATGGTATTTGTCGGTGTATCCTTCAAGATAGCTGCCGCACCGTTTCATATGTGGGCGCCGGATGTCTATGAAGGGGCACCGACACCGGTCGCAGCCTTCTTGAGCGTAATTTCGAAAATGGCGGGTTTCGTCATCATCCTGCGCCTTTTTCTTTCGTTGTTCCTAACAGCTTCCGGTGATACGTTCGGGGCGCTCGATTTTTTGGATAAAAATAATATTTATATAGCTTCATTGGCGGGGCTGACGATCATCATTGGAAATGTGGTTGCGTTAAGGCAGCAAAATTTAAAACGAATGTTTGCCTATTCAAGCATCGCCCATGCGGGTTACCTGCTTGTGGCGGTGGCAACATTGGGCGGGGGATATTTCCTCCTGGATACTGTCTGGTTTTACCTAATGGCTTATGTATTAATGAATATCGGTGTATTTGCAGTCATTCAGCTGCTTTCCAGTCAAAGTGGGTCCGAAGATATCAGCATTCTTGCAGGACTGGGGAGGAAATCCCCGTATCTTGCCATGGCATTCACCGTATTCATCCTGTCGCTTGCTGGAATTCCCGGGACGACAGGTTTCATAGGCAAGCTCAATATTTTTCTTGGGACATTCATAACGGAGCCTGGACATTTCGTCCTTGCGGGAATCATGATTGCAGGTACCATTGTGTCCTATGTTTATTATTTCGGATTATTGGTGCAGGTCTTTTTCCGACCGGTTCATTCAGGGAAGGTCATTAAAATTCGTCCGGGTCTATACATCTTATTGATCATATGCGTAATAGGCACCATACTTTTCGGGGTGGCTCCAAATATTGCCTTTGATTTTATTCATGATCAATTTGGTGATTTTACAGACTTTATTTCGAGTAAATGATATAATGCCTGTATCAGAGGCTTGTTCCATTGGATCAAGCCTCTATTTACAGTTTTAAAAAGATATTTTGCAATTCTTCCTTTTTAATTCCAAATATGAAGGGGTTTTGTGTTAGAATAGAGTTCGGGTGTCTTTTAGGAGGTATGTACATGTTTTCAGCAATGGGACAGCAGGCTTTAACAGGAATAATTGCACACTTGTTTTTCATCGCAGTTACCTGGTGGGCTTTACAGGCATTACATTTTGATAAAATGTTAAGATCCAATTCGGTCATCAAGGCCAGGGTATTATATATTTTATTAACGGTTGCCATCGGTTCAGTTGTAAGTAATTTCTTCCTTGACTACCTGGGATTTGCAAACCAACTTCCGTATATGTTTAGTAATGACTGATATGCTGTAAGACTTTTCTTATAGCAAAATATGATTCTACTCTTGTATTCGCTATTGCTTCCTTCAAGTTTAAGGGGAAGGTGTCACCAATTGTCGGAAAAATCGAAGTATGATCTCTCTCCTTATGGAAAGAATGTGTAAAAGGGGAGGGATTTAACATGTATTTTTTAAATAAAAAAATGTTAACATACATAGTATTTCTCGGTTTGATGGTGATTTTAATTGGGAATAGTACGATTGTGGCAGAAAGTAAACCAGATATCGTTAAAATGGTGGGACTGTTACAGGAAGATAAAGATTTAGACATAGGGGATTGGTCTGTACTCACTAGAGAAATAAATAAAGAGATTACAACTAAACAAGAGTTTGAAAGCGAAGTTACAGCTTTAAAACGAAAATACCCTCAATTTCAATGGCACCGGAAAGATGATGCTTCCGGCTGGAAGGCTGAGGCGTTAACTTACAATGTCGATTCAGGTCTGACCGAGTCTATCAAAATAATGACAACGGAAGAGAAATTTGATAAAGTTACCTATGTTATTTACGAAGTGAAGGGGAAAAAGTGGAAGAAAGACAATACTGCCTTTTTTACCGCTACGTTCCAAAACAGGGTGAATGACCTATTTATAGGAACTCCTTCAATTTTTTCTTGTATTAAAGGGTCTATCAATGATAATATGGATTCGGTTTTAAACTCTAAAACTGAAGACCTGTTAGATATGTTCCAAGCAAGGGAAATTGAGAGTGTGCACGAAACAAACTTTACATCTATATCTGCACATTCAACATTGTTTAAACAACCTTTGACAAAAGAAAAATTAAATTTGCAGTTTGGGCTACGGACAGAAGGATTGGGTGACCGAACGAACTTTGTAGTTGGCACACCAATCATAACGTTTGAATATTAATATAGAGAAAATGGACGCGGAGGGGAATACTTTTGGAAAAAATCATCGTCCGCGGCGGAAAAAGGCTTAGCGGGACAGTTAAAGTAGAAGGTGCTAAAAACGCCGTTTTGCCAGTTATCGCTGCAACATTATTAGCAAGTGATGGGAAAAGTATCATTAAAGATGTTCCTACGCTCTCCGATGTATATACAATCAATGAAGTATTGCGCAACTTAAATGCAGATGTTGCCTTTCATGACAATCAAGTAACTGTAGATGCATCAAGAGAGTTATTAGAAGAAGCACCATTTGAATATGTACGTAAAATGAGAGCTTCCGTTTTAGTGATGGGCTCATTACTGGCAAGGAATGGCCGGGCCCGCGTTGCTCTTCCTGGTGGCTGTGCCATCGGATCACGTCCTATCGATCAGCATTTAAAGGGCTTTGAAGCGATGGGAGCAAAAGTGAAGGTCGGCAATGGTTTCATTGATGCCGAGGTAGAAGGCAGACTTAAGGGTGCAAGAGTGTATCTTGACTTCCCAAGTGTAGGTGCCACCGAAAACATCATGATGGCTGCTACGCTTGCTGAAGGTATTACGATTCTTGAAAATGTGGCCAAAGAGCCTGAAATTGTAGATCTTGCGAATCTCCTTAATAAAATGGGTGCCAAAGTCAGAGGTGCCGGTACTGGTACGATGAGAATCGAAGGTGTCGATAAATTATATGGCACTGAACATACGATTATACCTGACCGTATCGAAGCTGGTACATTCATGACAGCGGCCGCTCTTACTGGCGGCAATGTTCTTGTTCAAGGAGCTGTACCTGAACACCTTACTTCCCTTATTGCTAAAATGGAGGAAATGGGCGTTAAAATTCTTGAAGAAGAAGATGGATTACGCGTTATCGGTCCAAAAACCTTGAAGGCCATTGACATCAAAACAATGCCGCATCCTGGTTTCCCGACTGATATGCAATCGCAAATGATGGCATTATTACTGCGTGCTGAAGGAACAAGTATGATTACGGAGACCGTTTTCGAAAACCGTTTCATGCATGTTGAAGAATTCCGTCGCATGAATGCCAATATTAAAATAGAAGGCCGTTCCGTTATCGTTAATGGTCCAACTAACATTCAAGGTGCTGAAGTAGCTGCAACAGATTTACGTGCCGCGGCAGCGCTCATCCTGACTGGATTGGTTGCAGATGGCATTACACGTGTTACAGAATTGAAGCATCTTGACAGAGGTTACGTGAATTTCCATGGTAAATTGGCATCTCTAGGTGCTGATGTGGAACGTATTAACGAAGATGTGCCTGCTGAAACAAAAAAAATTGCAGATTTAAACGCATAAGTAGCTTATAAAACCATTCACGTTCGAGTCTCCGAACCGTGAATGGTTTTTTTTATCATGTTCCGGATTCTTGGCCGACAGTTAAATAGTTGTCGTTTTTCTATTCATAAATGCTTGTCCTTCGACATACATTTGTTATGTAAAGATACCTGCTGGATACGATTATACGGCAGAGAAAACAAGTGTAGGGAGGCTCAGGAATTTGAAAGCAATCAAACCGATGGTCGTACTATTCATAGCAGTAGCATTCGTAATTATCATGATTCCGGCAGTGCTTGTGCTTCCATTTTCAAATGATAAGACAAGTGGGCAGTTGACCGAGCAATTGGAAAGTAAAGGGAAGAATGAGGGCAAAGAGGTAGCAGCAAATGAAATGAGTTCCGTAGAAGTTGCCGTTTACCGCACATCTGCAAAAAAGATTGAAAAACTGCCGATTGAATCGTACTTGAGTGGTGTGGTTGCAGCTGAAATGCCAGCAGATTTTGAAGAAGAAGCGCTGAAAGCACAAGCGTTGACGGCGAGAACCTATATTGTCAATCAGCTCATAAGCGAAAGTCGATTAGGCTTGCCGGATGGTGCCGATGTAAGCGATACGGTCATGCACCAAGTTTATAAGAATAATGATGAGCTGAAAAAACAGTGGGGCTCTGATTATAAATGGAAAATGCAAAAAATTAACAAGGCCATAAAAGAAACGGCGGGTCAAATCTTAACCTATGAAGGAAAACCGATTACTGCCACTTTTTTTTCGACAAGCAATGGCTATACGGAGAATTCCGAGGACTATTGGCAAGCTGAATTTCCCTATTTAAAAAGTGTATCCAGTCCATGGGATAAAGAAGAATCACCAAAGTTTTATAATAAAGTAGTAGTCGACACTGCAGATTTTGAAAATAAATTGGGTGTAAGTCTTTCTTCGGGAGCATCCATAGGAACTGTCATTGAAAGAACATCAGGTAATCGCGTAGGTGTAGTGGATATCGGAGGAAAGAAAATGACAGGAAAACAGATTCGTGAGAAGCTCGGGCTGACATCTTCCGATTTTGACTGGGAGCGTCAAGGCAACCAGATTGTGATCACGACAAAAGGATCTGGACACGGAGTTGGAATGAGCCAATACGGTGCTAACGGCATGGCCAGGGAAGGGAAAACCTATGAAGACATCGTGAAATATTATTATAAAGGCGTTAAAGTCCAGTCTTCAAGTAAGTGGCTGAATACGATGACGGCAAAAAAATGAGAGATGGGAATTCCCATCTCTCATTTCTTTTCGTTTAATTTTTCTATAAAGGTCAAAAAGCCCCGTTTACGCTTGAAATAATGATATTGGACATGAAAATAAACTGCAGCTACTCCAATGATATCTTTAATGACATCTATTAAGCTAGAGGAGCGGTACGGGACGAAAGATTGATGGTATTCATCAATCACTCCATAAAGGCAAGCTACAAGGGCAGCCAACAGGCTTAAACCAGGTCTCAGTTTTTGGTGTGCAGCAAGCGCCGAAACAAATAATATATACAAAAGGGCAAATTCGACCAGATGAAGTGCCTCTTTGATAAATCGGTCAAATGAGGATGAGTGAAGATCAAGAATCATATCATCGGGGTTGCTCGACATTATCCAAATGGCAATCATATATAGAAAAGGCAATAACGTTAACACAAGTTTAAAAGCTTTTTTCATGATTTAAACATCCTTCAACAGTAAGATACCAAACATTTTACCATTCTACGAATAAAATCGGTTTCATTTCCACAAAATAAATCCAAAAAAAATTTTTTCCTGAATGTATATAATTTTAACAAAATGTTCAGAATGATTGCTGAGGTGATTAATATGAGAGAGGAAGAAAAGAAACCAACTTCCACAATCCGACGTATACTAAAACAACGTTGGGCATTATCAGCAATCTATATCGCAAGTGCAGCCATAATCTTAGCCGCGGCCTTCTTATTACAAAATAGTTTTGATGATTCAGCTAAAGATGGAAAAGAGGAATCGGCTGAAACAGGAAAAAACTATGGTGAGCCTTCTGTAGAGGTTAATAGCAATCTTGAGACAATCAAGATGCCTGTAGCCGATGCAGACAAATCGGTTATCAAGAAACAGTTTTATGATGTGAATGCGGATGAAAAGGCACAAGAAGAAGCATTGGTTTTCTACAACAATAGATATGAGCAAAACAAAGGTATAGACATTGCAATGGAAGATGGAAAGTCTTTCGATGTAAAAGCTTCCTTAAGTGGAAATGTAACGAAAGTCCAAGACGATGCGTTACTTGGAAATTTAGTTGAAGTAGAGCATGAAGATGGCGTTGTTACTCGTTATCAATCTGTTAAAGACATTAAGGTTGCAGTTGGTGACAAAGTGAAACAAGGACAAGCAATAGCTACAGCCGGAAAAAGCCAAATCAATGAAGAGGCTGGCGTGCATGTCCACTTCGAAATCAGAAAAGATAACATTGCGTTAAACCCACTTGATTTTGTTGATAAACAAGCTTCTGCGATCCAATCTGCAACTGAAGCCGAAGCTGATAAAGAAGAAACACCTGCAGTCGAAGGGTCTGAAGCTGACAAAGAAACACCTGCAGTCGAAGGATCTGAAGCTGACAAAGAAACACCTGCAGTCGAAGGATCTGAAGCTGACAAAGAAGAAACACCTGCAGTTGAAGGATCTGAAGCTGATAAAGAAGAAACGCCTGCAGTTGACGAAACTGACGAGAGCACTGATTTAGAGAGTGGCACTGATGAGGAAGGCTCTGTCCCTGGTGAAGATACAACTGAAGAAAGCGATTCCTTAAAAGATTCGTTAAATCAATCTAATTAAGATTAAGATTTTTAATAAAATCAAAACAAAAACCTAGAGCGTTACGAATGACAACAACTGAAAATTTGGTAAAAGGAGGCCGTTCACTTTGAACGGCTTCTTTTTTTCTTACGGGAAAATATTGGCCAATATGCTGAAACCTTTGAATTTCTGACAAATTTCTCGGGAAATAATTTACGCTTAATGAAAATAAACAGATGAAAATCAGAAATATATCCAAACCTCCTGTCCCATTAGGCATATATTCTTAACCAAGCTAATAAGATGTTATAAACCATGCAAAGAGAGTGTTTGAGGTGAGGAATCGTTTATTACAAATTATCTAATAGGTGAATAATTCTATCTTTCATTGTTTATAGGGCAGCGGTATTCGATTCGAAAAATACGAATCTCATTTCACACTTCTCACATCCAATTTGGGGAGGTCGAGTGGTGTGCACGATTACATCAAAGAAAGAACTATCAAGATAGGAAAGTATATCGTGGAAACTAGAAAAACAGTCCGCGTCATTGCAAAAGAGTTCGGAGTCTCTAAAAGCACAGTGCATAAAGACTTAACTGAGAGGCTGCCAGAAATTAATCCTGATTTGGCTAACGAAGTGAAGGATATATTGGATTATCATAAATCCATTCGTCACCTTAGAGGTGGAGAAGCGACAAAATTAAAATACAAACGTTCTGAAAGAGAAGAAGAAATCGTTAAATGATACTTGAATCATTCCGGCAATTGGAAGTGAATCGGGCTATCGGGGAATGAATAAGGGGACATGAAAGTGAGTGTCAGCTTTTTCTTAACCTTGATTGCGGTTCCATGCCGGGATTTTTTTAATGGGAAAATACGGTAAGGTAGTACATTGGGCATTGATTTTTTTTACATATTGTCAAAATAGGAAATAATAGTCTGTATTAGTGTTTATTTATAATTCATACTTACTTGTGTCAATGCAATATGGTAAAATAAACAATTAGGACAGAAGTAGGTTATATGTGAGGATATTCAAGGAGGATTTAAGAAATGTTTGCTAGAGATATTGGGATAGATCTTGGAACAGCCAATGTTCTTATACATGTCAAAGGTAAAGGAATTGTGTTAAATGAGCCTTCGGTAGTGGCGATTGATAAAAATACGAACCGTGTTCTTGCCGTCGGGGAAGAAGCTCGAAAAATGGTAGGCCGTACTCCAGGAAACATCATCGCAATCCGTCCTTTAAAAGACGGTGTCATTGCAGATTTCGATGTAACAGAATCGATGCTTAAGCATTTTATCAATACATTGAATGTGAAAGGCTTCCTTTCAAAGCCTAGAATTTTAATTTGCTGCCCGACCAACATAACAAGTGTCGAACAAAAGGCGATTAAAGAAGCTGCCGAAAAAAGCGGCGGGAAGAAAGTATACCTTGAAGAAGAGCCGAAAGTGGCTGCAATCGGTGCCGGTATGGATATTTTTCAGCCAAGCGGCAATATGGTCGTGGACATTGGCGGTGGTACAACGGATATTGCCGTTCTTTCAATGGGGGATATCGTTACATCTTCATCCATTAAAATGGCCGGTGACAAATTCGATAATGAAATATTACATTATATCAAGCGGAAGTATAAGCTCCTGATTGGTGAACGTACAGCGGAGAACATTAAAATCCAGGTTGCAACCGTCTTCCCTGGATCTCGTAATGAAGTCATCGATATCCGTGGGCGTGATATGGTATCGGGATTGCCTAGAACCATTTCGGTCAATTCTGAAGAAATTGAGGAGGCTCTTCGCGAGCAGGTTTCCATCATTGTACAAGCTGCAAAAAGCGTACTTGAGCGGACGCCGCCAGAACTTTCTGCTGATATCATCGACCGCGGCGTCATTTTAACAGGCGGGGGAGCCTTGCTTCACGGGATTGATTTACTTCTTGCTGAAGAACTTAAGGTCCCAGTGCTCGTTGCCGAGCAGCCGATGGATTGTGTAGCAATCGGAACCGGTATCATGCTTGATAATATGGATAAATTGCCACGGCACAAATTCAACTAAAAAGCGGGTGGAAATCCGCATCATAAGATAGGGGTCTAAGGTTCAGACAAACGTGAGGCATAGTGAAAGTGCGTGCAGTTCCAGTACTGATGAGCAATAGGCCCTCTTCTTTTAGTCGAGAATTTAACACCATTCCTTTAAATTTGACCTAGCCTACGATATGACAAATTCTTCTGCCTAATGCTTCTCCTTTTCCTTAAGATACTGATGTTCATGACCGATAAGATAGATATGAGATATTGAACGGATAAGTTATGTAGATTGGGGAGTGAAGAGGATGTTAAGAGGTTTTTATACGGCTGCTTCCGGGATGCTTGCACAGCAAAGGCGCACGGAATTACTCACAAACAATATGTCCAATGCGAATACAACAGGGTATAAAGCGGATCAATTGAGTGTAAGGTCTTTTCCGGAAATGCTCATAAGCAGCATGGGTGATGAAACGGTTCCCACAGAGAGCAAATTGAGCATGTCTAACTTTTCCCAGGTTGGGGGGCTCAGTACGGGTGTTTACGTACAGGAGGCGAATCCTTTATTTACACAGGGCACATTGGAGGAAACCCAGCTTAATACGGATATTTCCCTTGTTGATGAAAACCTACCGATCAATGAGGAAACGGGTCGGCAAGGCTCGGTGTTTTTTACTGTCCAGGATGGCGATGGTGCTATCCGTTATACGCGTAACGGCAGTTTCACCCTGGATGGGCAAGGTTATCTGACTACGCCGTCCGGTCATTATGTATTAAACGAAAATAATGAAAAGATCCAGCTTGATAGCGATCGATTCACAGTAGCGGAAAACGGTGTTATTTTAGAAGGAAATGTTCAAACCGCACGTTTGGGGATCGGTTATTCGGATGATCCGTCATTACAGCTCATGAAAGATGGCGAAGGCCTATATAAGGCTGTGAATGATGGGGATTTACCTAGCGCATACGCGGCTGCGGATGTCAGTTTTTCCACTGAGCAGGGCTTTCTTGAAGGCTCCAATGTTGACCAATCGAGAACGATGACAGAAATGATGTCGGCATACCGCTCTTTTGAAGCGAGTCAGAAGGTGCTTCAAGCCTATGATAAAAGTTTGGATAAAGCGGTCAATGAAGTTGGCAGGCTTTAATTGAGCAGTAGGTGAAATTCGGAAATTTGAACTGTAAGGGGAAAAACCATGAACCGGACGATGATGACGGCGACGAATACGCTGAACCAACTTCAGAGTAAAATCGATCAAATAAGTAATAATATCGCGAATGTGGACACGACAGCCTACAAAAAGACCCAAACGAGTTTCAATGACTTATTGACACAGAGTTTCAATAATCAACCGAGTGAGACAAAGGAAAAAGGAAGGTTGACCGCACCTGGCATCCGGCAGGGAACAGGTGCTATGATAAGCCAATCTCAATTGGTGCTTTCACAGGGTGCCTTAAAGACGACGGACCGCAACCTTGATGCCGCATTCACCCGGGATGACCAATTCTTCACCGTAAGCGTTCAGGACGATAATGGGGTCAATACAAGGCTTACAAGGGATGGTGCCTTTTATTTATCCCCTAATGCTAACGACCAAATGATGCTTGTCACCTCTGCTGGACATAAAGTACTTGATGAAAATGGTGAACCGATCCTCATAGAGGGAAATATTAAAGACATTAAGATTTCGGAAAATGGCTTATTGATAGTGGATACGGAAGAATTTGGCGAAAAGAGTTTTGGGCTCGGAATAGTCTCGGTAAAGAAACCGCAATTTCTTGACCGGCTAGGCGGGAATTTACTTGGCCTGCCCAAAAACTTCACTGCCTTGGGTGTTACGGAAGACGATATCATGACTGCATTAACAGGGGATTCCCGCAACCAGGCAGCAGTCCGTCAAGGTACTCTGGAGTCCTCAAATGTCGATCTTTCCAAAGAAATGACGGATCTAATCAATGTTCAGCGCTCTTACCAATTTCAATCCCGGGCGGTAACGATGGCTGATCAAATGAGCGGATTAGTCAATGGAATCCGTTAAGGTAACTGGTAAATAAAATGTCTCCCTGCGGAATTAGAGCAAATCGGTTATAATGAATTCATAACAAGAGAAATCATTCGTGCCGACCATTTTGCATAGCTGCTGAATTTCTGGCGTATCGGGGAAATCAGTCGGCGAGTTTTCTTAAAAGGAGCTTTCACATTCTATATGGAACAAAATCGTGTAATGAGACAACAAATTGAAGAAGAGATAAAGGAAGTTGAGGCGAAACCGAATCGTAGGATCAAGGTCCGTCTTTTGCCAATTTGGCTTCGTTTACTCATTGTTATCGGATTGATTTTCATTGCTGTATTATCCGGTGCACTATTAGGATATAGTGTGATTGGCGGAGGACATGCAATGGATGTTTTCCAAAAGTCCACATGGACCCATATTTTTGATATAGTGAACAAGGGCGCGTAGTTCCATGTTTTTTTGAAGTAGTTGCTGTCGTTAACGGGTTTATATTTCATGGCAACTACGCCTCTGTCTAGATGACAGAGGCGAGTTTACGTTATGTTTGAAATATTTAAGTCATAGGAGGAACAAGTATGCTTGATATCACACAAATAAAGGAAATTATTCCGCATCGTTACCCATTCTTATTAGTCGATCGGATCATAGAAATTGATGAAGGGAAAAGAGCGGTTGGATTGAAGAATGTCTCGGCAAATGAAGAATTCTTTAATGGCCATTTCCCCGATTATCCAGTTATGCCTGGAGTTTTAATTGTAGAGGCCTTAGCGCAGGTTGGCGCTGTAGCCGTCTTGAAACAAGAAGAATATAAAGGCCGGCTTGCATTTTTCGCTGGGATTGATAATTGCCGCTTTAAAAAGCAAGTTAAACCAGGTGATCAGCTGCGTCTGGAAGTGGAAATAGTGCGTATGAGAGGGTCAATGGGTAAAGGGAAAGCGGTGGCAACGGTTGATGGGGAAACAGCATGTGAGGCCGATATCATGTTTGCCTTTGGTGACAAATAAGATTCTTTTTCCGTGATGGGAATGGAATGTTTTAACTATATGTTTCAAAAAGTGGTTTAAGGAATCGTGAAGCGGTGTATATAAAAAGCACTGCATTGCTTTTTTAAAGCAAGAGCGGTTTTTAGATTTTTCTATTCTCCCTTTGAATGCCGGACATTTTTATGTCCGGCATTTTTTAATGTTTAATTCCAAAAAGGAGATTTTCTTTTTAAATTTAAAATAGGACGCAAGTTATTTTCACATTCGGGCAAAATAGCTAATGATAAAGAAAGAAGGGAGGTTGCCAAAAATGATGAAGAAAATTTTTGCACTACTTGGGGGATCTTTATTATCTATTATGTTCCTTGCTGGATGTGGAACGGATAATGATGACAACAACAATCCCGCACCAGAAGAAGATAACAACATCATAGAAGATGATAACAACGGTACAGATGATAACAATGGTACGGATGATAACGGCATGAACGGTAATGATGATGGATTGCTTGAAAACGACGATAATAACGTCGATAATGATGCCGATGACTTGATTGAAGACCCTGATAAAAATGACGACAAAAATAAGTAATTAGCACAGAATGAGAAAGACTGCTTAGGCAAAAGAGGATTAATATCCTTATCCGTCTAAGTCAGTCTTTTTTATGTGCATTCGATTAGGGGATGGAAATTAAGGGAAGGTTTTTTATTTATTAGTTGCTAATTTAGGCTTTGAGCGGATTTTTTGCTTGAACTCTTTTATAAGTTCATCGCCGACGAGACCTTTTTGGACCAAATCTTCAAGAAGGAGTTCTGCATATTTGCTCCGTGTTTTTTGGATATGACCAACGAATAAAAGGCTATAGTGATTGCCCACTTTTCTTATTGTACGTAAAACAGTTTGAAACAAAGCCGGTTCATTGTCCTTTTTGGTAATGACTGCCTGGATATACACCTCTCCGTCTATATCGGGAAGTGAGGGTTCAAGCTCTTTAAAATGTTTTTCTTCGACAAAGGCTTCCAGTAACCATGATCTAGCGTCGTTTTCTTTATTAATAATCAATCCATCTGTTAATGCAATATCAATCAAGTTTAAATTTTCAGTAACAATTTGCAACGAGATCAATTTGAATGATTTCATCTAATTCCTCCGTTTCTTGCAAGAAAGAGCGGCGATTACCTCTCTTAAACGTAAATTTTGAAAGGGTACATATCGATTAATCCTTTTAAAGGTAATTATATCATACTAAAAAAAAGTCCCTTAATGAAATGAAAACCCAACATTTGTCTAAATTATGAAGGATGGAATAAAAATTTGCAAAATATTTAATTTTGTTAACTATTCGTTTTTTACCTGATTTTAATCACTAAAAAATGTTTTTGCACCAATCCAAACGTCTTTTTATAAAGAAAAATGGTGTAATAAGAACATTTCTTCCATTTTTTAATCGATGGAAGAAAGCGTATGATTAAAGCAATTAAAGAGGAAGGAGTGAAAAAATGATTAATCAAGTTACCCTCGTCGGCAGGCTTACGAAGGATCCAGAATTAAGATACACACCCGATGGCAAGGCTGTTTCGAATATCACATTAGCAGTCAACCGGAACTTCCGTAATACTGTCGGTAACTATGAGGCAGACTTTGTACAGTGTATCATATGGAAAAAGTCGGCTGAAAATACTGCTCAATATTGTAAAAAAGGAGCCATAATCGGTATAACTGGCAGAATACAAACAAGAAGATACGAAAATCAGGAGGGTAAATATGTATATGTAACTGAAGTGGTCGCCGAGAGGGTTCAATTCATCGGAACTAAACAACATGATGGTAAGCCCAAGGATTTTGAACATATTGGTTTATAGTGTTACGTGAAGGTTGGGCATGCAAGCTTGCTTAACAATGTTTTTAAGAAAATGTAGAGCTGAATTTGAAACACAAAAAAGTATTTATATGACCATAATGAATAACCAGTGCATAGAATTACAGGAATTTTTTATGAAACTCGGCAGTAGTAGATAGAATTATTTTGCATCCATTCATTCCCCAAAGCTAATATAGCTTCTTCTCCGCTGGAAACCCCGATTTACCCTCAAAAAAATCGAGTTATATGATTTCCTCCTTGTAATGACTGCAAATAAGCAGTCTTTTTTTTGTGCCAAAATGTGTGTAAATAGAAAAAAATAAAAAATAATTCTGTTAAGTTAGAATTTTTAGAAAATATATTGTAATATTTTAATTTTGATGCAATAATAAACCCAATAATATAATGGAAAATAAGTTATATATAGGAAGTGATTTGATGGACGAACCAATTATTAAGGTTAATGGGCTTCGAACCAGTTTTCGTACGGACGATGGGGTGATCCCTGTCGTGAATTCAATCGATTTTCATGTCAATCCTGGTGAGGTTTTAGGGATTGTAGGAGAATCGGGATGCGGAAAAAGCGTAACTTCTCTGTCCATCATGGGTCTGGTTTCTTCACCGGCTGGTAAGGTGGAGGGGGAAATCCTTTTTAAAGGAGAAAACATCGCAAATGCCTCTGAAGCGAAAATGAGAAAAATTCGCGGGAATGATATAGCGATGATATTTCAGGAACCGATGACAAGCTTGAATCCCGTTTTCACTATTGGCGAGCAATTGGTCGAGACGCTTCGGATACATAAAAAATGGAATAAAAAGCAGGCACGAAATAGAGCGGTGGAAATGTTGAAGCTGGTTGGGCTTGGCCGTGCCGAGGAATTGCTCAAAGAGTATCCGCATCAGCTTTCTGGCGGAATGAGACAAAGGGTCATGATAGCAATGGCCATGATTTGTGAGCCTAAACTCCTTATAGCCGATGAACCGACAACGGCTTTGGATGTGACGATCCAGGCACAAATCCTGGAATTAATGAAGAATTTAAATAGAGAAACAGACACGGCAATCATGATGATTACCCATGATCTTGGGGTAGTGGCGCAAATGTGTGAACGTGTCATTGTCATGTATGCCGGCAAGGTGATAGAGGAAGGAAATGTGCAAACGATTTTCCAAAACCCTAAGCATCCTTATACGGTCGGTTTACTTCAGTCAATTCCTGATATGCGAATAAAGAAAGAGCGCCTTTACTCGATACCGGGGAATGTGCCAAAGCCTGGGACAAGCAATCTCGGGTGCCAGTTTGCCCCCCGGTGCTCCCATGCCATGGAGCAATGTATAAATGAGACCCCGTCTCTATTGGAATTCGATGAGGGTCAGCATGTTCGCTGCTGGCTGTATGAAGATGGGAAAGGAGCTTCCTTGCATGAATCAAACATTGGTTAAGGTAGAAAACCTAAAGAAGCATTTTCCGATAAAAGGAGGGGTTCTGGGAAAGACCATTGGAGAGGTTAAGGCAGTTGATGGTTTGTCTTTTTCCATTTATAAAGGGGAAACCTTGGGGCTTGTCGGTGAAAGCGGTTGCGGAAAGTCTACGACGGGAAGGTTATTGCTTCGTCTGCTTGAGCCGAGCGAGGGCAATGTTTATTTCGAAGGAAAGGACCTGACAGCTTTATCTTCCAGTGAAATGAGAAAGATGCGCCGTGAAATGCAGATGGTCTTCCAGGATCCATTCGCCTCCCTCAATCCCAGGCATACTATTGAAAAAATTTTGGAAGAACCGCTCATCGTCCACGGGGTTAAAGATAAAAAGGTCAGAAAGGCCCGTGTACAGGAACTTCTTAAGGTCGTTGGCCTAAGCAGTTACCATGCTAAAAGGTATCCGCATCAATTCAGCGGGGGCCAGCGGCAGCGTATTGGCATCGCGAGGGCACTTGCAGTCAACCCCAAACTGATCATTGCCGATGAGCCGGTATCTGCACTGGATGTGTCGATTCAAGCCCAGGTCTTGAATCTGTTGCAGGATTTGCAGGAAGATTTTGATTTGACCTACTTGTTCATTGCTCATGATCTTGGAGTGGTAAGGCATATCTCCGACCGTGTCGGTGTCATGTATCTTGGACATATTGTTGAATTGACGGAAAGTGAAGGGCTTTATGAAAATCCGCTTCACCCATATACGCAGGCTTTATTATCGGCCGTGCCCATTCCGGATGTGGAATATAAGGGGGATAGGGTAATCCTGCAGGGAGATGTTCCAAGCCCATCAAACCCGCCCAGCGGCTGTCCATTCCATACGAGATGTCCGAAGGCGATGGCAGAATGCAATACGGACAAGCCAATCCTGACTGAACATAAACCTGGTCACTACGTTGCTTGTCATTTATACAATTGACACGACGTATACATAAATTCGCAAATAATAAGGGGGAAGAATATGAAGAAAACATTGGCATTGTTGCTGACTGGTATCCTGGCTCTTTCGCTAGCGCTTGCGGGATGCTCCTCGTCTACATCAAAAGAGAAAGATGATGGTAAAGGGGGATCTAGTGAAGCGAAGGGCGGCGTATTGATATACGGTAAAGGCGGAGATGCTGTCGGTCTTGACCCAGCAATCGTAACCGATGGGGAATCATTCATCGTCACTCAGCAGATTTTTGAAACGCTTGTGAAATATGGGGAAGATGATACGGAAATCAAACGGGGTCTTGCAAAGTCATGGGAAGTGTCAGATGACGCGAAAACATACACATTCAAATTGGAAACCGGAATCAAGTTCCATGATGGTACGGATTTCAATGCAGATGCGGTCGTAAAAAACTTTCAACGATGGGCACAAAGTAAGGATGAAGGGAAATTTGCGTACTATGCCTCCATGTTCGGAGGATTTGAAGGTGATGAAGGTCATGTTATCAAAGAAGTAAAAGCGATCGATGCCAGCACGGTGGAATTCACTTTGAACCGTCCGCAGGCGCCGTTCCTGAAAAACCTTGCCATGCCTACATTTGCTATAGCCAGTCCTGATGGAATTGAAAAAGAGGGTGACGACTTCACTAAAAACCCATCTGGTACAGGTCCTTTCAAGTTCAAATCATGGAAACCTGGCGATACGATTGAAGTGGTGAAAAACGATGACTATTGGCAAGATGGACTGCCTAAACTTGATGGAGTCACGTTTAAGGTCATTAAAGATAACTCTGCACGTTTAAATGCTGCAATCAAGGGTGAAATAGACCTGATGGACGGGTTGAACCCAAGTGATATCAGTAAGGTTACAGGAGATGAAAAACTGCAAATATTCGAACGTGCATCCATGAACGTCGGGTACTTTGCTTTCAATGTTGAGAAAGCACCATTCGACAAGAAAGAAGTGCGTCAAGCCATCTCGCATTTGATCAACAAAAAGGAAATCATTGATAATTTTTATGAAGGCACAGCAGAGCCTGCCAAGAATCCTATGCCTCCATCCGTTTCTGGCTACAATGACAAAATCGAAGACTATGATTACGATGTGGAAAAAGCGAAAGAACTGCTGAAAAAAGCTGGACTTGAAGACGGATTTAAAATGGATCTATGGGCAATGCCGGTACCGCGCCCATATATGCCGGATGGTCAAAAAGTGGCTGAAGCCATTCAAGCAAGCCTAAAACAAGTCGGCATCGAAGCGAATATCGTTTCGTACGAATGGGCTGCATATTTAGAGAAAGTGCAGGCTGGTGAAGCCCAATCCTTCATGTTGGGCTGGACAGGCGATAATGGAGATGCGGATAACTTCCTTTATACATTATTGGATAAAGATAATATCGGCTCCAACAACTATGCCCGTTACGCAAACGATGAAGTCCATGAATTGCTGATCGAAGCCCAGTCCACGGCAGATGAAGCCAAGCGTAATGAGTTGTATGGAAAAGCCCAGGAAATCATCCATGATGAAGCTCCATGGGTTCCGCTTGTACACTCTTTACCGCAGTTAGCCGGATCTAAGACGGTCAAAGGGTTTGTTCCACATCCAACTGGTTCACAATCCCTTGTTAATGTTTCTCTAGAAAATTAACCGTACGAACCGGGTAGTATGGAGTCTTGCATGCTTCCCGGTTTTGTTATGGAATGCATTTCAAAATGATCGAGGGCGCTTCGAAGGACCCTTATTTAAAAGGCGGGTGATTGTTTTGTTTTCCTATACCGTACGACGTTTAGGATCTCTCATTCCGGTGTTACTCGGAATGGCGTTTATTGTGTTCATGATGATACGGGCGATTCCTGGAAATCCAGCACAGGTCATTTTAGGGCAGCAAGCAACGGAAGAGGCAGTCGCTGCGATGACAAAGGAACTTGGCCTGGATAAACCTTGGTTCATTCAATTTTGGGATTACTTATCAGGCCTGTTAAAGGGGGACCTGGGTGTTTCGTTAAAAACGAATAGTCCGGTTTCTGAAGAAATTGGACCATACTTAATGGCCACGATAGAACTGGCCTTGATCGCGATGATCATCGCCGTGGTCATAGGCGTGAATGCAGGGATAGTATCAGCTTGGTTTCAAAACTCATGGTTTGATTATGTCGCCATGGTGATTGCGTTGATTGGTTTGTCCATGCCTATTTTCTGGCTGGGATTAATGGAGCAATACATCATTTCAATTCAGTGGGATTTACTTCCGACGACAGGGCGGGACAATATCAGGGATCCCGTTGAGGCCATAACCGGCCTGTATTTGATAGATACACTCATGGCTGGCAGGGTTGATCAGTTTTTCGAGGTGATCAAGCATCTCATTTTGCCAGGGTTAGCGCTTGCTACCATTCCGATGGCGATTATTGCAAGGATGACACGTTCGTCCATGCTGGAAGTCATGAGATCGGATTTCATTCGTACAGCTCGTGCTAAAGGAATGAAAATGTTTTGGGTTGTTTACAAGCATTCCTTTAAGAATGCCTTGATTCCAGTGGTGACGGTTATCGGTCTGCAGACAGGATTACTTTTAGGCGGCGCCATATTAACGGAAAACATTTTTGGATGGCCAGGTATCGGTACATATATTTATGATGCAATCCTATCTCGGGATTATCCGGTGATACAGTCCGGAATTCTCGTCATCGCCTTTTTGTTTGTCATGATTAATCTAGTTGTGGACTTGTTGTACGCAGCGATCGATCCTAGGATTAAGTATAAATAGGGAGGGAAACTCATGCCTGAAATAGCAACGAATACTCCGCCAATCCTTCCTCCAAAAGAGGCAGAGGAAAAAGTCATCTCTCCCTGGAAGGAAGGCTGGAAAAGCTTTAGGAAAAACAAGGTAGCGATTGTGGGTCTGGGGATTGTTTCATTTTTCATCTTAATCGCCATCTTCGCGCCCGTTATAGCACCTTATTCATTTGATGGGCAAAAGCTAAGTGATAAACATTTGGCCCCGTCTGCGGAGCATTGGTTCGGAACGGATGAATTTGGCCGGGATATTTTGAGCAGGGTCATTTATGGCTCGCGCATTTCAATAGGGGTCGGCTTCTTATCTGTTGCCGGATCTGTTGTGGTTGGGTCTTTTTTGGGGATCATTGCCGGTTATTACGGCAGGTGGATAGATACGATCATATCGAGGATCTTTGATATTATTCTGGCCTTTCCTAGTATCTTGCTTGCTATTGCTGTCGTTGCCGTTTTGGGGCCCTCCCTTCGCAACGCACTTATTGCCATCGCCATCGTCAATGTCCCGATATTCGGCCGGCTTTTACGGTCACGGGTCTTAACGGTGAAAGAAGAGGAATATGTAACGGCTGCAAAGGCAATTGGAATGGGAGATGGCCGCATTCTCCTTCACCACGTCCTTCCGAATAGCCTTGCACCGATTATCGTTCAAGGTACCTTGGCGATTGCAACTGCCATCATTGAGTGTGCAGCACTCGGCTTTCTCGGTCTCGGTGCACAGCCGCCAGCACCAGAGTGGGGAAAAATGCTCGCCGATTCCAGGGCGTTCATCATTCAAGCACCATGGACGGTTCTCTTCCCTGGGCTTGCGATCATGCTTACGGTACTCGGCTTTAACCTAATGGGGGA
This sequence comes from Peribacillus sp. TE19612, assembly GCF_056279465.1. Taxonomy (NCBI): domain Bacteria; kingdom Bacillati; phylum Bacillota; class Bacilli; order Caryophanales; family Bacillaceae; genus Peribacillus; species Peribacillus sp. TE19612. The sequence continues at coordinate 94,015 of NZ_JBWCCL010000015.1, read as the reverse complement.
TGGACTGCGCGATGCCTTGGATCCAAGAATGAAAAACTAGAAGTAAAAGGGTGATGTTAGTTTAACATCACCATCTTTTTGCCGTTTATCTTGTAAATCTAACAAAATATGAAAAATAATAAAAAAATCCTAGTTCTAAATAGGAAAATAGTGACTATTACCCCTTAAAATCACCCCAAAAGTTGTGATACTTTTATACTCAGTAAGAATATTCCAAAAATTGCTTATTTTAGAGGAGGAAAGTTCATTGATCAAACGTAGCTTGTCCATTCTAGCAATCTTTCTATTAGTATTTACTGCAAGCGTTTCCGCAGCCAAGCTCCCAGATCCCCCGACAGGCTCGGGCGGTGCAGGTAAGAAGAATCAGGAAAGTATTATAAAGCTGAAGAAAAATGACTTGGGGAAGAAATACAAAAGCAATGAGAAGGTCAGGGTCATCGTAGAGATGAAGGAAGCCCCGGCAATAGAAACGGCTTCGAAAGAAGGGAAGCTTTTTAAACAGTTATCGAAAAGTAAAAAACAACAATTAAAGTCTGAAAAGCTAGCTACTCAGAAGAAATTGAAAAAAAAGGTGAAAGAGAAAAAAATAGCTTTCAAGGAACTTGAAAGTTTTACGACAGTCGTCAATGGATTCAGTGGTGAACTTCAGTATGGTGAGATCAAAAAGGTGGAAGCCATGCCTGAAGTTGCTGAAGTACATATAGCGAATGAATATGAACGTCCTGCAGAAAAACCCGAAATGCTATATAGCAAAGAGCTTGTCCAAGCCCAGGAAGCATGGCGGGAATATGGATATAAAGGGGAAGGGATGGTCGTCGGGATTATTGATACTGGAATCGACCCATCTCACCGTGATATGGTCCTGAACGACGAGAATAAGGCTGAATTGACTGAAAGTGAAATCAGCGCGATGAAGGAATCCAGCCATCTATTAGGCAATTACTATACGTCTAAGGTTCCTTATGGATACAATTACATGGATGAAAATGAAGAAATCCTTGACCTTGGTGAAGAGGCTTCCATGCATGGAATGCATGTGGCAGGTACGGCCGGAGCCAATGGAGATGAAGAGAATGGCGGCATTAAAGGGGTTGCTCCTGAAGCCCAGCTGCTTGCATTAAAGGTCTTCGGAAATGATCCCGACATGCAGACAACATGGGGCGATATATATATTAAGGCGATTGACGATGCCATCATTCTTGGGGCGGATGTGCTGAATATGAGCCTTGGCTCCACTGCAGGCTTTGTATCGGCAGAAGATCCGGAGCAGCAGGCTGTATCCAGAGCTGTTGATAATGGGATCCTCATGTCGATTTCAGCAGGAAACTCGGCACACTTTGGAAATGGATTTGCCAACCCATCAGCCTCGAACCCGGATATTGGCGTTTCAGGTTCACCTGGACTTGCTTACGATTCTGTACAAGTGGCATCGGTAGAGAATAACTATATGGATTTGGATGCAGCGACTTATGAAATAAACGGTCAAGCAGGAAAAGCTCCGTTCATGTCGGCTTCAAGCGTACATCCCAATGCCTTGAAGGATAAAACACATGAATTGGTGGCTGCTGGTCTTGGGACGCCAGAGGAGCTTTCCAAAGTGGATGTTAAAGGCAAGTTCGCCCTCATCGAGCGCGGCACGCTTTCTTTTATAGAAAAGGCGCAAAATGCCCAGGCAGCAGGAGCGACAGGAGTCATAATTTACAATAATGCTGACGGATATATTTCCATGGCTACAGATCCAAGCATCACCATTCCCCAGCTGTTCATGTTGAAATCGGATGGTGCAAAGCTGAAAGCGGCCTTAGCGGATGGCGAAAAGGTGACGATTACCTTTAATGGTGATAAAACAAAAGCTGTAAATCCAGAAGCGGGGAAAATGAGCTCATTCAGTTCATGGGGAGTCGCACCGAACTTGGATTTCAAACCAGAAATCACCGCTCCGGGCGGACAAATTTATTCAACGCTGAACAATGATGAATATGGAATGATGAGCGGTACTTCGATGGCGGCGCCGCATGTTTCCGGCGGCTCGGCACTGGTTCTAGAAAGAGTGGATAAAGACTTTAAATTAGAAGGATCGGCCCGGGCTAATTTAGCGAAGAACCTGATGATGAATACATCAAAACCATTAACGGATCAGGGAGTCGTCAATAAGGCACTTGACTGGAAAAACCCTTATTCGCCTCGCAGGCAGGGAGCCGGGGTCATGCAGCTGCAATCCGCATTGTCCACACCTGCTGTCGTGACCGAGGCATTCACGAAAGAAGCGAAGGTTGCCATGAAGGAGGTCGGCAATAAGTTCGCCTTTACTTTAAAGGTTGAAAATTTCAGCAACAAAGCAGTCAAGTATGATGTAAAAGGAAATATCCAAACAGACTATGCAATCCAGGGACAGCTGGGCTATACCGCTAACGAGCTGGAAGCACAGGAAATTAAGAACGCTTCGATTAAAATCAATAATAAAAATACAAATAAGATTACCGTTCCTGCAAAAAAATCGATTACATTCGAAGTGAAAGTGGACATATCCGATGCAAAGGTACTTGGAGATGACCTTCAAACTCTTGTAGATATTGACAAGGTGTTTCCAAACGGCTATTTTGTTGAAGGGTTCATTTCATTGAAGGATCCAGCCGATACGAATCCGGAACTGAATGTACCGTATGTAGGATTTAAAGGGGAGTGGGACAAAGCCCCAATCCTGGATGGCACTAAATATGACAAAGAATCTTTCTATGGCATGGCAGGAGGAGTATCGACAGCAGGTGAAGATTTCACGTATCTTGGCTATGACCCTGCGGGGAAAACATTCAATGGCAAAAATATCGCGATTTCCCCGAATGGTGATGGTGCACAGGATGACTTCGTGCCTGTCCTATCATTCTTAAGGAATGCGAAAAAGGTAGAATACAATATATTGAATGGTGATAACAAATCAGTCCGGAAACTTCGCACAGAGAATAATGTACGCAAGGACTATTATGATGGCGGACTAGGGACCGCATACACGCTGGATCCGGCCCGTAAATGGGACGGTAAAATCAATAATGCACTCGCTAAGGATGGGGTCTATTATTTTGAAATCAAAGCGATGATAGATTACGAGGGTGCAAAATGGCAGACGGTTAAAATGCCAATCAAAATCGATACGGTAAAGCCGACGGTCAAGATTTCGAAAAAAGGCAATGTTTTAACCATCCAAGGTAAGGATAATTTAAATGGTTCAGGGCTTGCTTATTACGATATACAAGTCGATGGAGCATCCATCATGGAAGAGCCGCTACCGGCGAATGCTAAACAATTCACCCTGCCTGATGTAAAAGGGGAAAAGGTTCAGGTTGTGGCAATCGACTATGCAGGTAATGAGAAAACGGCTGAAACCGAATTGGCCGGTGATTCGGCTCCAATCGATAATCATGCACCAGCTGTAAAGATCAAGAGTCCTGAAGCCTTGAGCGTGAACAATAAAAATAAAATCAAAATAACAGGAGAAATTGAAGAAGCGTCGGAAATAAAGGAATTTAAAATCGACAATAAAACGGTACCTGCAACGTATAACAAAACGAATAAAAAATATGAATTCTCATATGAAAAGAAATTCGAAGATGGTGTCCAAAGCTTCACGGTTAAAGCAACCGATAAATGGGATAACACGGTTTCCTTTAAAAGGACGATAATGGTCGATGCAACAAAGCCAGGTTTAAAAGTTAAAGGCGTACCGGAAACTGTGGGGTTCAAAGGCAAGAATCCAAAAGTGGACGTGACGGTAGAAGATAATTTCGATGAAATACGCCTTTACCTTAACGGAAGTGAAATATTCTTTCATGAATTCAAGGAACCATACAAAATGCGTTCCTATAAGAAAAAGATAGAGGATTTGGAACTGCCGCTTAAGACTGGCAACAACAAGATTGAATTTAAGGTGACCGATCTTGCAGGAAATGAATCGAAGAAATCCTTTAACATCAATAAAGCAAAAAAATAAACGTAAGGCAGCCCTCTTATCCAAGAGGGTTGTTTTTTGTGGACATAATTGATTTTACCTGCATCTTTTGAGGGTTAGTACAATGCTAACGTTGATTGGAATGTATAGGGCACTCGCCTTCCGCGTGAGGTCCGGGAAGCCTTCTCGGCGCTCCTTTGCGCCTGTGGGGTCTCCCTTTCACACTCTATTCCCGTAGGAGTCGCTTTTCCTTATACAAGATGGGGTTAGGAATGGACCCTCCGAGATTATAAAAAGAAATCTTGGTTATCCTTCATGAATTTTTACCTTTTTATAAGGAATGAAACCTCATTAAATTGAAGAAATTTGCGACACTCCTGCCAAATAACTGGCTAGCCGAGACCCCACAGACGCTTGCGTCGAGGAGGCTTGGCAGACAGTCGGCGGAAAGGGAGCGGATTTCTGAAATAAGCCGGAACGTTTTCAAAGAAAAAAACTGTAGGCATACTCGCTTTCTTCAACTACAGTATGGGCCCTCTTATCCAAGTGGGCTGCTTTTGCGCAATAAGGTTTCCTGATTTTGAATTCTTTCGTGCTGATTTTGGAAATGGTTTGCTTCGTTTTCACCGTGCTAATATGAAAATCTATTAGTGAGGAAGTATTTTCATTATCTGGCAGGTAAATGGTACAGGGAAAAAGAATTAGGTATAAAGAACCTAATAAAAGGAGGGTATCCATGAATTATAAGAAGAAATCCAGCAATAAAGTAAGTAGTTTTGGAATTACAGTGAAATTCGAAAGGAGAGGAAGCGAAAGGTCATATCTTACAAAACCGAGTTTCTTTGATGCACTTCAGCACGTCCATTCTCCCTTTGAAAAGGATCCCCGCTCAGATTCACCCTATCAGGATTTTCCTCTATGTCAGGAGGTAACCCTTTCTTTTTTTGAAAGAGGTGCTAAAACATCTATTAATTATGACCCCCACCAAGAAAAAATCATCATTGAGGAAAGTTCAGAGACTTATCAGGTGAATAAGGGGGAGGCGCTTACGGCAATCCTCGATCATATCATGATCAATCATGGCTATCACCATTCTTTTTTCATCATTCAGCAAAAAGAGCGGAACGTGAAAATTAAAGCTGCCAATAAGTGATATGGATGGAGCTGCCACGGCAGCTCCATTAATGTTTCGCCATGATGAGCGTTTCCTATCCTTGGAGATGTCAAACCAACCGCCGAATGATCTTTGAAAGGGTTTGGATGCCATAAGCTAATTGTTCCTCCGAGGCGTATGAATATGATAGCCGTATATGTGTATGGTTATTTGGTTCGTATATGTATCCCGGATTAAGAAGTATGTTTTCCTTTATCGCTTGCTTGAAAAGGTTTGGATTCACGATGGGTTTACATAATTTTAGCCATATATAAAATCCGCCTTGAGGTATTTGCCATTCGGCCAGTCCCTTAAAATATTGATTGAGAAGAGTTAATGTAAAATCCCTGCGTTCCATCAGCTCTTGCCTTAGCCATTCTAAATGCTTTGAATATTGACCATTTGCTAACCATTCTGCCACAAGGTGTTGGGAAAGTGCACTGGAACCGTAATCCATTTGCATTTTAATGTCCGCTAAACGTTCAATCACAGTTATGGGGCCAGCAATCCAGCCGATGCGCAATCCTGGGCTTAAAGTTTTGGACATGCTGCCAATGTGCAATACAAGGCCAACTGCATCAAGGGATTTTAATGGCGGCGGCGGTTCCTCATCAAACCACAAATCACTATATACGTCATCTTCAATAATCGGGATCTGTTCTTTTTTGCATAGTGATAGGAGGTTAAGTCTTTCTTCTTTTGACCATGTAGTATTCGTTGGATTGTTAAACGTTGGGACAGTATAAAACAGTGACGCTTTCTTCCTCCCATTGATGCGCTTCATTTGTGTCGGGATACTTTCACGTCCTTGTTTTGATAAACCTACTAAATGCATGCCCGCAGATTGAAAAGGGTGGACGGAATTTAAATAGGAAGGGGACTCATGTAAAATCATCGATCCCTTTTGAAGTAAACCAACTGAAATCAACTGGAGTGCCTGGAGCCCGCCAGAAACGACCATGAGGGAGCTGGGACTTGCGTTGATCCCTTTTGTTTCTAAATAAACACTTATACATTGGCGAAGTCTCTTGTCACCTTTGGGTTCGGAATATCCTAATGAGTGTGCATCAAAGGAAGTGGATCGCAACGTCTTTTCGATTTGCTTTGTAGGCAATAGAGCTGGAGATAATTCACCAGTGCCTAATCTGATGATGGCAGTATCCGCTTCATACTGATTAATATCCTGAATCGTTTTTAAATTAGGTTCATGAAGGCCATTCCGGACGTAGTTTTTCCAGTCGGGCTGTTTGCTGGAGACGAGCACATTCCATGTATTATTGGAAACGAAAGTGCCAGACCCAAGCTTAGTTTCCAATAATCCGTCTGCAATCAACTCATCTATGGCTGTGATGATGGTACTTCGGTTTACGCCAAATGAGTCGGCCAATGAGCGTTGAGATGGAAGCTTAGTGTCAACTGGCCATTCCCCCCGTGTAATTTGTTGTTTGATCCAATCTACTATTTGTTGGTGAAGTGATTGCGCGGAAGACCGGTTTGGTCCCCATTCGATAAACATACGAAAACCACTCCTTTCATGTTCTATATTCCTTTAAATTGGTTGGTTTGAAGACCAACCAATTGGAGGGTCAATTCCTTTGTTTTACCCATTATACTGAATATGAGGGAAGGGGGTATTCATATGGGGCCATTTTTTCATGGATTATTATTGGCATTAGGGCTGATACTTCCATTGGGAGTGCAAAATGTTTTCATTTTTAATCAAGGAGCAATCCAACCTACAATAAAAAAAGCATTGCCAGCAACGATCACGGCTGCAATTTGCGATACGGTGCTCATTCTGTTAGCTATTTTAGGTGTTTCGTTGATTGTCATGCAATACGATTGGTTGCGCCTTACATTAATCATAATCGGCGTTATATTTTTATTGTATATGGGCTTTCAGATTTGGTTTGCCAAATCAAACTCACAGTCAGGTGTCCAATCCATGCAGATGTCGACAAAAAAACAAATTGTATTTGCTTTATCTGTATCATTACTGAATCCGCATGCAATCCTGGATACGATAGGTGTAATCGGTTCGAGCTCACTTGTTTATTCAGGAAAAGATAAAATGATTTTCACCATGACGTGCATCTTTGTGTCATGGTGCTGGTTCCACGGATTATGTCTTGCGGGACGATTGCTGAAAAAGGTTGATACATCTGGAAAATTCCTTGGAATATTAAATAAAATTTCTGCAATCATCATTTGGATCACAGCCCTCTATATGGTGAAGTCGCTATTTTGAATCAATAAACGTTTTCGAACCAAACGATGCCATGTATAACAGGACGCCTATGTATAAAAAAAGGGGAATGCATATCTATATGCATTCCCCTTTTTTTGCCCTCAATCATCTTCATATCGTGAAATCAGGTTATTGAAGAGCGACCAAGTCCTTGATTTCCTCTGTGGAAAGTTCGGTGATCCAGTTGTCACTGCTGATGATTTCGTCGTTCAAGGCTTGCTTTTTATCAAGCATCTGGTCGATTTTTTCTTCCAGGGTCCCTGTGCAGATTAGCTTATGAACGTGAACGAAACGCTGTTGACCAATTCGGTAAGCACGGTCGGTGGCTTGATTTTCAACAGCTGGATTCCACCAGCGATCATAGTGAATCACGTGGTTTGCTTCTGTAAGATTAAGACCCGTGCCGCCTGCTTTCAATGAGAGTATGAAAATAGGGAATTCCCCATCTTGGAATCGGGTGATCATTTCATCACGCTGCTTCTTGTTCGCACTCCCATTCAGGAATGGCACTTCAAAGCCATATCGTTTTTCCAGCAATTCTTTAATCATATTGCCCATCCCGATATATTGTGTGAAAATGAGACAGCTTTCATCCTGTTCGCGGACCGCATCGATAAGCTCAGTCAGCTTCTCGAGTTTGCCGGATCGGTTAGGTGCCTTCATGATGTTTTCCTTTTCCGTCTCTTTTAAGTAAAGAGCTGGATGGTTGCAAAGTTGCTTTAGCTTATTCAGCATCTGGAGGATGATGCCTTTTCTTTCAAAGGCAGACAGTTGTTCGATATCAGTGAATGTATCTTTAATCAGTTGTTCATACAACGATGCTTGCTCGGTGGTAAGCGGTACGAATTCCTTTTGTTCTTGCTTATCCGGAAGATTAAGAGCGACTTCTTTATCGCGTTTTGTACGGCGAAGCAAAAATGGCTGTATCAAACGCTGTAATTCCTTGATTTTATCCTTCTGTTCATCACGCTCAATGGTCGCCACATATTTCTCCTGAAACTGACCTAGCGTTCCGAGATAACCTTTGTTGATGAAGTCGAAAATCGCCCATAGCTCACTTAAACGGTTTTCCATCGGCGTACCCGATAAGGCGATATGATGTCTGCCATTTAGCTTTCGCACCGCCTTGGACTGCTTCGTTTGGGCATTCTTGATGTTTTGTGCTTCATCAAGGATAACGCTGCTCCAATGGATCGAGGTCAGTTCAGCCACATCTTGGTGGGTCAGTCCATATGATGTTAAGACAATATCATGATCGGCTGCCAGTTTAGTAAATGCTTCACCTTTAGCACGATTCGATCCATAGTGAAGGTGAACTTTAAGTGAAGGTGCGAACTTTTCCAATTCCTTTTGCCAGTTGCCAAGGACCGATGTCGGGCAGACGATTAGCGCCGATTGAACAGAGACGGATTCGGGGGCAGTGGCAATGGCCTCAGCCTCATCACTGCTTTCTGCGCCGCTATCCTCTTCGACGATGATCGGTTCACTCTTTTGTTCGTCCCTGGGCGCAGTGGGCAGCTCTTCACCAGCTCCTTCTTTGCCTTTCACATGAAGCAGGTAGGCAATCATCTGGACTGTTTTTCCAAGTCCCATATCGTCGGCTAGACAAGCACCAAAACCATGCTTCCTTAAAAAAAGGAGCCAGCTCATGCCCAGTTTTTGATAAGGGCGTAAATCTCCTTGAAGTGCACTAGGGACGGGCAGGACGGATATGTTTTTGGTTTCCCTGAGCCTTCCCACCATTTTACGGAGCTCCTGGTTCAATTCAAATTGAATCCGGAGCATTTCATCGTTTTCAGAATCGTCATCGCCATCTTCATTTATGCCATTCAACAGTTCCTGCTGCAGCAAGTCAGTCAGTTGGATGCCTTTTTCATTGGCTGTTTCCATCAGCTCCTGAATTTGTTTAATGAAAGCTGGGTCAAGCTTGACCCATTGGCCGCGGATGAAGACAAGCCGCCTTTTTTCATTGACGAGCTCCTCGAACTCCGCCTCAGTGAGCTCTTTGCCATTTAATGAGAACCGCCAATCAAAGTCCATCAAAGCTTTTAACCCCACATAAGACGGGCCGCGATTCGATTGGCTCTTCACTTTCGCCTTGACCTTCAATGAGGATTCCTTCAAGGCAAGCCACCACGATGGAAGGAGAATTTCGACGCCAAGAAACAGGAGCTTTTCGCTGGCATCGGTCAAGAACTCCCATGCGTCCGTTTCCGAAATCTCCCTTTTCAGACGGCCATTCTCCCCAAGCCATGGCACGACGAGTTGCCAGCGTTTCGTAGCCCGCACCACATCACTTGCATACTTGTTCCAGCCGCGCGGCAGTTTTTTTCCTGTATATGTTTCAATGATATTCTCATCCCTTTTGGAACGAAGGGTAACATCGAGTATCCAAGGCCCATTACCCTCAGGAGGCTCAGTTAAACGAAGACCTATAGTGAATGGTTTTTGGTCGGGCAGGATACCGAGCCATTCCTGCCAGCTGTCTTTGTCAAAAAAGGCCTGTAATTCTTCGGGGGAAAGTCGTGTATCCTTTAATGCCCCGACGGCTTCACTCCATTTATGCTGCATGGGTGAATAGTTTTTTAAATACATGTTAGCGGCACCGTTATACCACTTTTCGATAAAAGTACGGTTGGTTTCCAGTTCAGGTGAAGGAAGATCCAAAGATATTTCTTCTTCCCAAAAGGACGGGACGAATTCCTCTTCCACTTCTTCCGGCAGTTTCCAGCCGATGGAGTCCAATTGAAGATTAGTGAAATCCGGTACGGGGATCCCAGCTTCTATGGATTCATGAAGAACGGGCGCTGCTGACAGGCAAAGGGAGGAGATTTCGGACCATTCCCATTCTATGAAGGAGTTAAAGCTTTCCCTCGCAAAAAAGTTGAGAAGTCCCCAAGCGTCAAGAATGAATACTTGATTTCCATCCACTATATCCGTAGTCATTTTAGTTCCATAAAAGCTTGCGTCATCCCAGTTGAATAACAGCCTTCGTATATGATTCGTGGTGAGGAAGGTATTCTCTTCATTGACGACACCAAGGGCGTAAGTTCCGTTTTCGAGAGCGGCTATTTTGATTTTTAATTTCCCTGGATTAAACATCGATAAGCTTACCCCTTTTTAATTCTTCTTGGAAAGCGCGAAGCCGTTTGGTCGAATCTGCTACATAAAGTATATATCGTTCGAATACGTCTTCCTTTTTGCTCTTTTTATAGATGGTGCGCATCCTTTTCAAATAACGGACAGCTTGCTTATAAGCAGGCCTGTTTTTCAAAGAAACTTTTTCCTGGACCGCATGATAATAAAGGGGCAGGATTAGTTCCGGTTCTTTTGAGACCACTTCTTTGATGGATTCACTGCTGATTAAGTCAATGCTGATTTCCGAGTAAATATGCATCTCCACCCATTTTTTGTATTGTCCTTGTTCAAAAAGGAAATTTGCATAGTTCCAATAGCTGTGCGGAAGGGTGGCCCTGTAAAATTTCTCAAGCAAATCGGTCCGTTTTAATTTATAACAGCAACTGTTAATTAAAGTCGTAAAGGTCCGGACGAAATCTACCCGTTTATAATAATCGGATAGACCGGCAAGGAATTCCTGGACATTATTATTGATGAATTCAATGAAAGGGATGGCCCGTGCCCGGTTTTCAGATTCAGCCAGGAGATTCAGCCAATAAAAAATGTATGGACAGGCATCCTTCTTCAATTCATGGAGAAGCTCAATCGCTTGTTTATCATGGTTTTCCAAAAGGGATAGGTGAATGGCTGCGAGGATATAGGACGTCCTCTCAGTGGTGCCCATATACTTCTCGGGAAGTTCTTTATTGATTCGTTCAAGTTCCTCTTTACGCCATGAGGAGTTGGAGAATAAGTAGCTCCATATCTCCCGGTAGAGGTCGATCTTTTCATATTCGAGGCCTTCACCTCCATCCAGCAGTTTAGCTACATCTTCCTTGATGCTGAAAACGAAGGGATCAAAGGCGAAGGGCCGCGCTTGCCTGCTTAGCGGCTGTACGGTTTCATGCAGCTCTTCTGCCAGGTCGACAGCAAGTGCATAAAAGACCCTGATCGTTTGCGTCTCACTTTTATGCAGCTGAATCATTCTCAGTGTCTGCTGCATTGTGCAAAATTTCGTAACGAAATGATAAAGCAACTTCCATTCCCTTTCCATTGGAGCTTTTGAGCTAAGGCGTTTAAAGTAAGTTTGTATATGATTTTCAATCATGTAAGTAGCCTCGCCTATATGGGGCTCGACATGTTCCGCAAAGGCATCATTCACGAATTGCTTCCATGATGGATAGCTTTTATCTAAGGTGATGGATCTCCCGGCCGCCTGTTTAAGTAATTCACTTGCCGGTTTCACCTGCTGCAGTGCTTGGGCGGCTGAGGCGTTTTTAGGTGCTTTCCAATCGCCCAGCCATTCGGAAACACTAGCGTGTTCGGAATATGCAGAAAAGAAAACGGCCATTTGATGCCGGCAAATGAACCTTGAATCACATGTACAGCTTCCATCTTGTGGGGAGAGCAGATTCAGCCTGGCCTTAAATCGTGTCTCTTCCTGTACCTCAGCCGCAATCGTATCCACCGCTTCTTCTTTAATATCAACGAGCCCCTGACGGTATAACTGGAGCCCTTGATTCACCACATCCGAATCTTCCGGATCCCCGGCCTCCAAAAATTCCGCCAGCCGCTCCCCAACTAACAACAACTCCCGCTCCATACTCTCCTCCTTCAGGGACCAGCCCTAGTTATATATTTTTGTATGATCATGAACCATCAGTTCTTAACTTTTCGTAATCCCGTCTCGGCTTTGTGTATATATGATCGAATGCCGGAACATGGCCGTTCTCTTTACGTTCTATTCGATTTAATCACTGCTTCTTGCCGTTATATTCATAAATACCCTGTAAAAGTCAATATCGTCAAAAATCCGCTTGAATATAAGCGGTTCGGATATAAACAGGAATAACCGGCATTCACGATGAACATGCAAGGAATCCTTCATCCTCATTAGCCACAAAACTAAGTGATGAGGGGCCGGAACCCTTTTTTTAATGTGCGTTTTTTGAAGCATCTCTTTATTATACTTCATTTTGGCTTGGAATTTAAAATGTAGAATAGAGGTTTTGAAAATGATGAGTGTGTGATTATACATATTCTTGTTAATGGGAAGAGCCATTCCCGCGGGAATGGCTCTAAAATATGAAATTAGTTAATTTTCATTTCATTCTTCCAACTGTCCAACTTTTTGTTGATGAATGTAACAAAGGTATGATTTTTTTGTAAATTGAATAGAAACGCTGACTTTTCCAAGTACTCTTTTGCCTCTTCAAAGTTACCTACTAGTTCAAAATTATACCCTAAATGGTAATGTAAATCCGCTAAAGCATATAATTGGTCATGTTCGAGGCACCACTTTATGGCATCTTGGCAGCAGGCAATGGACTCTTCGTATCGAACCAGGCGTGTTAACACTCTGCCGAAGTTATAGGATAGACGTGTCTTAAGCGTTTTATCCGTCAAAAAGGGCAGGGCTTTCAAGTGATCTAAAGCTTTCCGTAACAAGGCGAATGCATTTTCGTACTGTTCTTCGGCTACATACATTACACCAAGGCTGCTTAAGATTTCAAGCTCCCGTTCCGAATAAATTTTGTCTGTCGTATGGGTAATGGCTATGGCCTGATTAATGAAATCGATGGCTTTATCTAAATCTTTATTTTTTTCATATTCGTATATTCCCTTGTGCCAAAGAATCAATTGATGATTCTTTTTATTCTGAAGAAAGAGGGGACTGTTTTCCTCAGCCTTTACAATTTGCTGCATTTCCTCATAATTTCGGGTTCTTCTGGCTATTTTTAATTGATAAATCACTTCTTCCACGTAATCCAGCCTAGGGGTCATTCCGATATCGAAAAAATAGTTTACATCAACGCCTAAACGTTGGGAAATTAAATAGAGAGTAGATGCGTATGGATAGACATCGCCCTTTTCAATCTTACTGATCTGTGCTTGTGTACAAATACCGGTTGCCAACTCTTCCTGGGAAAGCCCGATTTGTTTACGTAGTTCTTTGATCTTTTGTCCAACTGCAAAAAAATCCATTTTGATTCTCCTTAAAATATGCCTAGAGTTATATTTTGTTATGAAAAATCGGTGAAAGCGGTATGTACAGGTCCTGAACGGTTTAAATAGATTCTTTAGTCGAAATATATGGTTTTAAGAAGTGTGGTTAAATATAACTATAGAATTTATTTCTATTTTAACCAATATTTTTTTAAAAGAAAAGGAGGAATGACCTATGAAAAAAAGTACTAAAGCATTAGTCGTATCTTTTCTTATCATCGCTGCTTTTGTTATTGTCCCAAGCGAATTACCAGGCCTTTACGCAGAACTTCCAGGTTTATATAAATAAGTAAATGAAGCTTACTATAACTGATTCAAGCATCTTCAATTGAAGATGTTTTTTTATTATCATTTTTGGTTGATTATTCTTTTGCGCATATTCCTGTAGTTATAATTATCTATGAATGGGGAGTGTAAGGTTCATTTGGTAGGTGTGGAAGAAACGTGAGGGTAGTTTGTAACGCCTATTTCCTTTTAATGATTTTGTTATAGTGTAAATAACAAAACGGAGAGAGGTGTAAGGTTAATGATTGATATTAATATGAAAGTTCAACCCTCTTTTTACGATGATGAATGTGCCATTGTGTTTTCTTTTTATTTTGATAAGGCAACAAGGAATATTGGTGAAGCTGTGGTGTACACATGCCAAAAATCAGATGAAAAAGAATACAGCCAAGATCATATAGATACAGATGTCCAAGAAAAAATCGCCTATATTAAAGAGTTTTCCATTGCCGATGAATATCAGGCAACCTCAATGAAGAAAATTAAACATTTTTTGAATGTAATCGGTATCAAAAAATGTGTGAAGCACAACCTTCAGGGAAATGAAATCGCATTTTAAACGATAAAAACTCATGACATCCCATATGTCATGAGTTTTTACCATTTAAATGAGAGTTTTGAGCATTCATTTTCTTTTTGATGAAATCGCTCAATTGTTTCCTTTCACTTGGTTTAGCGTTATTTGTTCTTTCAAAAAATTTAAAGTGTTGTTTATTTCTATCGGATTTCATGATGTCTCTCCTTTGCATTTTTTATTTACCCATTTTTTTTTAATTAAAACGTGATTTCCTCATAAAGGGAATAATGAACAAAAAGATCTTGTAATTATTCCTAGAGTTATATTTTCATCTGTCAATCCCTGCATATAAGGATTAATTAGATGATAATAAGTGGTAAAGCCTAAATATGGAGGAATTTCGTGTTTTATCATACTTTAAAAAAATGCTAAAATGGTCCGAATATCGGATTTTTCATTAGAAACATCAGTTTCTAGTACCCTAAAGTGAAGAGGGTTGAAGAACTCTTTTCGATGGCCCCCGAGCACTTGCTTGGGGGATCTTTTTGTTTTTTGGATAATTTGTCCACTTTATTTCTATATTATGTTTCGTTTTGTTTGTATATACATGGGTAAATATAAGAATCAAGATGAATTAAACCTGTGTTTATAGCAGTTTAATCGGAGGAATATATTTTATGGATGTGAAAGTGAAGAATGATCCCACGAAGCGAACTTTCCAGCAGTTCATTTTTCCCTTTACACTTGAAGGAAAAATGATTGAAAAGTTTGTTGAAAAATTGCTTGAGGACAATTTCGTTTTTTTGAACTTGAAAGATATGGAACAACAAAATCAATTTTACGGCGGCCATAAAGTTTCACACCGTAAATTGGAAAAGTACTTCATGCCATACATCGAGCCGATTTTATTTCCGGGTCATGCAAAACAGAAGGAAGGCTTGCGGCGTTTCACGAAAAAATTGGATATTGATTGTACCTTCGAATCACCCTATCTAAATACCCCATTTATTATTAACTCTATAGATATCTTCATATGCCCATTTCATATCGGCATGATGAATCTTCGTGTTACTTTACCTGAAGGGCTTTCACATAATGATGTGCTCTATTTTGGTGATACATTTAGAATCCTCGAACCGATTGCTGATGATGAAGAAAAAACGAAAGTTGGCTGCCGGGAAAATCAGTATGAACAAGTGAAGGATTTCATCTTCAATGAACTGTTACCGCCTATTGAGGAATATATGGATGAAGAACAAGCGGATCCGACCTATTTTGGGAGTTTGCCCTTTTTCATTGATGAAAGAATGTATGTGATCAGTTATACGGCATTCCCTGAGAATCGTGATATTTCTAAAAATGATTTATTCCGGATCAGTGAGCTGAACGGGTATGACAATGATGGTGAGCCATATATAGGCGCATTAAACCCTGATTATATAGAAAAGTATTATCAAGAAAGGGTATATGACAGGTGGGGCAAGGAAACCTATTATGTAACTAGCATGTATCATTTCGCGTGTGTCACGAAAGCGACAGGTAAACTGGAACAAGAACTGGCAAGCGAAATGTACGGCCAGCATTTTTATACATTGTTGCTTTTCTTCTATTATAAGATCGTACTGCTTAAATTGGCTCATGAACATTCCCAGATTGATGTGGAAAAAGATCAATCGGATACAGAACAGCTGATTTTCATGATCACTCAGTTTTCTGCAAAGTACTTATTCACTGAAGTGAATAGTACGGCAATCGGTAAAGAGCTTTTCAAAAAAACGGATGAAACCTTCAGGATTGCCCCTCTCTACAGTGAAGTGAAGGAAACACTTTCCTACCTTTATCAAAATCAGGATAAACTGTCTGGGAAAAGAAGTAATTATCTTTTGCAGATACTAACGATTTATACGGTGATCTCCGGGATATTCGGAATGAATCTATATATTGAAGATTGGAAAGGGAAATTACCATGGAAAGCGTATATGGATTACAGCTTATACGAATGGGTAGCTGTCATTGTAACGACAAGCGGACTCATCATTTCAGCCATCCTCGGCTTCATCTTCCTGAAAAAATGGCTGCAAGAGAAAAAAAGCCGAAAAAAAAGAATGCTTTAAAGTAAAGTCCTGTACGCGATGTACGGGACTTTTGTTTTAGAAAAAACATGGTTAATTAGAAAAGTGAAGAAATTCAGCATGCAAAATCCCCCATTTCCCTAATATTTTGCTAAACTATAGGTATATCATTCTAACTATTCATTAGGAGGAAATCATGAAGAAACTAGCTTTATTTTCCAGCTTATTGTTGATGAGCGTATTGTTCCTGGCCGGTTGCTCGGATGAGCCAAGTCCGGAAGAGCGCTTTGCGGCATACACGAAGCTTTGGAATAAACAAGATTTTGCGAAGATGTACGAGTATCTGTCACCTGAGACAAGGAAAGAAATCAGTGCGGATGAATTTGAGAAGCGTTATGAAAAAATCTATACGGGGATTGAAGCCGACCAATTAAAGGTGGACTATAAACAGCCAAAAGAAGAAAAAGATCATAAAGATGGAGAGAAGGTAAGCCTTGCATATACCGTTGATATGTCCACTATGGCGGGCGCTGTCAGCTCTGACCATAAAGCGATACTTGTCAAGGAAGGGGAAGGCGAGGA
Organism: Peribacillus sp. TE19612; assembly: GCF_056279465.1. Lineage (NCBI taxonomy): Bacteria > Bacillati > Bacillota > Bacilli > Caryophanales > Bacillaceae > Peribacillus > Peribacillus sp. TE19612. Next base: position 77,092 of record NZ_JBWCCL010000015.1, on the reverse strand, counting down.
AGAAAATTGGTACATAAAGTGGGATGAGAGCTACATATTCCCTCAATTGGAAGCTGGTGAGAAGGTATCGGTTGAATCGTATCCAGCCATTCGCGGGGAAATTGTCGATCGAAATGAACGCGGCCTCGCCATGAATGGAACGGTGGCAGAAGTGGGAATCGTGCCAGAGAAAATGGCCAACGAAACCGAAACGGTTAAAAAGGTCGCTGGAATCCTCAACATGTCCACTGACGAAGTGAATCAGAAATTAAAACAAACATGGGTAAAGCCGAGCTATTTCGTGCCCATCAAGAAAATGTCAAATGATAATAGCGAAACTTTGGAAAAGCTATTGAGCATTGCCGGGGTATCTGTCAATAATACGGAAGAGCGCATATATCCGTATAAAGAGGCCACTGCCCATCTAATCGGATATGTCGGTGAGGCATCGGCCGAGGATCTGGAGAAATTGAAAGGAAAAGGATATACCGCAAGTGATGTTATTGGCAAGCGAGGTCTTGAGGAAGTGTTGGAAGCGCGGCTTAAAGGCAAACCTGGCGGTAAAATCTTCATTAAAACCGAAGATGGCGAAGAAAAGGTGATTGCTGAAAAGCCTGCTGAAGAGGGAGAAACAATTACATTGACCATCGACGCCGAGCTTCAAAAGGATATTTTCAAGCAATATAAGAACGAAGTTGGATCGGCATCGGCAATAGATCCGAAGACAGGCGAAACGCTTGCACTTGTTTCAAGTCCGTCATTCGATCCTAATAAATATATTTTCGGAATAACGAAAGCAGAACAAAAAGCGCTTGAAGAAGACCCGAAAAAACCACTTCTGAACCGTTTCAGTTCGACGTATGCACCTGGTTCAACCATTAAGGCCCTCACTGCGGCGATCGCCTTGAAAAATGGTGTGGATCCGAAAGGGTCGATCAATATCCAAGGGAAAACGTGGGCCAAATCGACATGGAAAGATCATTCCATTACAAGGGTTTCGGACCCTGGTGTTCCGATCGATATGGAAAAGGCTTTAATTTATTCAGACAACATTTACTTTGCCCAAAAAGCTCTCGGGCTTGGAAAGGAAAAATTCACGAATGGACTCAAGGCTTTCGGATTTGATGAGTCTTTGAATTATGATTATCCGATCAAAGCATCGAGCATCGGCAAGATCGACAGTGAGGGGAGATTGGCAGATGCTGGATATGGTCAAGCGCAAGTTCAAATGAGCACGCTCCACCTCGCCATGACCTATTCAGCCTTCTTGAATGAAGGAAACATTCCTGCACCTTTCTTAATAACAGGAGATAAAATAGAAAAGAAAATATGGAAAGAAAATGCGATATCAGCAGACCAAGCGAATCAGGTCACCAAGATGCTGACACAAGTAGTGGAGCATCCTAAGGGAAGCGGACATGGAATAGCTGATCTTGGCATCAAAATCGCTGCCAAAACGGGAACTGCTGAAATCAAGGCATCCAAAAACGCGGACGGAACAGAAAACGGCTGGTTTGTTGCCATGGACACAGAAGACCCGGAACTTCTCATGGCATGGATGATGGAAGATGTAAAAGGACGAGGCGGCAGCCATGTCGTTGTCGATCAAATGAAACCGGTGTTGAAGAAGTATTTGAAGTAAAGAAAAAAGTCACCCATCTTGAACTGGGCAAGCATTTAACATTAAAAAGCAGGACATTGGCTTCTTCCATGTCCTGCTTTATTTTGGTTGTGGATTCTAATTTATGGCGGCAATGAAGCTGGATTTGAAGGAGAATGGGTCGTGCATACAGAATGTAAAAAGGGAGTTCAATAACTTGCTAGTATACTAGGGACGTCCTGAAATCATGATGTTTACAGAGTGACATCATCCAGGCCGTTATGTTACCACATGCCGATGGATTGAATAGGATTAATTCAAAAACCCTTGAAAGATGAATAGAATGGGAATGAGGATGAAAAGTAATGAAAAGATTAAAGTATTTGTTTATCGTTTTCTTTATCACTTTTTTTGCATTTCCTTCTCATGAAGCGACGGCAGCAGAAGAAAATTCAACGATGGAAGTGAAACTGAAGAATTATTTGGGCAATAGAACCAGCGCCGAAATAACGGCAACTGGTGACTACCGTACATCAGGGGGAGAGATATTCATAAAGGCAGGGGAAAATCTGACTTTGAAAGTAGAGTCGGCTAAACTTGCCGTATACAAAGGATCTAAGAAAAAGGGATCTTATGCTTCTTTTAAGGTAATACCAGTTAAACCTGATTCTTCATTATCCATAAACGGCCGTCCGTATCAAGGCTCATTTTCATTTACAGCGGAGGACGGTTACATCCGGCCGATCAATACTGTTTATATGGAAGATTACCTAAAGGGCGTCGTCCCGCTGGAGATGCCTGCACTATGGCATGCCGAAGCCTTAAAAGCACAGGCGATTGCCGCCCGGACCTATGCACTTCGCCATCAATCCACAATAATTGATGATACGGTTTCTTACCAAGTATATGGCGGGGCTGCCGGTCACTATCGAACTAATTCAGCCATTGAGCAGACGAAGGGCATGGTAATCAAGCATGATGGCGAAATAATCGAAGCGTTCTTTTCCTCAAGCAATGGAGGAATGACCGAATCGAATTCAAATGTTTGGTCAAGTGGCAACCCCCTTGCATATTTATCTATAAAAGAAGATTTCTATGATCCGAAAACCAGTTGGGAGATAACGCTGGACAAGCAGCAAATCGACCTTTCAAAAATGGACTTATCTAAACCGGAAGAATGGTGGACTAGTGTAGAGGAAAAAGATAAAACGGTTGTGCCGAAGCTTAAGGCTTGGCTGAAGAATAATGGATATGCGCAGAAAGATATTAAAATAACGAAGATTCCCTTGTTAACATTTTCAGATGAGAAAACGGGAGGCCGTGTAACGAAAGGCTCCATCCAATTGAATTTCTATGTAAGGGACCTCGTTGATGACCGGGGAAAGCTTTTGCCGCAAACGGTTAAGCTTACTAATGTATCAGCTTCCAAAATCAGGGGCATGGTGGGGCAAGAGGTGATGAAAAGCTATCTGGTTGACCATTCATCCTCCGATCACCCCAAAATTTCTATTAAAGGATCAGGATATGGGCATGGTGTCGGGCTAAGTCAGTTTGGGGCGAAAAACAGAGCGGAAGCAGGACAATCCTATCTGGATATTTTGGGATTTTATTATCCTGACACAACTATAGAAAGGGAATATGGACCAGGCGCTGGATTTAAAACGGATCTTGTCGCTAAGGCAGAACCGAATTCAGTAAGCATGAAAGCGCAAACGGATCATGCCAAAGATGAGGTTGGAATCACATACTCCCTAAAAGAAGATACTGTGGTAACACTTACGATTAAAGATGGTAAAGGGAAATCTATAGCTACCCCAGTCCGTGACCAAACAATGAAAAAGGGTACCCATTCAGCAATCTGGAACACAACAGCGGTGAGTACCGGTACATATGAAGCAGAAATATCAGCAATGGACCGCAACGGGAATGAAGGTTTGGCAACAATGCCGATTAAGATCAGTAAAGATACGTCGGCACCGAAAATCACCGAAGTCAAAACATCGGGCGACTATAGTACCGAGCAAGCGAACATAACATATATAATTAATGAAAACGCTAATGTAACAGTGGAAATTAAGAACAGTAAAGGGAAGGTTGTCGGTATCCTTTCTGAAAGGCCGTTCAGTAAAGGCAGGCAATCCGCAACATGGGATTTCAAAAATATGTCCAGCGGCATATTTACGGTGACAATCTCAGCTAAGGATAAGAGTGACAATCAGAAAACCATTTCAACGAAAATCTCGATTAGGAAAACGATGGGAATAGTGACAGCGAGCGAATTATATATTAAAGAAAATAGAAATGCATCTTCTGAAACGGTTGGGAATCTATACAGGGACCAATCTGTAACGATCCTGGCTCAACAAGATGAGTGGTACAAAGTGAAAAAGGGAAGCCAAATTGGGTATGTATTAAAAAAACATATAAAAAAATGAATGAGCAGGACGTCAATCATGGCGTCTTTTTTTGCTCTATTTTTTTGGTTTGGCATCAAGACTCTTCATCAAACTCACGAATAAATGCCCCAAACTCACGAGTAAAATGCATTAATTCACGAGTAAAAGGCGAAAACTCACGAGTAAATGCTGCAAATTCACGAGTAAAAGGCGGAAACTCGCGAGTAAAATGCATTAATTCACGAGTAAAAGGCGGAAACTCACGAGTAAATGCTGCAAATTCACGAGTAATACCCGCAAACTTCGCCATAACTTGAGTTAACGGACCTTAATCAAAAAATGAGAATCTTAAAAGAGGAATGAATGCATTCATTCCTCTTTTGTTTTATGCTGACCGGGTGTGAACGGAACGCCGGCGGCTTTTGTGATGATTTTTGAGATATCGGTATTTTCAATGACTCCATCAAAGGCTTCACTGCCTGGACCGGAGGCGAAAACGGGAATCATATTGGCTGTGTGTCCTCCTGTGGAACTGGCCGCCCGTATGCTTCGATCAGCTACGCCCGCCTTATGGTGCCTGGCGATGGTGCTACCGATTTCCCAATCGATTTGATGCTTTGGATAGACAAGCGTTTTATTCTTTTTTACGTTATCGATGAATTGATCGACTTCTTGATCTGTAAGGGATATATGTGCATACTTCTTGAATGTGGAAACGACACTTTCTGGATTGATTTCATTATTTTTATCGAATGTAAGCTGTTTGGACATATATTCAGATGAAACCCTGATTTTTTTCAATGCCGTGATATCCATTGTTTCAGAAGCGGAGGTCCCCATTGTTTCGTGGTCTGCAAGTACAACGATCAACGTATCATTTCGATTTTTTGCCCAATCTACAACCTCTTTTACGGTTTGGTCAAATTCGATGGTTTCTTTCCATATTCCAGTGATGTCGGCTGCATGCTCCATATGGTCAATACGCGCACCTTCGGCCATCAAGAAGAATCCCTTATCACCCCAGGATAAAATATCCAACGCTTTGGATGTCATTTCGGGGAGGGATGGCTCTTGGGAATGTAATACTTCTTTATCCAGTTTAAAATTCATATAGGTAGGGTGAAATAATCCTAAAAGTTTTGCCGGATTATTAATGGAACTAAGTTCTTCTTTAGTCGTCGTAATCCCATAGCCAGCTTGTTTAAATTTGGCGATTAAATCCTCGCCATTCTGCTTATCCGCCTCGAAATAGCTGGCACCACCTCCGAGAATGACGTCAATCTTGTTATCAAAGAGCTGCCTCGCGATATTTGCGCCACCTGTCCAGCGGTTAGGCACACTTGCACCAAAGGCAGCGGGTGTGGCATCGACTACCATATTGGTTGAGATGATCCCGACTTTTTTGCCATTGTTCTGAAAGGCATCCAATACACTATCCACCTCGGAACCATTGGCATCGACACCGATTGATTCATTGTTGGTTTTTATACCAGTGGCAATCGCCGACCCTCCTGCTGCCGAGTCAGTGACGTAATTATTGGCGGAATAGGTGCGCATCAGGGCGACATGCTCCAGTTTTTCCAAATGTAGTACACCTGTCTTTCCATATTCCAATTGCCGGGCAATTTCTATTGCCCCTAGCCCCATGCCGTCGCCAACCAGCAATATGACATTCTTGGGGGTGTTTCTTGTTTCTGCTTGAATAGGGGAGCTCATGCTAATAAAGAAAATTATAAGAACGAATAATCCAAAGCGGTGTGGCTGTACGAGTTTATATCTGGATGTCTTATTCATCTGAAATCCTCCATTGGGTGAAAGTCTTCCTATTATTTGTTTAAATCGATAAAAAAACCCCTCCCTGATATTCAGGATGGAACTAATCTTTTTAGCATGGTTAGCGGCATCAAGTCGGTTTTTGTATAATTTGTCTTTCAAAAAAATAAAGAATTTCTATATAATTACAATATGAAGGCGATAATTTATAAACAGTAAATACATAACTGATATAATTTCACTAAAAGTCAATTGAATTAATAGGAGAGAAAACCCTATGCTATCCAGTATGAAAAAGTTCTTCAAAGAAGGTTCTAAAGACTTGAAGAGAATTTATAAGTTGGTAGAAGAAGTGAATCGGCTAGAGGGTAAATATGAAAAATATTCAGATCTGGAATTAAGCGGAATGAAGAATAGATTTAAAAGCATTTTGGATGCTGGTGATAATATTTTGGATATACAAGCCGAAGCTTTTGCGGTCGTGAGGGAGGCTTCCAAGCGAGTATTGAATCTTAGGCAACATGATGTTCAGCTTGCAGGCGGTTTTGTCCTGAGTGAAGGGGGCATTGCCCAAATGAATACGGGCGAGGGGAAGACGCTTGTCTCTACATTGCCTAGCTATTTACATGCACTGTTCGGTAACGGTGTGCATATTATTACGGCCAATGAATATTTGGCCAAACGTGATAAAGAGTTAATGGGACAAATTCATGAATTTCTAGGTTTGACGGTCGGTTTGAACATTTCCCAAATGGGACCTTCCGCGAAACGTAAAGCATATGCGGCAGATATCACGTATGGGACGGCAACAGAGTTCGGTTTTGATTATTTGCGTGATAATCTGGTTTATCGAAGGGAAGACAAGGTTCAAAGAGGACACCGATTTGCCATTGTCGATGAGGTTGACAGCATCTTGATTGATGAAGCGAGGACACCATTAATCATTGCGGGCAGGGCAAACGACGGAACCGAGCTTCACCAGATCACGGCGCAAATCATGAAGACATTTATAGAAAAGGATGATTACGAGATTTCTATCGAGTCAAGGTCCGCCTTCTTCACGGATCAAGGTGCTTCCAAGATTGAAGAGGCCTTTGGCATCGACAATCTGTATGGAATGGAGCATCAAGAGTTATTACATAATGTTACTCAGGCGCTGAAAGCGCGGGCAATCATGAAATTGGATGTGGACTACATTGTCTTCGATGGAAAGATTGCAATCATCGATAAATTCACAGGCAGGGTGATGGAAGGGCGAAGCTTCAGTGACGGGCTACATCAAGCCATTGAGGCAAAAGAGGGATTGGAGATTTCCGAAGAGAATGAAACACAGGCTATGATTTCCGTTCAAAATTATTTTCGATTATATCATTCAATGTCTGGGATGACAGGGAGTGCCATGCCATCAAAGTCTGAATTCCAGGAAATATATCAGCTCCCCGTCATTGAAATTCCAACTAATGAGCCTATTATTCGACTGGATGAGGTTGATTTGCTTTATATAGATGAAACAAGCAAAATCAACAAAATCGTCACGGAAGTAAAAAGGATTCATGATGGAGGCAGACCTATCCTAATCGGGACGACCTCCATTGAGCAATCTGAAAAAATTTCGGTTCAACTGGATAATCGGAAAATTAAACATCAAATCCTTAATGCGAAGACGGAAGAGGATGAAGCGGAGATCATTGCGAATGCCGGCCAAAAAAAACAAGTGATGCTGGCTACGAACATGGCTGGGAGAGGAACGGATATATTACTTGGGAATGATGTCAAGGAATTGGGCGGCCTTCATATTATCGGGACGGAGCGACACGAAAGCCGTCGGATCGATATGCAGTTAAGAGGACGTTCCGGGCGGCAGGGTGATCCTGGTTCAACACAATTCATCATTTCTTTGGAAGATGATTTGTTTAATTACTATGATGAAGAAGAAATGGGACGTTATATCAAGAGAATCAAAACGGATGAAAATGGGTTGGTGCTGGGCCCTGCACCCGATAAATTCGTTAAAATGGTTCAGGAAACGGTAGAGCAGATGCATCAATCAAGCCGATATCACTTATTGAAGTTGGAACATGCATTAAATGAGCAGAGTAAAATCATCTATGCAATGAGAGATCGGGTTCTTGATATGGAGCCTGAACGGATGTCGGCCATTTTACTTGACTACATCGTAAAATACATTACTCGCCTCACAGTGAAATATGATCGTGAACATATAGCGGAGCCTGACTCCTCTGCCTTAATTGAAGAGCTAACCTTTGTTTTGCTGTCGTTAGGTTGGCAGGAAAGTGATTTGAAGGATATAGAAGGCCAAATTGAAGGAAGGGTGTTGGAGGCTTTAGCTGAATGGGAATCGGGACTGGTGATCTTTCAAGACGATGCAGAATGGGGAAACCAGTTGCGCGCTTTCATGCTGCAGCACATCGATACAAATTGGATGAACCATTTAGATGAAATGAACAGTTTGAAGGAAGGCATTGGTTTAAGTGAATATGGTCAGCAGGACCCATATGCGTTGTTTGAAAAAGCAGCTCTCAGTCAATTCAACCTTCTATTAAGTAAAATTGAGGCGGAGATAAGCATCCGTTTTATGGAATATATGAAAAGCAATCAGCAAGATGCAGCTTCTTTGGAGGGGGAGGAACGATGAGTTTATTTGGAAAAAGGGATAATGCAGCTTCAGATGTACCTAAGTTAGCAAATCATGATGACACCGTTCATACTGTCCTGATGTTTCACAGGGGGTGGGATATTTCCAAGCAAGAGGAATATGTATATAAATTCCACCATCAAAGGCTGCCTGCATTAAAACCGAACCAAATTTCAATATCCGGCATCAAGCTGACTAGGGTGGAAGATGATGTCATCATAGAGGCTTTTCTGCGAAGTTCAATAGAGAAAGCTGTAAGTTTTGATATCGTGGATTTACTGTTAGTTGATGGAGATGGAAAATTCCTCGCAAAAAAGACATTCGATCTTTCAGAGCTTGGTGAGCTTCCAGCACTTTCATGCATGCCATGGCGTTTCTTGTTCGAGGAAGGTGATATTTTGGCGGAATCGATTCCTGATGAAGGTTGGAAGATTGCTTTTGAATGGAAGAGAAAGTAGAAAAACAACTGCATGAGTCTAGAAGCAATCGGCAGCTTTTTGCCGGAGTGCCAAAGCAAAGCCCTCATCCTTTTAGTGATGAAGGTTTTTTGTTTATAAGGGAAGTCAGTAGCACCAAATATTTATGCCATTTTCTGTGTGCAATTTCTCATAAATGGCAACGCTAAGTAATATTTATAAGTAATCTTCCGCAATCTAGCCTAACCAAGGCTTGGAAATAATGAAGAGGAAAGTGGCAGGAGCATGAAGAATAACCGTAATCAACGCTTGAAGGAGAGGCTATTTGAGTTATTGTCATTCTCAATCGTGGCCATACTTTTCATTTATACGAATGATAGGATGGGTAACGATCTTTCTATTGGGATCATTACGATAATCATCGGTGTTGCCGGTTTTATTGTTTATCTGAAGGAATGGATATCGAATCGAATCATAAAGGGTATCATTTTTTCAGTTTTCCTTCTTTCGATCATGGTCTTTTTCCTTGGGGACATCTGGTTTTATCGTTATTATTCGACACCTATAACATCCTATATGTGGATGCAAAAAAGCAATTTGAATGGGCTTGGTGAAAGTATATTCAGTATGATGGAAATCAAGGATGCAATCTTTCTTCTGGCAGGCATTCCAATTGCTGAATCTTTTGTGAAGAAAAAATACCCCCTCAAGCATATGGCACTTGTGCCGGCCGTAATATTCCTGATGATAGCAGGATTAAAACCGGTCAAGCATATCTTTATCGACAAAGTCGATATAACCCGTCGTTATGAGGCAAATACCTTTTTGCGAAACTGGGGTCCTATCGGTCATCACGCATTGGATGCGTATGCCTATTTTACTGACTCGGGAAGGGATGAAATGTCTTCGGAAGAAAAGAAGGCCGTTTCTGATTACTTCAATAAAAAGAAAAGAAAGGAAAATGCCCTTTCAGGATCCTTGGAGGGGAAGAATCTCATTATCATCCAGGTGGAATCTTTACAGGCGTTTCCGCTCTTTCAAACCAATGCCGGGCAGGAGGTCACGCCATTCATGAATGAACTGGCGAAAGGGGGATTGTATTTCCCGCATGTATATCCGCAGACGGTATTTGGAAATTCATCTGATGGAGAGCTTATCGTGAATACCGGACTATTTCCTTTAAAGCAAGGTGCGACCTTTTTTCGGTTCCCTTATAATGATTTTCCTGGTCTTGCCAAGGAATTAAAGAAGTCGCATTATCAAAGTTTTGCTTTCCACGGAGATGAAGAAGACTTTTGGAATAGGCAGCATGCATATCCCTCGCTAGGTTTTGATGACTATCTTTCCATAGAGGATATGAAGCAGGATGAGATGATTTCGATGGGCTTGGGAGACCGCAGTTTCTTTAATCAAAGCTATGATTTCTTAAAAGATAAACAAAACCCCTATTACGCTTTTTTCGTTACTTTGACCAGCCATGTACCTTTTTCGCTGCCGAAGGAACAGATAACAATGAAGCCTGAAGTTGGAAAAGAAAATAGTTACCTGACTAAATATTTCGAAGCCATTCATTATACAGATTCAGCTATCGGGGATTTCGTGAAGAAGTTGAAGGATGACGGGAAATTGAAAGACAGCGTAATTGTCATTTACGGAGATCATGATGGGCTATTCTTAAAAGATAAACACGAAGTTGAAGCGTATTACGGTAGTAAAATTAGCGATGAAGAGTGGATTGAAAAATATATGCCCATTCCCGTGATCATTTATCAGGAGGATATGGAAGGGAGAACGATAGATAAGGTGGCGGGCCAAATCGATATTCTGCCCACTCTATATGATCTGTTCAATATAAAGGGTTCTTCATACTTTGGAGAGAGCATGCTGGATGGCGAAGAGGGTGATGCCTTGATATTAAAAGGGGATTATGGTTCTCAAATGAAAGTAAATGGGGAAGGCAAGGTCGAAGGATTTTCACCAAAAGATCAAAAGGAGATTGATCTGAGTGATCAGGTGATACGTTCCGATTACTTTAAAAAAATTGAGAAAGAAGTAAAAAAAGAGGATGACCGATAAAAGTCATCCTCCTTCCATTATAATCCCAAATGTGCTTTAACACGATTTTGGGCTTCAAGCTTTGTATCTTCTGGAACGATGTTGTACCAAACGCCATCTACCCGCTGATTGTCACCTTCAAGTGTATATTGTTCAATATTTTTGAGGGATGATTTGTAGTTATTTTGAATGCTCAACATTTGATTGAAACTTAAATTGGTTTCCACGTTTTTACCTAAAGCTTCGAATATATCGTCATAATTGGTAAGTGTTGATAGGCTTGCGCCTTTTTTCATGACAGCTTGGATAACTTGGCGTTGCCGCATTTGTCGTCCATAATCCCCGCGGGGATCTTCTTTACGGATTCGGGAATAAATCAAGGCCTCTTTACCATTTAAGTCAATTGTACCTTTGTTGAAGGTATATCCTTTATAGGCAAGGTCCATATCATTATCGACTGTGACACCACCAACGGCATTCACAATATCCTGAAAGCCTTCCATATTCATTTTGACGTAATAGTCAATCGGAATATCCAAATAGGATTCCACTGTATTTATCGACATGGCCACTCCGCCATATGCATAGGCATGGTTCATTTTATCATTTATACCTTTACCGACGATCTCTGTACGCGTATCTCTCGGTAAACTCAATAACTCAATCGATTCTTTTTTAGGATTAACGGTCATGACAATCATCGTATCTGATCGACCTGAGTCATTTTTTCTTTCATCCACACCAAGAATTAGTAATGAAAATGGATCTTGGCTTTTGAACTTGATGTCCTCTACACGTTTATCCGTTTTATGGGCTGTGCCCTGCATAGTGCTGATCGCACCGGCTAATGATTGATATACTGAAGCGCCATAAACACCTGCGCCAATGATAAGGATAAGAAGGGTGAAGCCGATTATTTTAAACGTTTTGCGTTTCTTTTTCTTTTTTTTATGTTCGGATCTCATTTAATATTCCTCCCTTAACCATCCCACAAAATGGAAGGTGTGAAAAAGTACCTAGTCGGTATTTTTAACTATACCTTTTTTTTGTCAAAAATAGAATAGTTTCTTTTTGTAGGTAGAGTGCATATTTACCTTTTTTCATTCAAAAAAACGAAGGATTCTGAATTCCTTCGTTTGCACAGCATTCAATTGTTTTCCAAAATTGTATAGCAGAGTTAAAGAAGTTATGATTCTTTTCATAAATTTGCCAGACTTTAAGAGAAAGTCTGGCAAGTAAATCTTATAAACTTCTATAACCGATGATTTTACTTTTGAAATAAGAGTTTGAAGTGGTACTGATCGTTACTCCCTTACTTGATGAGGCATGAATGAATTCCCCGCCGCCCAAGTAAATTCCCATATGGCTTATGACTGATTTATTGGAACCCGTTGCAAAGAAGATAAGATCGCCGCTTTTCGGTGAAGTAACTTTTTTGCCCATATCATAATAGGTGGATGATGAAACCCTTGGAACATCATACCCAGCCTTCTTGAACGTATAGTAGATGAATCCGCTGCAATCGAATCCTGATGGGGAGGAACCCGCCCACGAATAAGGTGTGCCGATCAATTTCTTTGCTTCGGAAACGAGCTTGGCCACTTTGTTTCCTGAACTTGGGGCTTCCACTTTTCCACCATCGTTTTTATCTGCAGGGGCAGTGCTTGCCGATTTACTTAATTTCAGTTTTTGCCCCACTCTAATTAAATCGGACTTTAACGAGTTGATTGATTTAAGCTGGGCTACGGTCATGTTTGTTTTTCTGGAAATCTTGGAAAGAGTATCACCTTTTACCACAATGTATGTAGACGAATTTGCTGGGGTCTGTGTACCACTGGATGGTTTGGAGCTGCCGGGTAAATCAATGGTAGTGGTGGTGGTTGATTTGGATACGATAAGTTTGGCGCCTGCATAAATTCTATCGGATTTTAAGTTATTCATTTTCATCAATTCAGCAAGTGTAAGGTTATGCTTGTTTGCTATCCTGGTTAAGGTATCACCTGAAACAATGGTATATGTGGTTTTCTTTGTTGTTTTCACGGAAACTGAAGAAGCATTTGATGTTGTTTTGGAGTTGGGTGTAATTAATTTTTGATTGATTCTCAAGAAGTCTGATTTTAAGTTATTAAGCTGTTTTAAGTCTTTTACCGTCGTATTATGCTTCTGGGCGATTTTACTTAGGTTATCACCGCTTTTGACTGTATATGTACCGGCAAGGGCAGGAGAAACAAAAGTCGAAGATAAAATGGCTAATGTCGAAAATGCGACAACACTTTTTTTCACGGTTTTCCACCTCAAATATGTCTTTTTCCCTATTCTAACAAAATAAATGGTTTTAAACATATTACATTTTTGTTACAAGGGGAAAATAGTAGTATTTTACTGGTTTATATTGGTGGCGCTTGAGTATTGTAATCTACAATATTTTCTATATTGTGAGTCTTTTTTCGCATTTTGGAGTTTCGCCTTTCTCTTTGTCATTTTCTGTAAAAATGTACCTTTTTTTGGGGGGTGAATTCCTGCTCAGTGTTTATGGAAAAATTGAAAACCCACTTCGTTTTACGAAGTGGGTGGTTTATTTAAAAAGGAAATCAACTAAATTCCTGCTTGATTTTCCCGTGGAGTATTCATTCCATTTTTGGTTAAAGGAAGCGATCTTCATTAATGAATGATCGGCGGTACGGATTTTCCTCAAGAGCTCTTCTGTGGTGAATACCACGGGTCCGGGCATGGAAGAAGAGTAATCCTCCCAGAATCCCCGTTCCTGCACATACTTTTCTAAGTCATATGCAAAGAATATCATCGGTCTTCCCAAAAAAGAGAATTCAAATGGAATCGATGAGTAATCGGTTATTAAAAGATCCGTACTGATCAGCAGTTGATTAACGTGAAAGTCACTATTGACAGGGAAAATGAATCCCGGGAATTTATCTTGTAAATCATGCTCAGCTTTTACAGCTGGATGCAGCTTTAGTAATAACGCATAATTTTCGCCCTTAAGTTCCTTGTAGAGCAATTCCAAATCAAGAGCAATCTTTCCGTTGTTCAAGCCGTCATTACGAAATGTAGGGGCATATAACATGATTTTCTTATGCTCAAGTTCTGGATACTTGGCCAGCAAAGCATTACGGGCAGTCCTTTTTGATTCATCATTAAAAAAGAAATCGGTCCGAGGTATCCCGGTCCTTAGGATATGGGATTCCGGCAGTTGGAAACTTTCTTGATAAATCTCGGCCATTCTCTCTGAACCTGCCGTAACATAATCGAATTTATCATATACCTCAAAAAATCTTTTCCTTGCACCGGCTGAACGGTTTTTAATGGAAGGGTCTTTTGCTCCGAATTGCTTTACGGCACCGGCCGCATGCCATACTTGCACGCATGTCACTTGCTTTTTGAATGAAATGGCTGAAAGAAAGCCAAAATAATTATCGATGATAATCCATTTTGATGTAGCCAGATGATAAATCGATCGGATCATGGCACTGATATTTTTTGATTCAAACGGAAGGACGATGGTTTCCCCATCGTCCTTAACTTGTATAGAACTGCTTGATTTCATTAAAAATACTTTTTGAACGGAAATGTCCTGCTTGTCCATTTCATCTGCGATATATTGGCAATTGTCCCCGAATGATGTGACAAAGGTCGTTTTGTCATATAAAGGGAAAAGTTTAAAGATAGAGAATAAAACTTTGAAACAAAAAAGATAAACCCCTATCGCAAATTCTTTAGCCATTAGTAACTTGTAGAAGGTCATCTTTAATTTGGGAAGTCGAAATGCCGATTGTCCTTGGAAGGTAGACCACTTCACAAACTTCGGATAATTCATCGAATTGGCCTTTCCAGTCATCACCCATTACAAAGATATCCACACCTTCACGAACGATGTCTTCCTTCTTTTGTTCCCAATTGTCTTCAGGTATGACTTCATCCACATAACGAATTGATTCTAGGATCATTTTTCTGTTTTCAAAGCTGTGATAAGCTTTTTTATCTTTTAAAGCATTGAATTCATCCGTAGAAATGGCAACGATCAGATAATCCCCTAAATCTTTAGCACGTTTTAATAGATTGATATGACCCCAATGAAGCAAATCAAAGGTTCCGTAAGTGATTACTTTTTTCATTTTTATTCCTCCTTTAAGACTCTTGAACTGTTATTCAATCAAATTAATATATATTTGGTCTATTAGAATATGAAATGGAACAATAAAACAGGCAACCAGCATTTTAATTCTGCTTGTTGTTTTCCTATATATTTAGGCAATGGCATTCTCTAACTAATTATAACTTAATAGCTTTACAAATAAACCACAATTTTTTTACAAATAAACCACAATTTTTTACATTGATGATTCTTGTAAATATTAATTTTTAAGTTAAAATTAAATGTTGACTAATTTGTATGACACTAAAGGGCATAATAAAGTGTCTATAATTAATGTAAGGATTTATACTAAATGATATTTAAAAATAATTTCCCTCACATTAATGAATGAAGAAAGATTTCATCATTCTTGCAATCAGGAAAAGCCACTCACAATTTTACCACGTTTTAGAGAGAACAACTAGAGGGGCTTCATAAATCCCTGTTTTCTAATAGTGAAAGGTAAAGGACAGAGGATGGTATCTATCGGCCATAAATCTATCGCTTAACTTTTATGGATCCATTTAATGAGGGGAATATATATGCGGTTGACCTGTTTTGAAAGCGTTCACTTTGATAGTAAGAAGACTTCTTTGTAATTGAAAGACATGTTTTTGCTATTCCCTTTCCATTCTGGCAACATGGAAGGACATGCATATGATTTTTGCGGTTTTTTTGTTTCAGTACGACAATGAATCACCTGGTTTTTTTTCTTTTTTGTTCATAAGAGGAATTGAAGGGAAAATACGGGAAATCTACCTGTTTGTTTAATGATATTGAGGAAAAACCAAAAAAAGTTTATGATTTTAAAGTACAATGAATGATTCATTTTTATTTAAATAAATAATTTGTTATAGGTGGTCTAAAATGATTAAAAAGCTTCTTGGAAAAGGGAAAGCAAAAAAAGCGCCTAAAATTAAGCTGAAACAAGTTCTGACCATTGCGCAAGAAGAAAATATGCTATTGATTAAAGGAGAATTCTCAATAGAACATTATTGCGCAAAAGAACTATGGCTACATTCTAGGGAAAATGAAGATCAAAAAATAAAAATAGCTGAATCAGTGAGCTCGTCTAAATTTGATTTTAAAGTAGATATGAAAGATTTAATGAGGAAATTAGCAGATGATGAACCGACTGTTTATGACTGTTATATAAAGGTAGCCGTTCCGATTGAAAAGCTGAGCAAGAAAACAATACTTAATATCGAACATAAAGCTGAATATGTAGAAGAGAACGAACAGGTTCATATTGAATTTCCAATTCGTCTAGGGCGTTTTCAGGAGACGTACACGAACAATTTAAGTATTTTCACCTATGAAGATAAACAAAGTATATTCTCGATAACGAATAAAGGAAATATATCTCTTTACATCAATAAAACCCCTAAAATTCAGATTAAGTCTCAAATTGAAAAGATCAAAAACAATTCGAAGACCATGCAGGTTAATGGTCAAATCTTCACCAAGCATTCCGCGATCATAAAAGGTGAGGGCCTAGTTAGAGGAAGACAAAGTGGCAAAGAATATCAGGCCAATCTATCTTTTATTCATAATAAGGAAATGAATATTAAGAAATTTGGACTGAATCGTTATATATATGATTTGAAATTGGATTTAGAACAATTAGTCAGTGTGGACTTGGAAGATGATGTCTATGATATTTACATGAAATTACATTTGCATGATCAGGAAGAACCAAAAATGGTACGCGTCGGAAGACCAACCACGAGAACTAAATTATTTACAAAAAAGAACGATGTGAGCTCGAATAATGGAGTGGCCATCATCAATCCATATTATACCTTTAAAGCATCCAATTTATCTTTGGAAGTGTTTAACTTCTCTACGGAAAGTTATCGATATTTAAAAAAGATGATGGGATGGAGGCGTTTTCTGGCCCTATTTAAAAAGAAAAAGGATGTTTGGCTAATTGGTGAAAGAACTTATAAAGCCCAAGATACCGGATATCACTTTTTTAAATATATGAGGGAAAACCACCCTGAAAAAGAAGTGTATTATGTAATAGAAGAAAATTCCGTGGAAGCCAAGAACGTCGAGCCCTTTGGAAATATCCTTTATTTCAAGTCAAAGGATCATATTAAAAAGACAATGGAATCGACACGTATCATTTCATCACATCATCCGGATTATTTATATCCTTTAAGAACATCTGAATTTAAAAATCGTGTTAAGGGAGTTAAAGTATTTCTTCAACATGGTGTTATGGGCACTAAGAACATGGTTGCAAACTACGGCAAAAATGCATCCTCCGGTTTTAGTACGGATGTTTTTCTAGTTAGTTCAGACTTCGAAAAGGATATGATCGTAACGGATTTTGGATACAACGAGAAGGAAGTATTCACGACCGGACTTTCTAGGTTCGACTCACTATTTAAGGATGATGTTTTAACAAAGCGGCAATTACTGATCATTCCGACATGGCGAGATTGGATTACATCCGATGAAATATTTTTGGAAAGCGAGTATTTCGAAAGGTATCAGAACTTGGTGAATCACCCGGTTTTACATGAGTTATCTAAAAATAATGGGTTTGAAATCATTTTTTGCCTTCACCCTAATATGCAGAAATTCACGTCTTATTTTAAAGATGCCCCTGTTCGGGTGATTAGTCAGGGTGAAGTGGATGTCCAAAGGTTAATTAAGGAAAGTGCGATTATGATCACGGACTATTCAAGTGTTGCTTTCGACTTTAGTTTCCTGCATAAACCGGTTATTTACTATCAATTTGATAGAGATCGTTTCATAGGGAAAAGACCGTCACATTTGGATTTGGATAACGATCTTCCGGGTGAAATCGTTGATGAATTGGATGGATTGTTAGGTGTATTAGCCGAATACGCTAACACTGATTTTGTCATGAAGAAAAAGTATATCGATAAGGCCAACCGTTTTATTAAATATCGGGATGTCCATTCTAATTCAAGGATATTCGAAGTGATTAAACATGCAGAAAAAGATCAGAATTCACTTATTAAATTATATAACCACCCGATATCAAAACTCATTATGAATCGATTTAGGAAAAGTGAACAGTATTTCCCTGTCATGAAAAAAGTTTATAAAATCATGTCCAGGGTCATACCGGTTGACCGGAACCTTATTCTTTTTGAAAGTGGGATAGGGAAGCAATTCTCCGATAGCCCCAAATATATTTATGAAGAACTGGTCAAAAGGGATAATAAATATAAAAAAGTTTGGGTGTATAATGGTAATTTACCGATAAAAGGAAAGAATACGAAGCTGATCAAACGCCTAAGCCCGGAATATTATTATTATTTAGCCAAAGCAGGTTATTGGATAAATAATCAAAACTTCCCTACTTATTTAAGGAAAAGGAAGGAAACGACATATATTCAGACTTGGCATGGAACCCCTTTGAAAAAAATGCTGTTTGATATCGATAATATTCAAGGAAGAGACGAGGGGTACTTGAATCGGGTGCATGGTGCAACGAGAACTTGGGATTATTTAATATCACCAAGTCCATACGCATCCAAAGCCTTCAGAAGTGCTTTCAAATATGAAGGGGAAATATTGGAAACGGGATATCCGAGAAATGATTTGTTTTACAAGGAAGATGCTTCAATGGTTGCCGACTCAGTGATGGAAAAACTGAAGATACCAAAAGGAAAAAAAGTCATCTTATATGCTCCTACATTCCGGGATAATCAAACTTCGAAAAATAATAAATTCATTTTCGAGCTGAAATTTGATTTGGAAAGAATGAAGGAAGAACTAGGGGATGAATATATCCTGTTGTTAAGGATGCATGTTGTTATAAGTAATAATCTGAGCATTCCGAGCGAATTCGAGGATTTCGTGATAAATGTATCCAATTATTCAGATATCCAGGAACTTTACCTGATTTCTGATATATTGATTACGGATTATTCTTCCGTAATGTTCGATTTTGCTAATACTGCCCGGCCGATTTTGTACTACACGTATGACTTGGAAGATTACAGAGATAACATCCGCGGATTCTATATGGACTTTGAAAAGGAAGCACCAGGTCCATTTTTAAAAACGACTGAGGAGATTATCGATACTATTACCAATATTGATGAAATAAACATGCAATACAAAGAGAGATATGGTTTATTTAGAGAGAAGTATTGTGGAATAGAGGATGGTAAAGCTACACAGAGAATCGTGGATAAATTTTTTAATGATTGATTCCTTAAATAAAGGGTATTGTTGCTTTAAGTAACTGGTAACTGGCTGCCTGATAGAAACATCTATGTTACCTCTACTTAAAAGGAGGGAATCGTATGAATTTCTTGGTACGTCAAAAGGCGAGGGAACTTTTAAAGAGCGGTAATATTTCAATAAAAAATAACCCTGTTGGCTTAAGGAATAAATTTTTAGGAAAAGAAAAAAAGGTCACTGTAGTCACGGCTGCTTATAATGCTGAAAAATTCATTAGAAAAACGATTGAATCAGTAATAAATCAGACAATGGGTATAGATCAGATTGAATATATCATTATTGACGATTGTTCGACTGATGCTACCAATAAAATCATTCAGGAGTATACAGCTAAATATAAAAATATCTGTTCAGTTACTCTTCAAGAAAATAATGGGTCACCTGGGACCCCCAGAAACATTGGAATAGAGTTGGGAACATCCAAATATATAACTTTTTTAGACGCGGATGATTGGCTTGCCCATGATGGACTGGAAAGCCTCTATAACATCCTGGAGGAAACCGGTGATGATTATGTAGTGGGCAAAACGGTAAAAGTCGAATCTGAGGCAGAGAGTGTCATCGGTGAGTTTGCTTCCATTAAAGAAAGAAGAAGCATCACCCCAATGGATGTTCCGCACTTTTTTTATCATATGGGTCCAACGGCCAGGATGATGAATCTGCCTATGATTAAAGAAAATGAAATTGGTTTTCCGAATATGAAATTCGGTGAAGATAAATGGTTTTTTACTGATGTTTTCTTTAAAGTCAGAGCAGTATCAACTACTAAAAAGCCAATTTATTATGTCAATAGGACTTCAGAAAATCCCTCTTCTTTAACACGTGTTACGAATGTGTTGGAAAAAAGAAAAGCGGATATCGACATAATAAAGTATATTCAATCCAAGGACATTGCCATCGAATTGAAAAAGGTGGCCCTTAACCGGATTTATGAGTACGATATTGTAAAAACGTTCGACAGCCAAACTTTTGTGAAATCCAAGAATAAAGAAGATTTTATAGAAATATTAAGGGAAGCTGTCGAAACTGCGAAAAACCTGTCATATGACTTTAAGAATGAATTTAAGGTGCCTGTTTATAAATTGGCACTTGAATTATTCATGGGCGATCGCATTGAGGATTTCGTAAAGTTATTTGAATGGTTAAAGCGAGATTCCAATAAAAAGTATCATATAAAAGATGGTTTACCATATTATGAACTTCCATTTCTGGAAGACGAATATCGCTTTGTCAGGATACCGATGCTTGCCCGTGCAATGGATTCCTTTATCATGGATAATGTCTATCACCAAAGTTTTGAGATTTATGGTGATGATATAGACAACATAGATTCTGTATTGATACGTGATCGAAAAAGAATGGACAATGAAATCAATTGCGAAGTTCAAATAGACGGTAATATAGGCCAGTTTACTGTTTCTTTAGAAGAAATTGATAAAATGGAAATGTCGTTATTTACAGTGTTCATTCGCTACAATGATTATCAATTGATGAATATTAAAAGGATCCTGAAAAATAAGATGACGTATAATAAGAAAAATGTGGAGTTTTATACAACAGTGGCAAATAATTTGGGACTGGCAATTAAGTCTTTGGAGTAGCTATAGAAGTACGCCAAAAATAAGCTCTCCCTTTTATTGGGTGAGCTTATTTTTAGTTTGAAATTAGCATGGTTCAATGATCATTAATCAATAAAAAGGGAGATCGGATATGTCAAATGAAAAAGTACAAACCTCAAAGAGACCTTCCTTTCTAACGCTAGTTAAAAATAAGGCTAAAGCAATTATTTTAAGAGGATATAAAATGGCTTTTGCATTTGCTGGCACAGTGTTGCCAGTGGACCAGAAGCTTGTCATTTTTGAGAGCTTTTTGGGCAAGCAGTATAGCTGTAATCCCCGGGCGATTTATGAATACTTGCAGAGTAACCATCCTGAATATAAAATGTATTGGAGCGTAGATAAAAAGTATGCAGCTCTTTTCGAAGAGGCAGGCATTCCATATCTCGATCGTTTTTCATTCAGTTGGCTGCTCAAAATGACAAGGGCCCGTTATTGGGTGACGAACAGCAGGCTCCCGCTTTGGATTCCGAAGCCGAAGCACACGATCTATTTGCAAACGTGGCATGGTACTCCACTAAAGAAACTTGCAGCGGATATGAATGAAGTTCATATGCCTGGAACCACAACGGATAAATATAAAGAAAATTTCCATGCCGAATCAAGTAAATGGGATTATTTAATTTCACCGAATGCTTATTCAAGTGAAATCTTTGCCCGGGCCTTCAATGTCGATACCTCTAAAATTCTGGAAACAGGTTATCCTCGTAATGATATCCTTTACAACGGGAATAATCGTGATACAATCGACTCATTGAAACAGAAGTTGGGTATACCAATAGAGAAAAAGATCGTTTTATATGCGCCGACTTGGAGAGATGATGAGTTTTATAGCAAGGGAAAATATAAGTTCGAAATAAAACTGGATCTGGATCGAATGAAACGGGAATTGGGGGAGGAGTATGTCATTTTGCTCCGTCTTCATTATTTGGTTTCTGAGAACTTGGATTTATCGGCGTATCAAGGATTCGCCTATGATTTATCCAGTTACGAAGATATTAGTCATTTGTATCTTATTTCGGATTTATTAATAACCGATTATTCATCCGTATTCTTTGATTACGCAAATTTACAGCGTCCGATGCTTTTCTATGTATATGATATTGAAAATTACAGGGATAAGCTTCGCGGATTTTACTTTGATTTCGAAAAGAATGCACCAGGTTTGTTAGTCAAAACATCTGATGCGGTCATTGATAGTATCAAGACGATGAAATATGAAAATACCAATGATATCAATCATTTTCACGAGCGGTTTTGTGCACTCGAGGATGGCCAGGCTTCACGCCGTGTCGTAGAAAAAGTGTTTTTAGGAAGGTCTGTGTAATTTATGAGTTCAGCTTTGACCGTTTTAAAAGAACAAATCAAACATTTTTATTTGGTAAGGCGTTTATCTGTTTATGAGGTGAAAAGTGCCAACAGCAGTAACTACCTGGGAGTCCTATGGGAAATCATCAATCCGATGATACAGATTGCGATTTATTGGTTTGTATTTGGATTTATCATCTTAAATCGCGGGGATGATTTCCTTCCATGGCTGATGGCAGGGATCGTTGTCTGGTTCTTTGTGAACCCGGCCATAACCCAAACGTCCAAATCCGTCTATTCCCGAATGAATATGGTATCCAAGATGAGCTTTCCGATGAGTGTGATTCCATCGTATGTCATCTTTGCTAAGTTGTATCAGCATCTCATGCTGCTGGGAGTCATCATCATCCTATTAGGGTTTACAGGTTACCTCCCTACACTCTACATCTTGCAACTGCCGTATTATGTTGCAGCGACGGTCTTGCTGTTATTTTCATTGGGTTTAATCACTTCAACATTATCAACCATCATTCGTGACGTTCATAATATCATCGTGTCCTTAATGAAAGTCATGTTTTATTTAACACCAATCCTTTGGGTAATGGATGCTAAGGAACACCCTACCATAGTCAACATCATGAAGCTGAATCCACTATATTATATTGTGGAAGGGTATCGAGCTTCATTGTTGGGGGAATCATGGTATCTGATAGCGCATTGGGAGTATACGCTTTATTTCTGGGCAGTCGTTATCATCTTGTTTATGATAGGTTCCTCGCTGCATGTCAGGTTCAGAGATCGCTTTGTTGACTTTAAGTAAACTGGAAGTGAGAAAATTTGGAAAAATCGGTAATAGTCAAAGATATAACGAAAAAATATAAATTATATAATAAAACCTCGGAAAAATTATTGGATCTCCTTTTGCCTAAAAGCTATGGGGAAGAGTATTTCGCTCTGAGGAATGTTAGTTTTGAAGCAGAAAAGGGCGATGTAATAGGATTTGTCGGGGTCAACGGATCAGGTAAATCCACATTGTCCAATATTATTGCAGGCATTGTCCCGCCTACGGACGGAAATGTCCAAACTAATGGGAAAACGGCTTTGATTGCCGTTTCATCGGGCCTGAATAATCAGTTGACGGGCAGGGAAAACATCGAACTGAAAATGCTGATGCTCGGATTCGATAAAAATCGGATCAAAGAACTTGAGCCTGAGATCATTGAGTTTTCGGAACTTGGTAAGTTCATTGACCAACCGGTGAAATCCTACTCAAGCGGCATGAAGTCCAGGCTTGGTTTTTCCATTTCCGTGCATATCGATCCAGATATCCTGATTATTGATGAAGCCTTATCAGTCGGGGATAAAAACTTTGCTGAGAAGTGTTTAGAGAAAATGAACGAATTTAAGGCAAAGGGCAAAACGATGTTCTTTGTCAGCCATTCAATCGGTCAGATGAAGAAATTTTGCCAAAAGGCATTATGGCTTGAATATGGAGAGTTAAAGGCATACGGTGCCATGAAGGAAGTAATGCCGCAATATGAGGCATTCTTAAAAGAATATAACGCCATGTCTAAACAAGAACAGAAAAAATACCGTGAAGAGCAAATGAAAAGACGTAGTTCCGCACTGGTATGAACGTGAAAAGCAGACCCGGGCTTCGGGTCTGCTTTTTTTTAGTTAAGCACTTCAACATAAGCTTTCTCAAACCGCTCGGCCGCTGAAAGGTGGGAGTATTCACTTTCCATTTTAGACCTTGCTTTCGAAGCTAACTTTGCTGCATATTCAGGGTCTTTAAGCAGAAGGGAGATGGCTTGTGCAAGTTCTTCTTTATTTTTTTCCTCTACTAAAAGGCCATCTTCGCCATCAATGAGAATCTCCTTTAAACCTCCGATTGCGCTTGCAATGACGGGTGAGCGGCAACTCATCGCTTCTAAAGCGGAAATGGAAGTCGCTTCTTCCACCCCGTGGGAATGAACGCTAGGGATGAGTACGATGTCCGATGCTTCATAGAGGTTATGCATTTTCTCGAACGGCACAGAACCCAGGAAAAGTACGGAAGTGGATATATTGAGACTGGCTGCGGTTTCCTCAAGCTGGCTTCGCTGTTCCCCTGTACCTGCATAGACCAAAACCGTTTCAGGATGGTTTTCCAGCACCTCCGGCAAAGCAAGGAGCGGGTAGATGACACCGTTCTTTTCCGTCATTCTTCTCGGAACGAAAAGCATCTTTTTATGTAGCGGTATGTGAAAGTCCCGGCGAGTTTGCTCCCGCTTTGCCATCTCCGGTTTAAAAGCAGACACGTCAATGAAGTTCTTGATCGTATCCGCCTCTATATGTGCCAAATGATTTATATAGTCTTTGATCCTTTGATCGACCGTCACAACTTTTGCAGCGGACTGATAAGCTTTTCTTTCTAGCTCGCGAATGATCAAATCTTCTTCACTGTCCGGAAGAAGGGCTCCCCTGCTGACTGCCTCGAATGAATAATATCCATGGACGGTTTGCACCGTTGGTATCCCGGATTCGATGGAAGCGAGCGTTGCAAAAATGTCTTGGGCATTAATGACATCATAGTTCTTTTTCAGGGCATTAATAGATGAAGCCAATAATTTTTGGCGTTGCCGATCATTGAAAAGCTGGCCGCTCCCCTGTTTTACTTTATTTAATAAAAATCCTGGAGCCTGGGCGAGCATCTTCCTCTTGAAAGCTGGTAATTGAGAGAAAGATAATATGTCCACATTATGGCCCCGTGTCATTAAACCCTTTTTTAACGTAGTGATATGGCTCGATAGCCCTCCTTCATGAGGGTAGTTGAAAATGGTTGTGATTAAAATGTTCATATTGGCACTCCTTCTTCTAATGTATTACTTTGATGATCTGATCCTTTTCATCCCTTGCAGGCTGCTTACTTTAAAAAGAATGGATAGTGAGAGATATAATCCGAATACCAGCAGCGTGATGATCACCAATTCCATGATGATGGGCAACGATAGGGTAAGCGGATGAATCCAGAGAGCGATTCCGTAAATGATGGCTCCGATGATGGTAAGCTTGCCGCTTTCCTGAAAAACATCCCTGAAAGCAGCCTTGTCCGTTCTTCCTGTCTTCAGCCACAGGTAGCCGAAAAGGTAGAGGGATTGCAGGAGCATGGAAATCCCCGATGCTAAAGCAATTCCACCGACGCCGAGATAACGTGATAGAACCCAGCTGAGCAGCACGTTAAGCAAAACGGCAATCAGGCAGGAATACATGGCCACTTTCGTTTTCTTCAAGGCGTAAAAGGCGTTCATCAAATAATCCCTCAGTGCAAAAAACGGGAGACAAGCTGAATAAAAGAAGAATGCCCTATAAGTCATGTCAGTTGCTGAAGCATCGAAAGCCCCGCGTTGGAAAGCCAGAGTGATTAAGCTGTTTCCGCTGATTAACATGACAACCATGAACGGAATCGCTAAAAATAATAACGATTTCAACCCTTTTAAGGTCAAATTAAGGAAAGATTGATAGCCTATAAGCGCGCGCTCGACGATTGAAGGGTACAATACGGTAATCAGCGGCGTGAGGACAATGCTCAATGGCAGCCACAGCAGTCGATTCGCATAGTTCAGGGCCGATACGCTTCCAGTTTCGAGCGAAGTCGCAATAATCCGATCGACGACACTATTCAACTGGATCGCCAAAGCGGCGATAATGATTGGATAAAAGGTGAACAGTGTTTGTGCAATCTGCCTTTTATGGGGCAGGAAAGAGACGATGGGCCGGATTCCGTATTTCTTCAATGATGGGTATTGAATAAGGAACTGGCTTGCTGCACCGAACACAAACCCCCAAGCCAGTCCTTCAATCCCAAAGGGAGCAGCGAACAATACGGTGGCTGCTATAATGACCGTGTTTTGTGCAGTTGAAGTGAGTGCCGGCAAAATAAAGCGCTTATTCGCATTCAGGACCCCCGTCGCCATGTATGAAAGCGTGAAAAATAGTAAACTTGGCAGCATGATCCGGGTCAGTGACTCCGTCAGGGCAAGCTCTGAATCGGAGAAACCCGGGGCTGTCATCATGACGAGCGGCTTTATGAAAATCATGCAGGCAATGGTCAGGACTCCGGCAACCAGCATGAAGAAAGAACCTAAAACACTGATGAATTCATCAGCTTTCTTCGGGTTATCCGCTTTCTTTTCCAAATAAATGGGAATAACGCCGGCCTGAAGACCGCTGCCGAGAGCCGTAAATAGAATGGTTGGTATGAGGCTTGCCACGAAAAAAACATCCGCCATGGATGATGCCCCGAAATAGGCGGCTATGATCGATTCCCGCCCGAATCCGAGGACTTTTCCAATGGCTGCAATAATGGTGACGAGCCCTACCGATTTAATGACATTTGAAAGAGTAGGCATATTTTCAATCCTTTAAAATGATGTCCTTCTGTAAACAGAATCCCAAACAACTATAAAATATCAGCGTAAACGTTTTATCTTCGAGAATATTGTAGAAAAGTCCTGCTAATAGTGCGGCCAACATCAGGCAGATGGTGAACGCCGCGAATGTGCCTTTTCCCGATTTGAGGATTTTCCAGCAGGTGAAAAGGATGAATGCAAGAACCGCAAGGAAGCCGAGTGCACCAGTTTGGACCAGGATTTGAATATATTGATTATCGGTATACATCCTTTCACCAATTTGGTATTCCTGATAGATTGGTGAGGAAAAGGAAAGTGTGGCAGAATCCCCGAAGGTGGCTAGACCGGTGCCGATTATCGGGTGATCTTTGAAAATTTCAATTCCTTTGATTAGGACATACAACCGGCCCCATTCCGTACTTTGGTGCAGGGTCTTATCAGAGAACATTTCTGAAAAACGATTGGAGAGGGCATGTTCGTGTTCGGAAGAGGGGGTGCTGCCGATTACCACATTTTCCATGGGAATCGATGCGGATACCTCCACTTTACTTGATGCAAATAAAACTGGGTAATAAATAAGAAGCAGCCCGAGACAAAATGCTCCTACAGCATATTTGAGAAATGGTTTATTTCTAGTCCAAATTATAAAGACAAGCGCAGCGAACCCGAATGCAATCATCGTGCCCCGCGAATAGGTAAGCAGTAACGTTCCGGAAATCAGGATGGCAGCCAGAAAGACGATCCATTTATATTTTTTCAGCGACTGAAATAGAAAGAAACCAAGGAATAACTGGATGCTTAAGAATAAGGCAAATACATTAGGATTGGCTGGTGCTCCATAAATCCTCATCCGGTTTGTTCGAGAAAGATTCCACAATTCCCATGCATGGGGAAGCAGGATCGTACGTGAAAAGATTTTCTCCACTATGCCATGCAGGCAAAGTAAGATAGTAAATATTAGGATTACCTTCAAAAAGCGAAAGATATCCTTTCTTTCTAGATTTAATTCACCGATAATGTAAAGAAGCAAGAATGTAATAAGCAATGCACGGAGTTCAAACAAGATGGGGAGGATTCCCACCCCGTTTATGAGTGCAGCACCGGCACCGATTAAACAAAACAACCAAAATGGCGCAGTGAAATGATATTTCGAAAATGGCCATTCGTTCTTTTTGAATTTTTCAATTAGCAAAGAAATGAATAAGGTGAGGATGATCAGGTCACCTGTATAAGTTAAGCCGCTATTCAGTTCCATCAATATGGGACGGGCAGGGAAATAAATGAATAGAATTAATAACAGGTTTTTTTTATTTATACCGATAAAAACGAGCATCAACGCCGTTGCTATGTAACCGGCGATAGGGTGAGGCACTGCCGATGGGATGAGCAGGCACAGAAATAGAATGGGTAACGATTGTTTTTCTATAAACTTCAATTGATTAACCACCTTTGAATCAAAAATCATGTTCTATGATGTGTATGAAAAAATTTCTTGAATAATACCCCACCCTTTAGATGTATAGTACATATGAAAGGCTGAAGTGAAATGAAAGAGAAGTTTGTTGAGATACTAACCATTCCATTCATTGATAGCAATATGGATGAGTTCATGAATGGAATGATTTATCCAAGATTGATGAATCAGGAAAAAACGTTTGTCGTTACGGCAAATCCGGAAATAGTCGAGTATGCAAATGAACATCAGGATTATAAAGACATCATTATATCGGCTGATTACATCACTCCGGATGGCGTTGGTATTATTATGGCCTCTAAATGGCTAAATCAACCTTTACAAGAGCGGATTACAGGATTCGACTTGATGAATGAATTATTTCGGGTCGCTGATGAAAAAGCGTTGAAGGTTTATCTGCTTGGAGCGGAGGAAAACGTGATTGAAGCAGCGGCCCTGAAAGTGAAAGAATTATATCCGGGTCTCGAGTTGGTGGGATACAACCATGGTTACATTGATATCAAGGATGATACCCTGCCGAAGTCGATAGCGGAACTGGAACCTGACATCATATTGACTGCATTAGGGTTCCCCAGGCAGGAGAAATGGGTTTCCAGACATTATGCGTTATTCAATAAAGGGTTATTCATGGGGGTAGGGGGAAGCTTTGATGTCCTTGCGGGAAAGGTGAACCGCGCCCCGGTTTTCTGGCAAAAAATGCGTCTTGAATGGTTGTACCGACTGATCCAGCAACCTTCACGGTGGAAACGGATGCTTGCGCTGCCAAGATTCGTATTAAAGGTTAGGCGGTTAAGGAAAACGGTGCAGCGTTCCTGAACATAAGGAGTGGACTGGATGAGAATCTTGCACTTAAACGCTGGTAATGAAACCGGCGGCGGTATGTTTCATATTATGTCCTTACTGAACCAATTGAATAAAGAGGAGTGTTTGCTTGGTGTATTTGAAAATGGTGAACTATACCGGCGGGCCATGTCCTCCGGGATACAAACTGAACTTTTCAAGCAACATTCCAAATATGATCTTTCAATTTTGAAACCTTTAAGGGACTTTATCCGTCTAAATAATATAGACATCATCCATACACATGGTCCGCGGGCTAATATATATGGTGCCTTTATAAAGCGCCTCATTAAATGTCCATGGCTCCTTACTGTTCACAGTTCGCCTCATCATGATTTTTTAGGGCAGGGTGTAAAAGGGAAATTGTTTACGGGCCTTCATGTAAGGTCATTTCAATATGCCGATCATATACTGGCGGTTTCCGACCGCTTTAAGCAGGACTTGATTGACCAAGGAATCCATTCGACCAAAATAACGAAGATCCTGAACGGAATTGACTTTGAAAAGGAACTGCCTTTCCCGTTTCGAAGAGAAGATTTCGGGTTCGGGAAAGATGATTTCATCATCATCATGCCTGCAAGGCTTGAACCGGTGAAAGGTCATGAATTTGCTTTAGCGGCATTAAGTGAAGTGGTATCGGAATTCCCCCATGTGAAGCTGATCCTTGCAGGGGACGGGAGCAGGAGATCCGCTCTGGAAGAGATGGTCTCGGAAAAGGGATTATCCGATCACGTGTACTTTTTAGGGTATCGTGAAGATTTAGATCGAATCTACCCGTTGGGGGACATCACATTATTGACTTCCTTAAGCGAAAGTTTTCCACTCGTTTTACTTGAAGGAGCAAGATCGGGTCTTCCGGCAATCACTAGTGATGTCGGCGGTGTACAGGAATTGATTCCCGATCGGAGCAAGGGCTGGATAACGGATATCGGCAATGTCGAACAGCTGAAACAGGCCATCCGCAATGCTTTGGAATTAAAAAAATCCGGGGACTTGACAAAGATAGGGCTGGATTTACAAAAATTTGCAAAAAACAACTTTTCTATAGAGATTTTAGCCAATAACGTATATAATGTTTATTTGAGGATGAAAAATTAAAATAAGCATTTATATATAGGTTTTCTTATAGATCGTAACGGGTATTAGATTTTTAGTTGAATTGAGGTGGTTCTTGATGTTAATAGGGGCCTTGTTGGTAGCCTTTTTATTATCCATTTTTTTGACTCCTTTTGTCGGAAAGCTGGCCTTTAAATTAGGAGCTACCGATAAACCGAATGAGCGAAAAGTGCATAGTAAAATTATGCCGCGCATGGGCGGTTTAGCTATATTTTTGAGTTTTTTCATTACCTTCTTGCTCTCCTGGCCCTTCTTGCCTTTCACGGATGATTTTGGGGATCAGCTGCCCCTTCTGGTGGGAGCCCTTGTCATCATATTGATCGGGATGGCTGATGATATTTTTGAATTAAGAGCTGCACCCAAATTCCTGGGCCAGGTTTTGGCTGCCCTCATTATCGTATTATGGGGCGGTCTTGAAGTGGAATTCATCAATTTGCCGTTCTTTACCGATACACTTGAATTTGGTGTTTTCAGTATACCGATCACCATTTTGTGGATTGTCAGCATCATTAATGCAATCAACCTAATAGATGGACTGGATGGTCTTGCAGGCGGTGTCTCAACGATCGCATTGGTGACAATTGCAACTATGGCCCTTATTAAAGGGGACCTATTTGTTGCCATGGTCGCATTGATCGTGATTGGAAGCACTCTTGGCTTCTTGAAATATAACTTCCATCCGGCAAAGATTTTCATGGGAGATACAGGCGCATTATTCTTAGGTTACATCATTGCCGTCCTGTCCCTGCTAGGGTTTAAAAACGTAACGATGATTTCATTGATCGTACCGATCATCATTTTGGGTGTTCCCATTTCGGATACATTTTTCGCGATTATCCGCAGGGTCGTCAATAAACAGCCGATTTCGGCTGCTGATAAATCCCATTTACATCACTGTTTGATAAACTTGGGATTCACCCATAAGCAAACTGTCTTGCTCATTTATGCGTTAGCTGCTTGCTTTGGTTTAGCGGCCATAATCTTTTCATTTGCAACGATGTGGGGGGCTTTGATCCTTGTAACGGGACTTCTGCTGATCATAGAGATTTTTGTGGAGAAAATTGGTTTGGTCAATTCAAACTACCAGCCGTTGCTCAAGATGCTCAACTTTAAAAACAAGCCATGATCATTTTGGAATAGATTACTAGATTCGCTAGTTTTATCGGAAAGCCACCAATCGTTTGAAGTAACGGTTGGTGGCTTTTTTGTACTTGATTTTATTTACGGCCATTCTTTGTAATGCATCAAAAACCCCCCACTCAAGACGAGTGGGGGGTTCGCTTTATTCTTGTATTTGTGATTGAACTGCTTCTGTTTGATTGCCTTCAGCTGGTCCCAGGTTCAAGTGGGATTGAAGCAACAGCTTAGTGTTCGCTAATGATGTATCGTTCAGCTGATAATAATAGGTTCCGTTAATGGTAGAATCCTGTCCTTCAAGTTTGATGGTTTCAAGATTGATGCCTTTATCGGTAGTCACATATTTTATGAAACCTCTCATTTGCGAGAATTTAAGGTTCGTTGTCATATTGTCGCCGACAGCTTCCATTACGTCTGTATATTTCGTTAGTGATCCAGCAGAGGTTGCTTTGGCAATGATGGCTTTCAGGACTTCCTGCTGACGCTCGCCGCGTTGGATATCACTGTCCTTTTTACGTGTCCGTGCAAATGCTAATGCTTCTTCACCATCAACGGTCTGTAATCCTTCTTCGAGGTGGATGGCATTCTTTTTGTCATGTGAATCGATTTCATACATTTCATAAGGTACGTCGACTTCAATACCATCCAATGAATCTACGACATCGATGAAAGCATTGAAGTTCATGCGAACATAATAATCGACAGGGACATCGAGTAACTCCTCTACGGTGTCCATCGTCGCTTTCGGTCCGCCGGCTGCATGGGCCGCGTTGATTTTCGTGGTTACGCCTTTGGCTGGCACGTACACATATGAATCACGCGGAATGCTTAATAGTTTTATAGACTTTTGATCTTTATTGAATGTGGCCAACATTAAAGCATCCGACCGGGAATTTCCTTTTAAGTCACGGTCCTTGCTATCATCGATTCCTATGAAAAGGATCGAGAAATTATCTTCGAGCGGGTCGATTGCTGCACTTCGCTTTGCTGAAGCTTCCACAGGGTCATAGGAATCATTGAATACATTCTGGGCTTTCATATACAGGGTTGCAGCATACGTAGAAGCCCCCAGACCAAGTACCAGCAGGGGAACAAGCAATAACCAAAGCCTCTTTCGCCTTTTTTTCTTTGTTTTTTTAATTTTATAAACACGCCTAGTAGTAGACATCTTTTTCTTCTCCTTTTAAATAACGAACATCAGACATATATCGCTATTTTTCGAATCCTGCAGTTTATATTTCGTCATATATTACACCTAATTTTACAATGATTTAATAATTTCGTAAAATAAATATTTCTTTTCAATTATATTACAGCATAAAAAAGGAAAAATATGCAGGAGTATATCAGGAGAATTCCTCTTCCAAATAAAGCATTTCTTCCTCAGTGATGTGGCCTTGACCATTTGTCAGCTCTGTAATCCAAGCGGTATATGTCTCTTTTTGTGTTTCCTCCACATATACAAGGATATTGACCTGATCGAGGTATTGAATTTCCTTTATTTGATAAATGGAAGAGCGCAATTCGTTTTCCAATTTTCCAAGCCAGGTATAGTCGACGGTTGTCGAAATGACCCGCATTAGTTTCCTAATGACGACACCAGTGGTATTTATCCCTTCTGAAGTCGCTTTGCTGTAAGCGCGAATGAGGCCGCCAGCACCAAGTTTGATGCCGCCAAAATACCGTGTGACCACAACAGCGGTGTCTTTCAGTTCTTTTTTCTTAAGCACTTCTAGGATAGGGACGCCTGCCGTTCCGCTCGGCTCCCCGTCGTCGAGGGCTTTTTGGATTTGATTTTGTTCCCCTATCATATAAGCTGAACAATTATGTGTAGCATCTTTGTGCTTTTTCTTGATTTCCTGGATAAAGGACTGTGCGGCATCTTCGGTTTCGACCCGGGCGATGTGGGAAATAAAACGGGATTTTTCAATGACGATTTCATGGTCGCCGCGACCTGCCACCGTTAAATATTGAGTGAGCATTATTATTCCACCTTCGTGCTTCCTATTAGTTGATTTATTATAAGGCTTTGTGGAAAAAGTGGCAATGACGATTCATTTACATACTGCATGTGTAAAGAAACTTTAATATAAGATAAAGCTGTACGTGTTATAATTAATTTCATTGCCTGTTATTGTTATTAGCTGGTCATATATGCTTAAAAGAATAACATTGTAGGAAAAACATGAGTTCTGTGCCATTATCCTGGCTTTACCTTAACGTGTCCTCTCATTTCAAGGATTTTGCCATTTAATAAATGCATCTGTTTCATATGATAATCAATGAAGCGGAATATCCCATTTGATTGAAAAGGATATTTTGTATCAGGAAAATAGATATGGCTTTCTGCCTTTAATAGGCAGACTTAATGGCCGGATTATGAGATGTATAGTAAATATGTACATTTTATGGAAATCACAAAAGGAAATTAACGTATTTTTAATCTTTTTTTGGTACAATATGTTCATGAAGGTTACTTCATACAAAAGTTTCCTGAAATTTAACCATTCATGAAAAAGGGAAAGAACTTTTTTCCATATACATAGTCTTTAAGACAATAAATTGTTTAAGTCTTTGATTTAAGTGGAGGGATCTTAATGTCCATTAAAAAGGTTGATGCTAAAGCATTGGACAAGATCTTAGAAACAATGGTGAGCACTGTTAGTGAAAGTAAGGATGAAGTCTTCGATATCGGCGAACAATGCCGAAAGGATTTTGAGACATTATCAAAAGAGCTTGATGATGTGAAAATCAGGGTTGCCATTGTGATAACCGACAGCGATGCACTGGATTCAAAAGCCAGGTTTGCTCGAAAAAGGCTTTCAGAAGTCAGTATGCACTTCAACCATTTTTCTGAAGAACAGGTGCGCGATGCTTATGAAAGGGCACATAAGCTGCAAGTCGATTTACAAATTAACCGGCAATTGGAGAAAGAGCTCCGCAATCGCCGGGATGAGCTTGAGTTAAGGTTAAGGGGTTTGCAGCAGACGATCGATAAAGCGGTGCATCTCGTCTCGCAAATATCGGTAGTGCAGAATTATTTGACACAAGATCTTAAATTTGTGGGGGAAGCCCTTCAAGAAGCGAAACGCAAACAGGACTTCGGTCTGAAAATAATCGAAGCCCAGGAGCAGGAACGTAAAAAGCTCTCACGTGAAATCCATGATGGTCCGGCGCAAATGCTGGCAAACGTCATGATGCGCTCAGACCTGATAGAACGAGTGCAGCGGGAGAGAGGTCCTGATGAAGCGTTAGTGGAAATCCGCAGTTTAAAGGTCATGGTAAGGAATGCTTTATATGAAGTGCGAAGAATCATCTATGACCTTCGTCCTATGGCGCTTGACGATTTAGGACTTGTTCCTACCCTCAGAAAGTACCTGCAAACGACCGAAGACTATAATAATGACGTTAATCTGAATTTCGTCAACCTTGGGCAGGTCAAAAGGCTCCCTTCCGATATGGAGGTCGCATTATTCAGGCTGGTTCAAGAGGCTGTACAAAATTCATTGAAGCACGCGGACCCAAAACAGATTCAAGTTAAACTGTCCATTTCCAAGGAGATGGTGACCGTCGTCGTCAAAGATGATGGAAAGGGGTTTGATTCTTCGATTCAAAAAGAAGGTTCATTTGGCTTGGTGGGAATGAGAGAAAGAGTCGAGCTGCTGGAAGGTGAAATGACGATTGATTCACAACCGGGGGCAGGCACTTTGGTATTTATCCAAATTCCCTACCATTTAAATAATAGAGAATAGACATATTAAATAGAAACTAGGAGGAAGAAGCCGTTGAAGACTAGTATCGTCATAATCGATGACCATCAGCTTTTCCGTGAAGGCGTAAAGCGCATATTAGATTTTGAATCATCCTTTGATGTTGTTGCCGAGGGTGATGACGGAAGCGAAGCTATGGATCTTGTTGAAACACATAAACCTGATGTTGTTATCATGGATATCAACATGCCGAACATGAATGGGGTCGAAGCTACAAAAATGCTCGTGAGCCGTTACCCTGAAACAAAAGTCATCATCCTTTCCATTCATGATGATGAAAACTACGTGCAGCACGCATTGAGAACAGGAGCACAAGGTTATCTGTTGAAAGAGATGGACGCAGACGCGTTGATCGATGCTGTGCGTGTAGTCGCTGAAGGCGGCTCATACCTTCATCCAAAGGTCACCCATAACTTAGTTAAAGAATATCGCCGCTTAGCAGCTGAAGAGGGTGCTGATCGTGATTCCGTACATACGATAGAAATCAGGAGGCCGCTTCACCTATTGACTCGACGCGAATGTGAAGTGCTTCAGCTTTTAGCGGACGGGAAAAGCAACCGGGCCATCGGCGAAACTCTATATATCAGTGAAAAAACAGTCAAGAACCATGTGAGTAATATTCTTCAGAAGATGAATGTGAATGACCGTACACAAGCGGTTGTCCTAGCTATTAAAAACGGCTGGGTAGAAGTGAAGTAATTAAAGCGTTCGATAAGTCCGGCTCTTCAGATTCCGCAATGCGTGCTGAAGGGCTGGATTTTTTTGTTGGATGTTATTATATTCAAATTTTTGGTAATTCAAAAAGCTATTTAATGCAAATAAAGGCATTTTCAGATAGAATGTTGAATATGATACGAAGTAAATTTTTATAAGGATGGTACTATTATGAAAACCGCAGTCGTAACAGATAGCACTGCATATATACCAAAGGAAATGCGTGATCGTTTACATATACATATGATGCCGCTTAATGTCATTTTTTCCAATGAAGCTTACCGGGAGGAAATTGATATTACTGCGGATGAGTTTTATGAGGAAGTAAAGAGGCAGGAGAAATTGCCGACCACTTCACAGCCTCCAATCGGGAAGTTTGTCGAGAAGTTCGAGGAACTCCAAAAAGAATATGATGATGTTATTTCCATTCATTTATCGAGCGGCATCAGCGGAACGTATCAAGGAGCGGTATCTGCAGGTGAAATGGTCGAGGGAATCAGGGTTCATGCCTTTGATTCGGAAATCAGCTGCATGGTACAGGGGTTTTACGTGATCGAGGCGGCAAAGATGGCACTTGATGGCAAAGGTGCAGAAGAAATCATGGCCAGGCTTGAAGAAATGAAACCATCGGTAAAGGCATACTTCATGGCAGATGACCTATCCCATCTCCAGCGCGGCGGCCGCTTAAGCAGTGCCCAAGCTTTGATCGGCAGTCTGCTTCAAGTGAAGCCGGTGCTCCATTTTGTTGATAAAGTCATCGTCCCATTCGAAAAAATCCGTACAAGGAAAAAAGCGATGAAACGGATTGCTGATTTACTTGGAGAAGACGCGGCTAGCGGCGAGAAATATAAAGCCGTCATCATTCATGCAAAACGGGAAAGTGAAGCTAAAGAGTGGAAAGCGGAACTTGAAGCCCGGTTCCCGAATGTCGAATTCGACATCAGCTACTTCGGTCCAGTAATCGGAACGCATTTGGGCGAAGGCTCGATGGGGATGGGCTGGTATAAAATTTAAGTTGTGACGCCTTTACTAAGTGAAAGGCGTTTTTTTATAAACAAAAAGGAATCCGGGAGTTAAAAGCGAATGATAAGGGGGAGTGTAATTTATCAAGAAATGGAGGTTGCAGTTTGAAAAAAAAGAGTATTTCCCCGCCTTATTCCCCTGAACTTCAGAACCATCTTACCGGTAAACATCTTTTGGACTTCGAAATCCCCTTCTCCCAAGAAATCCTCACAGAGCACCTCAAGAATGGGTATGTCTCGGAAACTTGCGGCGTGCAATCCGGGAACGGCAGTTATCACTGTGTACGCTGCGGTAACAAAGATCAAACCTTGTTTTATACTTTCCCTTGCAAGATTTGCAATCAAGATTGCACTTACTGCCGCTCATGCATCATGATGGGACGGGTCAGTGAATGTGCAAAGCTTTATAGGTGGACAGGTCCCGGCATTCAATATAGGATTCCTGACAATGTGATGAGGTGGACAGGCACTTTATCGGCAGGTCAACAGAATGCGTCCGACTGTGTCGTTGAAGCCGTAAACGGAAAAGATGAATTCCTGGTATGGGCTGTATGCGGGGCAGGGAAGACGGAGGTATTATTTCCAGCGATTGAGGCAGCCTTGCTTGCCGGGAAATGGATTTGTTTGGCAACACCGCGGACCGATGTCGTTCTCGAACTCTCCCCAAGGTTAAAAAAAGCTTTTCCTGCCATTGAAGTCACGACCCTCCATGCCGGCAGTGAAGATCGACATGGTTTTTCGCCACTGACCGTTTCCACGACCCATCAGCTTTTCCGTTTTATTGAAGCTTTCGATGTCATCATCGTTGATGAAGTCGATGCGTTTCCTTACTCAATGGATGATTCGCTGGATTATGCGGTTAATAAATCGAAAAAGGTATCCGCGGCAACCATCTACTTGACCGCCACACCTTCGAAGAGGATGCAGCGGCTATACCGAAGCGGCAAATTGAAAGCCTTCATAATCCCGGCCCGTTATCATCGCCAGCCAATCCCCGTTCCTGAAATGAAGTGGAGCGGCAATTGGCAAAAACTATTCCTTCAACAAAAGATTCCATCGAAAATCAACGCATGGGTAAGTGAGCGCCTTAACCAGAATATCCCCTTCCTATTGTTTTTTCCAAGCATCAGAGTGATGGAGCAAGTCCTTCCGCTGTTTCAAAGGCTGTCCCCTGAATTATCGATTGTCCACTCCCGGCACCCTGATCGAAAGGAAAAAGTAATGGCCTTAAGGAATGGACTCGTTCCGGGATTACTGACCACGACCATCCTGGAACGGGGCGTGACAATCGAGCGGTTGGAAGTAGCCGTGATCGGTGCTGAACATGAAGTGTTTTCTGATAGTGCTCTCGTTCAGATTGCCGGCAGGGTAGGGAGAAGCTTTGCGAACCCTTCCGGGACGGTCACCTTTTTTCATTATGGTAAAAGTGAAGCGATGGCCGAGGCGGTCCACCATATACAAATGATGAATAAAAATGCCATGAAAAGGGGGCTGCTGGATGAATAGATGTCTAGTTTGTGATGAAGGAATGAAGCAAGACTTGACATGGAGGAGCCTGCTTAAGCAGGCCGAGACAAGGGCAATCTGTGAAGGATGTGAGGGGAAACTTAATAGGATAACCGGAGAAACATGTACAATGTGCTCAAGGGAGCTGGGAGGGGATCATATGACCGGTGGCCTTTGTCTCGATTGTTCAAGATGGGAAAGGAATAGGGAATGGGGAGGCTATTTGTCGAAGAACATAGCGCTATTTCATTATAATGAATACTTAAAAGACCTGATTGCTAAATATAAGTACCGGGGTGATTATGCGTTAGCTGAGGTTTTCGTCCCTTTTTTGAAAGAAAGGTTAAAGGACATGGAGTTTGACCTGGTAACGGCCATCCCGCTTAGCGATGAACGGCTTAAGGAGCGGGGATTCAACCAGGGACAGGCTTTGGCAGATCTAGTTGGACTTCATACGGTTGAGACCTTGACAAGAATCCATACCGAAAAACAATCAAAAAAATCTCGTCAAGAGAGAATGTCATTACCGCAGGTTTTTCAGGTCATGCAATCTGATTTGCTGGAGCATAAATCCATTTTGATCATCGATGACATTTACACAACAGGAACAACTCTCAGGCATGCAGCAAAGGCATTGATAACGGCTGGGGCCAAAGAAGTATCATCGATCACCCTGGCTAGGTGAAAAAGCTTATTTTAATAAAACTTCCTAAAGTATCGCCGGGATTATTCGATATATACAGTACTGAAGAATAATCGCCGTGATGGTGAAGGAGGGGCCTCGATGGATGTATTCAACTGTCCAAACTGTAATTCGTTATTCGTTTTGACGAAATTCCGTGATGTGTGCGATGCCTGTTATAAAGAAGAAGAAGCCCAATATGATAAAGTGTATGCATATATTCGCAAGAAAACAAATAGAACGGCGTCCATGGTGCAGGTGGTTATGGAAACCGGCGTTGAAGAAAGGTTAATTATTAAATTTGTGAGAACCGGAAAGCTGAGAATTTCACAGTTTCCCAATCTCGGAATTCCTTGTGAAAAGTGCGGCGCCAACATCAAGAGCGGAAGGTTATGCGGCAAATGCGGCGATTCACTGCGTACGGATTTACAGGCATTCGAAAATGAAGAAAAGCGCCTGACTGAAATTCAAGGTAATGATAAAAAAAATACGTACTACATGAAGGATGAGCCAAAAGGGTAATTCATTTATGGAAACATGATGAAGTTTTTGTTAAAATATTCGATATTGAGAACATTTTTCGACAATGGGTGTCGAAGGAAAGATTACAGCAAACAATTAAAAAAGTCCGTTCCTTGTCGATAATAAAGATAGGGAGAATAACACAGTCCAGAGCCATTTTCATGTGTTAAGAAATCGAAACATAATGGGATTTATAAAATCGACCGAAGGAGAGGATCTGGAATATGAAAATCAATAACGTCGGTATGACAGGTGTTAACCCTTATAATCTTCAAGCCAATAAAACGGGGAATATCAAAGAATCCAAGGTCAAATCCTCGGATAAAGTTGAAATTTCTTCAGCGGCAAAAGAAATGCAGCAATCATCTCCGATTCTTGCTGCAAGACAAGCAAAAGTGGATGAACTGAAAATCCAGGTTGAAAAAGGTAATTATAAATTGAATGCACAAGCAACGGCTAAGGGTCTCATCGATTTTTACCGGAAATGAATTTTCCATGAAAAAGAAGCTTGAATGAAGTGGACGGAGCCAGTTTCCGTCCTTCATTTATGAGCGGGGGAGGCAGCGAAATGACTGCACGGAACATCATCGGATCGCTTGAAAAATTGATCAAGCTTCATATAAGCTTCAATCAATTGGCGATAAGAAAAACGGCCATTTTGAAAGCAAATGATACCGAGGCGATTACTGCCCTGCTGATTTCGGAACAAAAGCATATTAAAGCGATCAGTCAGACGGATAAGGAGAGAGAAAGGGCAGTCGAGGAGTTTCTTGCAGCCAATGGAACGGCGGGACAGCCTGCCACCATCCAGACCGTGACGGAACTGACAGGACCAGAAGAAACGGAAGTCCTTGAAATGCTAAAAGCGGCATTGATCGATGAAGTGGCAAAGCTGAAGGAGCGGAACGGTTTAAATCAGCAATTGATCTATCAGTCCCTTCAATTCATCAATGTCTCTTTGGATATGCTGAGACCTCAGCACCAGAACCTGAATTATGGGGATTCGATTGGGAAAACGACGAAAATCGGCATGGGAATGTTTGATTCCAAAGCATAAGAAGCAGAAAAAAGATGGAGGTGCGAGCAATTGATTTCAACCTTTATGGGTCTTGAGACCGCCAAACGCGGATTATCCACCTCTCAAGGGGCCTTGTATACAACAGGAAATAACGTGGCCAATGCCAATACTTTAGGATATTCAAGGCAGCGGGTCAACCTGGTCCAGACGTCGGGCTTTCCTACTGTCGGTTTGAACAGCCCGCGCGTTGCCGGCCAAATCGGGACAGGGGTTGCAGCTGAAACGGTTCAACGGATCCGGGACAGTTTCCTGGACGCACAATACAGGACACAAAGTAATAAAATCGGTTATTACGGGGCCATGAGCGAATCCCTGACGAAAATGGAAGGCGTCATGAATGAACCGACCGACAGCGGGTTGGCCGCCACGATGGAGAAGTTCTGGAATTCGCTGCAGGGGCTGACGGCGAATACGGAAAACTCCGGGGCGCGTGAAGTCGTTGCCTCGACGGGCGTCATGGTCGCGGAAACCCTAAACTACTACTATAACTCGCTAACGAACGTTCAAACGGATATCGGAAATCAAATAAACGTCAAAGCGAACGAAATCAATACGCTCATCAGCAGTATTGATCAGCTTAACCAACAGATCAGCAAAGTGGAGCCGCATGGTTATATCTCCAATGACCTTTATGATAAACGTGATGTGCTCGTGGACAATCTCTCACAGCTTGTCAGCATTAAAGTGAATAACGTCATTCCGACGGATTACGGCAGAGCCAGCGATGTAGCCACAGGGCTATACAACATCGAATTGATGCAAGAAGACGGTTCGTCTTTTGTACCGCCCATCAATCTGGTCAGTGTTAACCAAACCGGGATGGTGGGAACTTCGAAAGTTGAAGTTAGCCATGATAAAACGACAGGCATGGTGGACGGATTGAAGTTTGGTTCGAAAACATTGACCGATTACAATTTCTCGGGGGAACTGTCCGGTTTGATCAAAAGCTTCGGCTATAAGAAGGCTGATGGCACGACCGGCGGCGCTTATCCTGATATGCTGAAAAAGCTCGATAATATGACGGCCGCTTTCGTGAATGAGTTCAATGCCATCCATAAACAAGGGTATGCCTTAGGTGATGGCAACACTTCAACTTTGAACTTCTTTGAACTTGAACCTGGTAAGAGTGCCGCCCAAAGCATCAAGGTGAATGGTGAAATCGTTAAGGATCCCACGAAAATTGCCGCAGGCGGAAAAAGCGGAGGGGCATCCGGGGATAATGAAAATGCCAAACTCCTGGCTGACCTGAAAAAGAAGGCGTTCAGTGAATACTCGACTAAAGACCAAAACTCTGACGAATTGACGGGAAGCTTCGACACCTATTATTCCGGTATCATCGGAAAGCTTGGTGTGGATTCCCAAAGCGCCCAAAAGAACCTTTCCAACTCTGTCGTCCTTGCTGCATCGGTTAACCAAAATAGGGATTCCGTCAGTTCCGTATCCCTTGATGAAGAAATGACGGACATGATCAAATTCCAGCAGGCATACAACGCATCTGCAAGGATGATGACGATGCTGGATGAAATGCTGGACAAAATCATAAACGGAATGGGTACAGCAGGCCGATGATAGGAGGGGACGAATATGCGGGTAACGCAATCGATGCTAACCAATAATATGCTGAGCAATTTAAGCAGCAGTTACGAAAAGATGTCCAAGCTGCAAGAACAGGTTTCTTCTCAAAAGAAGTTCTCCAAGCCATCCGATAACCCTGTTGCGGCCATGATGGGAATGGGATACCGGACAAACCTCAATCAAATAGGGCAGTATCAAAGTAACATTGCCGAAGCGACCAATTGGATCGACAGCACGGATGATGCCATTACTGAAAGTGTTTCCGCCATGCATCGGATTCGTGAATTAACCGTTCAAGGCAGCAATGGCACGTATGAAGGGGAACAACTGAAAACCATTACTGAAGAAATTAAACAATTAAAAGAACATCTCATAACTCTTGGCGACACACAGATTGGCGGGAAGTATATTTTCAACGGCCAGGATACGAATGTGAGACCATCGTCCGTTAAAGATGGCAATGGAAATACCGTGTATGGCACAGGGGACATAAACCTTGAAGTGTTTTCCGGGATTTCCCTTAAAATCAATACGGACGGTTCCAAGACTTTTGGTGATGCACTAGCTGCCGGCGGAAGCATCGACCAGACAATCGAGGCACTGGAAAACGGCGGCGACGTGACTGGCACGCTGGAAGGACTTGACGCAACGATAAATACCTTCTTAGGCATGCAGGCACAGGTTGGCGCAAGGCAAAATCGGATTGAGCTGATGACGGACCGTCTCAAGCAGCAGGAGGTATTTGCCACTGAAATCCTTTCGAAAAATGAGGATGTCGATATCGAAAAGGCGATCATGGATTTGACGACCCAGGAAAGTGTCCATAGTGCGGCATTAAGTATCGGCGCAAAAATCATGCAGCCGAGTTTATTGGATTTTCTTCGCTAAGCTATTCTTAAATGGATAGCTTTTTTCTATAAGGAGTGTTGATGATGCAGATTCCGCAAATTAGATTGCAAACCAACCCAATGAAGATTGGAGTGAATATAGATCAGCCTGTGCAGCAAATCGAACAGAAGGCGGCTGTCCAATCCATTCAACAGCCGCAAGCGATCCTGGAGATTCAAACGACCCCAGGCAAGCTGACGATCGATCAGTCACAAGCAAGGGAAGACATGGATTTGAAAAGCCTCTCAAAAAGAGTCGATGAATTTGCGCAGCAGGGATATCAAGGTTGGCTGGCGGGTATGGCAAGACGTGCCCAGCAGGGGACGGAGCTGAGGCATATTGAAAAAGGCGGTAATGCACTCGCTGAACAGGCCAGGCAAAACAGCAAAGGACCTGAGAAGCAGTTCAATCTCGGCTGGATTCCCTCTCCATTCAGCGTGAAGCTTGGCTACCAGCCAGCCGAAGTGAAGATTGAAGCAACCGCCCAAAAACCGATCATTGATGCTCAAATCAATAGGGTGAACCATACATACACACAAGGCAGTGTGAATGTCGAAATTCTACAAAAAAATGCGCTGGATATAGATTTCATCAATTTATATGCGGATGAGATAAGGTAGTGAAAACATAGATGATCCTACAAACAAAATTTCATGGCGAACTCGAATTGGCAGAGAAAGAGATTTATGTATTTGAAAGCGGGATACCAGGATTTTTAGAAGAAAAAAAGTTTTGCTTACTAGCTTTGGATGACACACCCTTTTTTGTCCTGCAATCGATAGAAACAAAAGAGCTTGCCTTCATTGTGACCGATCCTTTTGAAGTGTTTCATGATTACGAAGTGAAGCTTACGGATGAGGTGTTATCTTCTTTACAAATAGAAACGGAACTGGAAGTCATCACTTTCGTCATCTTGACGATCCAGGACCCCTTCAATGAAACGACGGCTAATCTCCAGGCCCCAATCATCATAAACGGCCCAAAAAAAGTCGGAAAGCAATTCATCATGAATGCTAGTGAATACCGTACAAAGCACAAACTTTTTGAACCTCCAGCAGAACAGGAGGGGAAATGATGCTCGTATTGACCAGAAAACCGAATGAAGCGATCATGATTGGCGATGATATCGAAATTACGATCCTGTCCATTGAAGGGGATCAGATCAAACTGGGGATCAATGCCCCGAAAAACGTCGACATCCATAGGAAG
This sequence comes from Peribacillus sp. TE19612, assembly GCF_056279465.1. Classification (NCBI taxonomy): domain Bacteria; kingdom Bacillati; phylum Bacillota; class Bacilli; order Caryophanales; family Bacillaceae; genus Peribacillus; species Peribacillus sp. TE19612. Next base: position 32,989 of record NZ_JBWCCL010000015.1, on the reverse strand, counting down.
GAAATCTACCTGTCCATTCAGCAGGAAAATAGAAAAGCCTCCAAAACAGAAACCAATTTTCTGGAAGGCATAAATGAGTATTTCAAGAAAAAATCGTAAAATCCGCTAAATATGTTTCCAAGCAGGTCGATATTAAGTATACAACGATGGGCAGTGAAATAGGCGGCCGACTTATTCACTGCCCATCGTAAACAACCACATGGACGTGGGGACTTAAGACTCAAGGAGGAAACATAAATGATCATCAATCACAATATCTCAGCTCTAAACACGCACCGTCAATTATCAAGTGCAACGAATGCACAATCAAAATCAATGGAGAAACTAGCTTCAGGCATGCGCATCAACCGTGCAGGTGATGACGCAGCAGGACTAGCCATCTCTGAAAAAATGCGTGGACAAATTCGTGGATTAGACCAAGCGTCCCGTAATGCACAAGATGGTATCTCTATGATCCAAACTGCTGAGGGCGCTCTTGGTGAGACTCACGATATACTTCAACGTATGAAAGAACTTGCTACTCAAGCTTCCAACTCAACTAGTACAGATGAAGACAGAGGACAAATTCAGAAGGAAATGGACGAATTAGCTAAAGAAATCACTCGTATTTCTAAAGATACTGAATTTAACAAACAAAAATTGCTTAACGGTGATAAAGATACTTCTGGAACTGGTACAGCTATTACATTCCAAATCGGTGCTAATACTGGCCAAAAAATCGAATTAGAAATCGGTAACATGAGTGCTGAAAAATTAGGAGTTGGTACTGATGAAATAACTGGCTCTGCTGATCCTGCTGATGATGTTGCAGGTTCAGGTATCGATGTTTCTACAACAGCTAACGCAGGAACTGCTATTGATACAATCGCCGCAGCTATTGACACTGTATCAACAGAACGTTCAAAATTGGGTGCTTACCAAAACCGTTTAGAACATACAATCAACAACTTGAATACATCATCTGAAAACTTAACATCAGCTGAATCTCGTATTAGAGACGTTGATATGGCAAAAGAGATGATGCAACAAACTAAAAACTCTATTTTGCCTCAAGCTTCACAAGCAATGTTGGCTCAAGCAAATTCCGCACCTCAAGGGGTTTTACAACTCCTTAGGTAAATTTGAAGGGCGTTTTATCTAGTAATGGATAAAATTATGACTGGGTGAATTGCTGGAACTTCCTAAAGCTGCATCAACCACAACGTAACTGGAAACGGTAAGCGTGATGGTCTGAAAATGATGTAGATGACATAATGGATAATCAGCAGCCAAGCTCCTTTGAGGAAACTCTGGAGAAGGTTCAACGACTAGGATATACAGTCTAAGGCGAAAGCTATGACAATGAAATCCGTAGGGTGGCAGTAGCCATTCGAAGTGCCCAGCCCCTTATAAGATAAAGGTGAAGATATAGTCTATTCTATGCTCGAAAGACATAGTCGCAAAGCAAGCGAACCAACAACCACAAGGCGTTCTTCAATTATTACGTTAATCTTTACCTGGTTTTCATTCAAAAAAGACTCAAGCTATTTTTATTGAGTCTTCAGTTAGTAGAAAAAAAGGTGTCGGAATGGTCTTATTCCGACACCTTTTTTATTTTTCAGGATTTGATGATTCAATAGAGATGTTCAACATACACATAATCATGCTTGCGGAAGAATCCTTCTTTTGTTCGAGGACGTGTATAGGGTAAAGCCGGTATGATTTCTTTGCCGTAATGGTAGTTTGTAATGGCTGGGGCTGGTGTTTTGTAAGCTACATTTGCTAAAACGGCTTCAGGTTCTCCACCTTTCCGCTAATTCCCACTGGCTTTCTCGTGTGCAGAATTAGCAATACTTGCTTATACTTATCCGTTTTCTTTCTGTAGACTTCATTAAGATTCGATGGAAGATCTGTTCAAAATAGTGTAGGTAAAGGAGCTCTATCTATATGTTAAAACAAAGTTGATTGGAACGGAAGGTACGAGACTCCTGCGGGAATACGCGTCCAAGGGAGACCCCGCAGGCGCAAAGCGCCGAGGAGGCTCACCGGACCGCCCGCGGAAAGCGAGTGCCTGGAGAGGAAATCAACGGTCAAATTTTAAACCTAAAACAACTGTTGACTCCAGATATTTTTCTGGAGTTTTTTTATAGACTCTCTAGTCTGAAGTTGAAACTAAAATCAAATCTTCGCACTAAATATAAAACTCTAAGAACCGATATAAAAAGTAAAGATATCATATTGGGGGCCATTTAGATGCTGGAGAGTTTGTCCACGAATATTCTTTCCTTACAACTTAGAACAGCAATCTCGGAAGGAATCAGTTCTTATTATCAGCGGGAAATGAATACACTTGCCTATTCGGAACAAAGAGTGGAATCTACTGTTGAGCCTTCAAAAGAAAAGGTGCGGGAAATGGTGGATAGTTTGAATACCTTCCTGAATCCGACACATACGGCCGTTCGTTTTGAATATCATGAGAAGCTGAATGAGTATTATGTCAAGGTAGTGGATGACGTGACGGATGAGACGATCAGGGAAATTCCCCCGAAGAAGTTATTGGACTTCTATGCGGCAATGACGGAGTTTGTCGGCATAATGGTGGATGAAAAAATATAAGCGGGTGATCAATTTTGGTACGAATCAGTGGTTTAGCAAGCGGGATGGACATTGATGAATTAGTTAAGAGCATGATGCAGGCAGAACGGGTGCCGTTGGATAAACTGACACAGAAAAAGCAGTATTCCGAGTGGCAGCGGGATGATTACCGTTCGATGAATACAGCTCTATCAGAATTGGATACGCTCATTCGTGATGGAATTGGAAGGCAGTCTTCCTTCATTAAAAAGAAGGTGACGGTATCGAATCCAGATGCTGTATCAGTGAAAAATGTGAATTCGACCAGTGATTTTTCCGGGAATATAAAAGTGAATGGGCTTGCCAAGGCAGCAACCATGACAAGTACGGAAAAATCAGCTGTTACCGACCCGAAAAAGAAATTATCGGAATTGGGTATCACGACTCCCCAAGATATTACGATACTGGCCATCAATAAGGATGGCGGTTTTGATACGGAAGTAAAAGATGGAGCAACAGTGGAAAAACCGTATACACTTACCCTTAATGCGGACGATACGTTAGAAAGTGTCATAAATAAAATTAATGCTAACTCGGGAGTGACTCTATTTTTCGATGAGACGTCCCAGAAATTTTCCATCACTGCTAAAAATACTGGTGATGCAAAAGATCGGCCTGAAATTGAGTTAGGGGGTACTGGAGATTTCTTCAATGTGCTAAAAATGAGCAGTAACAATGAAGGAGCTGGCGGCACAATAGGGGAAAATGCATCGATTACCTATAATGGCCTGGACATTTCCCGGCCTTCGAATACGTTTCAGATTAATGGAGCGGAAATAACGGTAAAGCAAAAAACGACGGATACAGTCACATTCTCATCAACAGCTGATGTCGATGCTATCCTGGACACGATCACTCAGTTTGTGAATAAATACAATGAAGTCATTAAAAAGGTCCAAGATAAAACGGGTGAAGCGAAATATCGCTCCTTTACCCCGCTTACCTCTGAACAAAAAAAGGCAATGACAGAGGATGAAGTGAAGCTGTGGGAAGAAAAAGCGAAGAGCGGAACGTTAAAAAGCGATTCGACCTTAAAAAGTCTCCTGACCACAATGAGGTCATCCCTATACACTTCGGTGGATGGAATCACTGGAAAAAACAATCTCAGCAGTTTGGGAATCACCACCACCAAGAATTATTTGGAAGGCGGTAAATTAACGATTGATGAGGACAAGCTCCGGGCAGCCATTAGTGAGGATCCGAATGCAATCTATGATATGTTCATGGCCAATGGGGCGGAAAAGAGCGGCAAAGGACTCGCACGCCGGTTAAGGGATGATATAGAATCATCCATGAAGGCGATTACTGAAAAAGCCGGGAAGGCCGGATATGTTAATAACAATTTTACAATCGGAAAATTGGTTGATGGGCTGGATAAGAAGATTTCAACATTTGAAGCCAAGTTAACGAAATTGGAATCGCGCTATTACAACCAGTTCACGGCGATGGAAAAAGCGATTCAAAAGGCAAACAGCCAAAGTGCATCGTTAGCTTCTTATTTTAGTTAAGGTATGTCGGAAAGGAAGTTCAATATGGCAATGAATAATCCATATCAATCGTATCAGCAAAATTCAGTCAATACAGCATCACCGGGAGAGCTTACATTAATGCTTTATAATGGCTGTTTGAAGTTCATCATGCTTGGGAAGAAAGCCATTGAAGCAGGAAATATCGAGGTGAAGAATACGAATATCATCAAGGCGCAAACTATTATCCGTGAATTGATGGTGACGCTGAATATGGATGCGGATGTATCCAAAGATATGATGAGTTTGTATGATTTCATGAACCGGCGTCTGATCGAAGCGAATCTGAAAAATGACGTTTCTGCTTTGGAAGAAGTGGAAGGACTTGTTACGGAGTTCCGGAATACGTGGAAGGAAGTAATCCAGATCAACCGGAAAAAACAATTCACCCAAAGCGGTCAAGTGTAATGGTGATTAGAGCCTTTCATGATTTGACTGCTGAATTACTTGCCGTACTGGAAGATCGCACGATTACAGAGCGTGATGTTAAAATAGAAAGGGTTACAAAGCTGATTGATCAGCGGGATGGACTCCTTTCCCAAATCAAACCTCCTTTTACTGCTGAAGAGCAGCAGCTGGGACGTGCAGTTCTGTTGCTCAACCAACAGGTCGATCACTTGCTGAAGCTCCAAAAGCAGGAGATACAGCGAGATATCCAGGAAATAAATAAGAAGAAAAAATCTTCCAATAAATACACGAATCCGTATGAAAGTCTATCAGTGGATGGCGTGTTCTATGATAAAAGAAATTGATTTCCTTACCTTTTGGAGTCCATACGGTTTTTATGTTAAATATTTTTAAATTTTCTGTAAATAAAATAGGCTTAATTTTTTCTTTCTAGCATAGCATTTGATATAATGAAGCTAGGGCAGACATCAACCCTTTCCAAACCTTCCGACAATTGTTTCATTATTTCGACATATTTCATGATGTGTTTCTAAAAGGAACCGGAGGGGTATTGTAGAATCTAACTGTATAGTCTTAATTTAAGGAGGACTCACTTTATGAATTACAACGTACGCGGTGAAAACATTGAGGTAACTCCAGCAATTCGAGAATACGTCGAAAAGAAAATTGGCAAGTTAGAACGATATTTTAACAATACACCAGATGCAAATGTGTTAGTCAATTTAAAAGTGAACAATAATACATCAAAGGTCGAAGTGACGATTCCCATGCAGAATTTGGTTCTTCGCGCTGAAGAGGAAAATGCGGATATGTATGCTGCCATTGACTTGATCAATGATAAGCTTGAACGCCAAATTCGTAAACATAAAACGAAGGTCAATCGCAAGTTCCGAAACAATCTATCGACTACACCCGATGCATTCGCCTTCAATACGGAAGCTGACGAAGTGGTGGATGAATTCGAAGACGATAATGATATTGAAGTGGTCCGCAATAAACGCTTTGATTTAAAGCCAATGGACAGTGAAGAAGCGATTTTACAAATGAATATGCTTGGTCACAGTTTCTTCGTTTACACGAATGCGGATACTAATACAACAAACGTAGTGTACCGCCGAAAAGATGGACGCTATGGATTGATTGAACCTAGTTAATTATTATTCTAAGATCAAAAGCACAGCCCAGCCTCTGGGTTGTGCTTTTTGCATGTTGATAGAATCCGTTTGAAACGTAAAAAATGATTGCTTCTTTTGTTCTCTAAAACACACGAAAGTTCACTTAAGAGAGCACTATTTGTTCTTCATTAAGATAAATAGTTAATTTTACCTATTCAAATACCCCTATCTTTTGCACTATACTCGAATTGTTGGTTCTTTAAAGAGAACAATAAGTTATTTATAAAAAAACAATTTGATCAAGGTGCAGAGGGGGTTGGATTATTTGTATCGAAAGAATTGCCATACATGCCATAGGGCTTCTTTTAGCAGTGCGGAATATGGAAAGTGGCTTTGCCCGACCTGCGGTGAGGATTTAACTGCGCAAAAAGCCCACGATGCACATACAATCGAGAGAATCAATACACCCCAACGAAATTTTAAGCAGAGTAATATTTACTATTATACAAGAAAACGAAGTTGAATTAGTCTATGAAAAATCACCTGAACTTCGAATTTTCTTAATATTGTAATATTTTGTCGGATAAAAGTTTTTGCATTTATGTGGATTACCGACATAAAATAGCAATATATGGAGTACGTATCCGTTATAATATGATTATAGGTAGTGTATTTGGTAATAAATACCACGACAAAGGCAAACTCCTTGAAAAATGAGGGCGCAAAGGCACAGGTCTAAGGTCCTTTGACTATGATGGCTGGTCTGCCTGAAATACAAGAGTATTTTAGGAGGTAGAAGAGGTGGCTAATGTGGAAATGGATCAAGAATGGGTGAAATTGATTTCAGAAGCAAGAAGCTTGGGTTTCAAAAAAGAGGAAATCATTGCTTTTTTTAAACGGGAAAGCCTTGAGGCAACATTTGAGGAGAACGATGGAAAATAGGTTCCGAACAAATTCGAGAACATCCCTATAAACAGTGGTTCGATTCATAGCTGTTTATAGGGTTTATTCTTCCTTGAGATTCTTGTGAGTATAGCTTTTTCAAACTGTATTCTTCAAATTATGTAAGTAAACTAGTGCACTACCACTCTACTCTTCTTTATCTTTTCTCCATTTATTAAACTCGATGAATTCCCTGAATTGTTGTTTTGAGACACCCGAATTCATGGCTTCCTCAACGATTTTCATCCAGTCATTGTCCAAGGTTTCCTTATTTGGTGCATCGTAAAGCAGGGCATCAACAGGGATGTTAAGTACGGAGGAGATTTTTTCAAGAAATTGAATAGAAGGATTCGTTTGTAAGTTCCGCTCGAGCGAACTTAAATAAGACTTTGCAACACCCGCTTTATCGGCAAGTTCAGTCATCGACATTTTCTTTTCTTCTCGCAGTTTTTTTACACGTTCACCAATCATCAATACCACCTCGAAACATGTTCTATTTATCTTCCGCTAATAAGTTTCGGCAGCCCACCTTATCATTCAAAACATGACGCCTGTAAGGTTGGATTACCATGACATGCTATCTCTAGAGAGGACACAGCATCTAGTGATGGAAGGTTATGGATAATTCACATTTGCTTATGGAATAGTGGGGAGTTTGCAACATATTTTTTATACTTCCTCCTATTTTAACAGTTTTACTCCTCATTTATCCATTGTTTTTCGCAAGAATTGCATTCAGGTCTATACCAGGGAAGTGACATGAAGTTGTACCTCTATGACAGAAGTGGTAAAATTAAGCGTGCATTAGTAATAATAGAAGGTGTGTTTCTTCTTACTTATATGAATTTTGTCATTGAACGATCATTACCATAATAGAGGAGCGTTATTGAATGCTTAATATATTAAATAAAGTTTTTGATCCGAATAAGCGAGAAATCAAACGTTTAGAAAAAATCGCCGATCAGGTCGAAGCGCTGGCTGATGAGACTGCTGCGCTATCGGATGAACAGTTGCGTTCCAAAACGGATGAGTTTAAAGAGCGTTATCAAAATGGGGAAACCGTTGATGATTTGCTTGTAGAGGCTTTTGCGGTTGCGCGTGAAGGGGCAAAGCGTGCTCTGGGCTTATATCCTTACCGTGTTCAGATCATGGGTGGGGCATCCCTTCATGATGGAAATATCTCCGAGATGAAAACAGGGGAAGGTAAAACCTTAACATCCACGATGCCGGTTTATTTAAACTCGCTTACCGGTAAAGGTGTACATGTCGTTACTGTCAATGAATACTTGGCACACCGTGATGCCACCGAAATGGGTGTATTGTATGATTTCCTCGGTTTGACCGTCGGGTTGAATTTGAACAGTCATTCTAAAGAAGAAAAGCAGGCAGCGTATAATGCCGACATTACGTACAGTACGAATAATGAGTTAGGTTTTGATTATCTTCGTGACAATATGGTGTTATATAAAGAACAAATGGTACAGCGTCCGCTGCACTTCGCTGTCATCGATGAGGTCGATTCGATTTTGATTGATGAGGCGAGAACGCCATTGATCATTTCCGGTTCGGCACAGAAATCGGCTCAGCTTTATATCCAGGCCAATGCGTTTGTAAGAACCTTAAAGAAAGATACGGACTACACATATGATGAGAAGACAAAAGGTGTTCAGCTGACGGAAGATGGGATGAATCGAGCTGAAAAAGCGTTTAATATCGATAATTTATTCGATATTAGTCACGTTACTTTGAATCATCATATCAATCAGGCTTTAAAGGCTCATGTTTCCATGCATTTGGATGTGGATTATGTCGTCCAGGAAGGCGAGATAGTCATTGTTGACCAATTCACTGGCCGTTTAATGAAAGGCCGCCGTTACAGTGAAGGTCTCCACCAGGCGATCGAAGCGAAAGAAGGACTTGAAATCCAAAATGAAAGCATGACTCTTGCGACGATTACATTCCAGAACTATTTCAGGATGTATGAAAAACTTTCAGGTATGACCGGTACAGCCAAAACGGAAGAAGAGGAATTCCGCAATATTTATAATATGAATGTCATAGCGATCCCGACAAACAGGAATATCATCAGGGATGACAGGGCAGATCTTATATATGCGACAACTGATGGGAAATTCAAGGCTGTTGTGGAAGACATCGCCGAACGTTATACAAAGGGTCAGCCTGTGCTTGTCGGTACGGTTGCCATCGAAACATCTGAGGTCATATCTGCCTATTTATCCAAAAAAGGAATCCCTCACGATGTGTTGAATGCCAAGAACCATGAGCGTGAAGCGGAAATCATTGCGAATGCAGGTAATCAAGGCTCAGTAACGATCGCTACGAACATGGCAGGGCGCGGTACGGATATCAAGCTTGGTGAAGGTGTCAAGGAGCTCGGGGGCCTTGCTGTCATCGGCACGGAACGTCATGAAAGCAGGCGTATAGATAACCAGCTGCGTGGCCGGTCCGGCCGTCAGGGAGATCCAGGGGTCACTCAATTCTATTTATCAATGGAAGATGAATTGATGCGCCGCTTCGGTTCGGATAACATGAAAAACATGATGGCACGCCTAGGTATGGATGATTCCCAGCCAATTCAAAGTAAAATGGTGACAAGGGCCGTTGAATCCGCACAGAAACGGGTCGAAGGCAATAACTTCGATTCACGTAAGCAATTACTGCAGTATGATGATGTTCTCCGTCAACAACGGGAAATTATCTATAAACAGCGTTTCGATGTCATGGAAAGTGAAAACTTACGTGAAATCGTCGAAACGATGATCACGGCATCCATCCAGCGAAATGTTGTCGCGTTTGCACCAATGGGCGATGAGGAAGGCTGGAATTTACAAGGCCTTGTCGATTACCTGAATGGTAACCTATTCAATGAAGGTTCAATCACTGTGGCTGATTTGGAAGGGAAAAACGAATCGGAATTGGTTGAGTTCATTTTAGCCAAAGTGAAAGAAGGCTATGACCAAAAAGAAGAAGAGCTATCTGAAGAACAAATGCGTGAATTCGAAAAAGTAATCGTTCTTCGTGCAGTCGATAGTAAGTGGATGGACCATATTGATGCAATGGAGCAGCTTCGCCAAGGGATCCACCTTCGTGCTTATGGCCAGATTGATCCTTTACGTGAATATCAATCTGAAGGTTTTGCGATGTTTGAAGCCATGATTGCTTCAATGGAAGATGAAGTCGCGAAATACATCATGAAGGCTGAAATCCGCAACAATTTGGAACGCACGGAAGTCATAAAAGGACAAGCGGTCAATCCGAAGGAAGAAGACGGGGGAAAAGTGAAAAAAGCCCCTGCCCGTAAAAAGGAAGACGTTGGCAGAAACGCGTTATGCCCATGCGGCAGCGGTAAAAAATATAAGAATTGCCATGGCAATTTAGGCTAAAGTTAGGTGTATAATGAAGATGAGACGGTTAAGTCCAAGGCTAGCCGCCTCTTTTCATGTTTAGTTTGCATATAGTTTGAAGAGGTTTATTTGTAATGAAGGGAATCCCTCTTCAGGGATTTTTTTTAACATACTTAATGAGGTGAAGAGAAATGGAATTAGCAGAAATAAGAAATGAACTTGAACGGACAGCGCAACGATTAACGGACTTTAGGGGGTCTCTTTGACTTAGATGAAAAAGAGGCACGAATCGCACAGCTGGAAAATGAGATGACACATCCCGATTTTTGGAATGATCAGCAAAAAGCACAAACTGTCATCAATGAAACGAATGCTTTGAAAGAACAAGTCAATCAATTGTCCGACCTGAATGAATCATATGAAAATCTTGATTTGACATATGAATTAGTGAAAGAGGAGAATGATCAAGAACTTTTAGCGGAGCTGGAAGAAGAAATCACGGTTCTTGCACAAAAGATGAATGACTTTGAACTTCAACTTTTATTAAGTGAAGAATATGACTCAAAAAATGCCATTCTTGAACTGCATCCTGGTGCAGGCGGTACGGAGTCCCAGGATTGGGGTTCCATGCTGTTGCGCATGTATACAAGATGGGGTGAAAAAAGAGGCTTTAAAGTGGAAACCCTTGATTACCTTCCAGGTGATGAAGCTGGGATCAAGAGTGTCACTTTAATTTTCAAAGGCCATAACGCCTATGGTTATTTGAAAGCGGAAAAAGGGGTACACCGTCTTGTCCGTATTTCTCCTTTCGATTCCTCAGGACGACGCCACACTTCATTCGTTTCATGTGAAGTCATGCCGGAATTCGATGAGACGATCAATATAGAAGTACGCACGGAAGATTTGAAAATCGATACGTACCGGGCAAGTGGTGCAGGTGGTCAGCATATAAATACAACGGACTCAGCGGTCCGGATCACCCATTTACCTACGAACACCGTGGTAACGTGCCAAAACGAGAGATCTCAAATCAAAAATAAGGCCCAGGCCATGAATATGCTGAAAGCCAAATTGTATCAACGTGAAATTGAACAGCAACAAGCGGAATTGGATGAAATCCGCGGGGAGCAAAAGGAAATTGGCTGGGGAAGCCAAATTCGTTCTTATGTTTTCCATCCGTATTCCATGGTTAAAGATCACCGTACCAGTGCGGAGACCGGAAACTTGGGAGCTGTCATGGATGGGGATATCGATATGTTCATTGATGCGTACTTGCGCTCAAAATTATAAGATCAGCCAGTCGGACCGGTTTCCCCGGTCCGGCTTTTTTTATGATTTCCTTTTTAACGAATCTTCTGGCTGACATTTACAGGATTGAAAAGGGATGCTCTATCTCGTTCGGCCAATACTAGATAATAATGATGGTTCGAGGAGACTTATGCAAAATGAAGAGAAGATACCGGGAGCAGAGGCACCCTTTCATTCAAAAGTTAACGGAGTATGGATTGGTGATTGTCGGTTCGTCCATAATTGCCATTGGTTTTAATGTGTTTTTACTGCCTAACCAGGTCGCATCCGGAGGGGTCAGCGGGATTAGCACGATTCTCGATTCAACTCTCGGTTGGGAGCCGGCTTATGTTCTTTGGGGTTTTAATATCCCTTTGTTTATTGCGGGGCTTATTGTCCTCGGAAGGCATTTCGGAGCGAAAAGCCTGATTGGAACCCTGTTTCTGCCTTTAGTGGTATTTCTGACAAAGGATTGGGAGGCATGGACGAATGATGCATTGCTTGGTTCGATTTGCGGGGGGATGATGGTCGGGCTTGGGCTGGGAATCGTCTTTCGCGGCAAGGGTTCCACAGGGGGGACCGATTTGGCGGCACAGATTTTCCATAAGTATACCCATCTGTCATTGGGGACCTGTGTGGCTGTCATTGATGGAATCATCGTTTTAAGTGCTGCCATCGTTTTTGATATTGAAAAAGGCCTTTATGCATTGATTGGACTATATGTGACAAGCAAGACGATCGACCTCGTCCAGATTGGATTGAACCGTTCGAAGATGTCACTGATCATCACGAATAAAGAAATGGAAGTAAGGGATGCTATCATACATGAGCTGGACCGGGGTGTAACAGGCATCTCCGGGTATGGCGGCTATACGGATGATACTCGTCCAATTTTGATGTGTGTAATAGACCAGTCGGAATTCACCAAATTGAAACAATTGGTGAAACTCGTTGACCCTAAAGCGTTTGTAATTGTAATGGACGCATCGGAGGTACTTGGGGAGGGTTTTAAACTGGATTGAAATTGGTATAATGTTCTTGTGCTGGTATAAATCAGAGGGGGTAAGTTCAATGAAAATGAAGTGGTTAGCTTTAGTTCTGGGTACTTCTTTGGCCTTGGCTGCATGCGGTGGGAACGATGATGCTGCAGATAAAGAGCCTGCAAGTGAAAATAACGAAACGACTACGGCAGGTGCCGGTGATGCCGCAAAAATTTATGAAAACAAATGTTCAAGCTGCCATGCAGTGAATCTTGAAGGCGGCGTGGGACCGAACTTGACGAAGGTAGGCTCCAAGCTATCAAAAGAAGACATTGAAAAAGTCATTGCCAATGGTCAAGGCGGAATGCCAAAAGGTATAATCAAGGGCAAGGAAGCGAGCATGGTCGCTGAATGGCTTGCTGAACATAAATAATGATTAATGAAACGTTCTGCTTAGCGGGACGTTTCATTTAACCTCCATTAAACCCTCGAAACAACTCACGATCAACCCCTTACCAAGCAATCAAAATCCTGGAATTATTACATAGATGTTGATATATGTCTAACTGAAATGAAACTGTAATATTTTTTATGCTTAATTTGACAAAATATGATGTTATAATGTTTCTGTGCTCAAGTAAGAGAGATTCCTGTCAGATTTCAGTGAAAATTGTCGAAAAGCTGTAGATACATAGTGATAATCCAAGCAAATTAGGTGGTTTTAGAATGATAGAAATGATAGATGTGAAAAAGACATATCCAAATGGCGTAATTGCCATTAATGGTATCAATGTGAAAATAAAGCCAGGCGAATTCGTTTATGTAGTGGGTCCGAGCGGTGCCGGAAAATCGACCTTCATCAAAATGATGTATAGGGAAGAAAAGCCTACAAGCGGTAATATCTTGGTGAATGGAGTAAGCCTGCCAAGTATCCGCAATTCGAAAGTTCCTCTATTCCGCCGTAATATCGGTATGGTATTCCAAGATTTTAAACTCCTTCAAACATTCACTGCATATGAAAATGTTGCTTTTGCCATGGAAGTTATTGAAAAGGACCCAGAAGAAATCAAAAAGAGAGTCATGGAAGTCCTTGATCTGGTTGGCATTAAACATAAAGCGAGAATGCTTCCTTCCGAGTTATCTGGTGGGGAACAGCAAAGGGTTGCAATAGCCCGTTCGATCGTCAATGATCCCAAGGTAGTCATAGCCGACGAGCCTACAGGTAATCTTGATCCCGAAACATCATGGGAAATCATGAACATATTCGAAGAAATTAATAAACGCGGAACTACACTTGTCATGGCCACACATAATAGGGACATCGTCAACAATATTAAACGACGTGTCATTGCCATTGAAAGTGGAAAAATAGTTCGCGATGAACATCGAGGTGATTACGGATATGAAATTTAGAACATTGCTCCGTCACTTCCGTGAAAGTTTTAAAAATATTGGCCGTAATGGATGGATGACGTTTGCTTCAGTCAGTGCAGTAACGGTCACTCTAACTTTGGTTGGCGTCTTTTTAGTGCTCATGATGAATTTAAATCATATCGCGGGAAATGTGGAGAAAGATGTCGAAGTTCGTGCACATATTGATAATGCGGCGAATGATGACGATATAAAAGCTATAGGTAAGCAAATTACGGAGATAAACGGCATCGAATCAGTGATTTTCTCTCCAAAAGATGAAGAGCTTACTAATTTAATAGATGATCTAGGAGATAATGGTGAGGCTTTTAAACCATTTGAACAGGATAACCCATTAAGGGACGTTTATGTTATCAAAACGAAATCTCCGCAAGATGTCATCAAGGTGGCAAAAAAGATCGAAGGTATGGAATATATCCAAAGTGTTAAATATGGACAAGGGTACGTCGAGAAACTATTCAGCTTTGTTAATATTGCTAGAAACATAGGGATCGTTCTTATTGTAGGCTTACTATTTACTGCAATGTTCCTGATTTCGAATACGATTAAAATTACCATTGTAGCCAGAAGAAAAGAAATTGAGATCATGAGATTGGTAGGAGCGACGAATACATTCATCCGTTGGCCATTCTTCTTGGAAGGACTTTGGTTGGGAGTCCTCGGTTCAATCATTCCGATAGGTCTGATTGCAGTACTCTACTATAATCTTTATAAATATGCAGCACCGCAGATTACGTTCAAATTCATAGATTTCTTGCCTGCAAATCCGTTTATTTATCAAGTATCGGCCATCCTCATCGTAATTGGTGCGGTTATCGGAATATGGGGCAGCTTGATGTCCGTCAGGAAGTTCTTGAAAGTATAAAATTGTATCTTTACTCGAAAGCCAAAAGTAGCCAGACATAAATAGAGAGACGTTACAAGGCAAGGATGTAACGGGTTGAAAGGGGAAATGAAACGTGAAAAAAAATATCATTGCCATGAATGCCTCCATCATGATCGGGTTGGGAAGCATTCTAGCGGCACCTTCGGTTTATGCTGAGTCTATTTCGGATTTAGAAAAACAGAAAGAATCCATCCAGGAAAAACGTTCAGGTGTTGAATCGAATATTTCCGACACGGAAAAGAAAATCGATAGCCTGCAGGATAAACAAATGACAGCAGAAGACCAAATCGCTGCCATTGAAGCGAAAATCGCAGAGTCCGCAAAAAAAATCGATGCTAAAAATGCCGAAATTACACAAACGAAAAAAGAAATCGAGGCATTGAAAGAAGAGATTAAAGTATTAAAAGAGCGGATCGCCAAACGTAATGAAGTATTGAAGGAAAGGGCACTCTCTTTCCAGGAGACTGGGGGGGACGTGAACTACCTTGAAGTATTATTCGGATCATCCAGTTTTGGGGATTTAGTTGACCGTGTCGGAGCTGTAGCGACAATCGCTGAAGCCGACCGCGATATTTTAAAGCAGCATGAGCTGGATAAAAAGGATCTGGAAGAAAAGCAAAAAGCTGTTGAAACGAAGCTTGCCAGTTTAGAAGTGGCAAAAGCTGAACTATTGGAAATTCAAAAGCAACAAAAACAGCAGAAGCAAGAAAAGGATGCATTGGTTAAAAAATTAAAGCAACAAACCGAAAAGCATGAACATGAGAAGATGGGTCTAGAGGAAGAAAAAGCGAATCTTGCCGCTCAAGAAAAAGCCATCAAATCAGCCATAAGCTTAGAACATCAACGTCTTGCCGAATTGGAAGCAGCTCGTAAAAAAGCGGCAGCCGAAGCGAAAAAACGTGCAGAGCAAGAAGCGGCACAAGCGGCTGCACAAGCAGCATCACAAGCAGCATCACAAGCATCTGAATCAAAAAAACAATCCACTTCTTCAGGATATAGTGCAAAAAGCAACAGTTCATCATCATCTTCACCGGCTTCGTCTAATGTAAGTCAAGCGCCAGCCGTATCATCGGGTACTTTCACTAGACCTAGTGCAGGATATGTATCTTCAACAATGGGTGAACGTTGGAATAAACAGCATGCCGGCATCGATATCGCTGCTAGCGGAACGGTTCCAATTGTAGCTGCAGCCGACGGAGTCGTAAGCCGTTCTTACTTCTCAAGTTCATACGGTAACGTCATCTTCGTTACCCATTCGATCGGCGGTCAGCAATGGACTACTGTGTATGCACACTTAAGTTCTAGACAAGCAAGCGAAGGTGCTGTAGTTGCCAAAGGTCAACAAATTGGCATCATGGGTAACACAGGACATTCATATGGTCAGCATTTACACTTTGAACTACATAAAGGACCATGGAATTATAGCAAGTCAAATGCTGTTAATCCATTAAACTATATACCTAATTAATACCCAATATATCAAACGAAAAACAGACCAGGATAAATTCCTGGTCTGTTTTTTTATGTGGTTTTCTATAAGCATATTCTTTCCATTACGCTCATATAGTGAAATACATATCAGGTCAGAAATGGGGATAAATATGGTCAAAAAATGGGTGCTTCCTCTAGTAATCATCATGTCACTTGCCATTGGAGCAGTCGGGGGCATATATTGGACAAGCCTTCCGGCCAAGAATGAAGCAAAGGATGAAAGCCAAGAAATATCGAAGGATAAGGAATGGGCAAAAGTGGAACAAGCTTACGGCTTGATCGTAAGTCAGTATGTAGAACAGGTGGACGGCTCCAACCTGGTGGAGGGTGCCATCCAAGGCATGCTGTCAGCGCTGAAAGATCCTTATTCCGTATATATGGACAAGGAGACCGCTAAGCAATTCAATGAAACCCTGGACTCCTCTTTTGAAGGGATCGGGACTGAAATCGGAATGGAAGATGGTAAGGTCATAATTGTTTCTCCTTACAAAGACTCGCCTGCTGAAAAAGCTGGATTAAAGCCGAAAGATCAAATCCTCAAGGTGAATGGTGAAAGTGTAGAAGGGTTGGATCTGTATGAAACACGCCTGAAAATCCGCGGCGAAAAAGGATCACCCGTCAAAATGGAAATAAAGCGGGCAGGGATTGATAATCCACTTGAATTCAATATGGTGCGTGCCGAAATTCCATTGGATACCGTATTTTCATCAATTAAGGAAGTCGGCGGAGAACAAATCGGTTATATCGAGTTGACCACATTCTCGGAAAATACTGCAAGTGATTTCAAAAAGCAGATGAAGAAGCTGGAAAAGATGGGAATCAAGGGCTTGGTCATAGATGTACGCGGCAATCCAGGCGGCCTTCTTTCCAGTGTGGAAACGATTCTTGGCGAGTTCATCACAAAAGACAAGCCCTATTTGCAAATTGCAGAAAGAACGGGGGAAACACAATCGTTTTTCACAAGCCTTAAGAAAGCGAAAAGTTATCCCATTGCCGTCTTGACGGATAAAGGCAGCGCCTCAGCCTCGGAAATCCTGGCTGGCGCCATGCAAGAGGCGGGAGGCTATCCATTGGTTGGCGAGAAGACCTTCGGGAAAGGCACAGTACAGCAAGCTGTACCAATGGGTGATGGCAGTAAGATTAAACTTACGTTATATAAGTGGTTGACTCCATCAGGGAACTGGATCCACAAAAAAGGGATCGAACCGACGATCAAAGTCAAACAACCGGAGTATTTTGATGCCCATCAGCTGGCCATTGAGAAGGTGTTGGAGCGGGATATGAATGATGAACAAATCCAGTATGCCCAAAGCATTCTGAAAGGACTCGGATTTGAACCGGGGCGTGAGGATGGATATTTTGATTGGAGTACAGAAATTGCAGTAAAGGCATTCCAAAAACAATTCGGCCTGGATGTGACCGGTAAGCTGGATGCTAAAACCGCAGCGCATCTGGAATCCGCCATTCTGGAAAAGATCCAGGATGAAGATAATGATATCCAGTTACGCACAGCTTTGAATTATTTAGTGAAGTAATTTGATGGCATCGTTCCCCTTGGAGCGGTGCCTCTTTTGCATTTAATCGTTCCTTGCCTGCTAACTTGAGATAAACCTACTTTTTCTGCATCTTAATAGGCATGGAGGCTACATTTTTGATAGAATAGGGGGTAACTGACCAGAACGAAATTTGACAAAACTTTGATTACTTTTGAGGATGGTGGAAAGAAATTGACAACGGATTGGCTGATTGCATGTTTAATGGGATTAGGAAAACTTTTCCTTCACCCTTTGCTTTATGTTTCGATTGCCTATTGCTTATTCATCGGCTATCTTCGCGTTAAACGGGAACGCCATGATTTTACTACGAAGATCTACAGTTTTTCCATGGAGCTGCGTTCCATGCTGCCCCAAGGATTGGTATGGGGATTGATCCTTTCCTTCCTCACGCTGGCTATCGGACTCGCCATTCCTTTGGCGGCACTGTCCATCATGGCAGTGGTTACGGTTTTGGCGATGCTATCCATGAAAAAGAGGTTTGTTTCCCCCGTTTATACAATGGGGCTCACTTTCTTTATCCTGTTCTTTCTATATGATAGAGATATCGAGCTAACGTTATTTCAGGATGCCCTTAATCAACTGGATCGGTCCGTATATCCGACACTTGTTATTTTAATGGGGTTATTACTGATTGCTGAAGGGTTTTTGATTGTTGCTAATGGAAGTAAAAAGGTCTCTCCTCACTTGGAGGTATCCAAAAGGGGGCAGCCGATAGGTGTGTATGTTTCACAGCGAGTCTGGCTAATTCCCATGTTCGTTATGATTCCTGGAGGACAACTTCCAGCACCTTTCGAATGGTATCCGGTTTTTACAATCGGGGACATGTCCCTGTCGCCGATCGTACTGCCCATTTTAATCGGGTTTAAGCAAAAAGTTCATGGGACGCTCCCTGAACTGGCCATTAAGGCGCAAGGCAAAAAGGTAGGGGCATTGGGAATTGTGATTACGGTATTGGCGACAGTTGGTTACTGGTACCCTCCATTGGCAATCATAACGGTTGTTTTGGCAATCCTTGGCCGTGAATTCCTGCATCATTCCCAAAAGGCAATGGATCAAAAGCTTCCTTTTTATTTTTCGAAAAGTAAGCTGGGTGTCCAGATCTTAGGCGTTATCCCTCAATCTCCGGCAGATAAAATGGGGTTGCAAAAAGGCGAGGTCATTTCGAAAATAAATGGGGTCGTCGTCAGGGAAGAAGAAGAGTTATACAGGGCGCTACAAATAAACCGGGCACATTGCAAGCTCGAGGTCATCGATAATAATGAACAGATTCGTTTTGTGCAAAGAGCTCTATTTGACGGGGAGCATTACGAACTGGGGCTCTTGTTCGTTGACGATCAATTGAAGGAAAGCGGACAAGTGGGTTAATGACATAAAATAAAAAGGCCTTTCTCGAATTATATCGGGAAAGGCCTTTTTCAATGGAAACGTGTTATTACTTTTCAAGCATGATTTTTTCTATATCTTCCAGCATTTTATTGGCTGCAATTACTCCGCCAGCTGTATTCCATGTTGCGTCGCTAACCTCATGGGCATTTCCGTTTTTGACTGCATCAAGGTTTTTCCAAAGTGGATCATTCGTCCATTCTTTTGCTGTGCTTAGGGCTTGTTTGTCGCCTTCAGGAGCGTAAGTGAAGTAGAAGAGAATATCTCCATCCATTTTAGGGATGACTTCTTTTCCAACCTCAATGGCAAGGTTGCCTAATTTATTATCTGCAGTGAAAAGTTCCTTCTGTTGTTCTGCACGTTTAAATCCTAATTGATCGAAAATCACTCCAGAGAATGAATCTGTGTAATAAATACGAGTAGTTCCAGCCATGAAACGAACAATGGAAACTTCTTGATTTACTTTATCACCCAATTTAGCTTTAAGATCTTCAGTGTTTTTATCGAATTCCGCAATTACATCGTTACCTTTTTCTTCAAGGTTCAAGGCTTTTGCATATAGTTTAAAGTTTTCTTTCCAATCTCCTCTTAGCGTTTCCGAGAAAACGGTAGGGGCGATTGCATTTAATTTATCATAAACAGCTTCTTGGCGTATCTTGCTTCCGATAATCAAGTCAGGCTTCAGTGATGCGATTTTCTCTAAATTAACTTCATGTTCAACACCAACAACTTCGACCCCATCCATATCATCTTTAATATGGTCGTACCAAGGGTCACCAAGCCATGATTGAACGGCACCAACAGGTTTAATTCCTAAAGCGATCAATGCTTCAGTACCTTCATTTGTTAAAACGACGACTCTTTTAGGCGTTTCTTTCAACTCGGCAGTGCCCATGGCATGCTCAACTTTGTAGCTTTTCTCATCTTTCTTGTCTTCAGCTTTATTTCCATCGGCCTTTTCATCCGAATTCCCGCAAGCTGCTAAAAGGAAGACTGCAAATATTGTAAAAATCGTTAATAAAGACTTAAATCTAAACATCTATGTATCCCTCCCAATTTGTCAGCAAATGATAATCATTCGCACTTAACAGCATCATCATAAAATGAATATACTTTTCTGTCAATATATAATTGAAAATGATTCTCAAATTCGTTGACATAATCCTGTTAACGCCAGTACAATTGAATTAAATACTGATATACAAACGTGATTGGAAAGGTAACTGGATATGTTATTAAAAAATTCATGGCAGAAATGGATGGGGCTGTTCATTACCATTCTTTTGCTGCTGTTTTTACTGTGCTCAAGCATTATATACGGTTATACGGATACAACATGGAAAATGGCCATCAATGCTTTTGCCGATTTCAATGGGACGAATGAACACATTGTCATTCAATCAGTCAGACTTCCGCGTGCCCTGATCGCTTCGGCCATCGGTGCAAGTTTAGCCATCTCGGGGGTTTTGATGCAAACGCTAACTAAAAACCCCCTCGCCTCCCCTGATATATTCGGCGTCAATGCCGGGGCGGGATTGGCGGTGGTCACAGGTGTCACCGTTTTTGGGATAAGCAATCTTCAAGTATTCACATGGCTGTCATTCCTAGGGGCCGCCATAGCCGCGATAAGCATATATTTGATTGGAGGCATGGGACGCGGCGGCTTGACACCGATGAAGCTGACATTGGCCGGTGCAGCCATGACGGCGATGGTAGCTTCCCTTACACAAGGTCTTCTTGTTTCTAATGAGGCTCTTTTAGAGCAAGTCCTATTCTGGCTTGCCGGGTCCGTTTCAGGTAGAAGCCTGGACAATTTAGTTGCCGTCCTGCCTTATCTTATCGCAGGCTGGGGCCTTGCCCTGATCATGTCCGGTAAAATGAATGTGTTATCCATGGGTGAAGATGTTGCAAAAGGTCTTGGACTGAATATAGCATTCCTTAAACTGGTCCTGGGGCTGGCAATCATCCTGCTTGCTGGCGGATCAGTAGCGGTTGCGGGTCCGATTGGCTTTATAGGAATCGTCGTTCCGCATCTTACCCGTTCTATAGTAGGCATCGATCATCGCTGGTTGATTCCCTTCTCTGGACTTTTCGGGGCGGTGCTTTTGATTGCAGCCGATGTCATATCCAGGTATATCCTGATGCCTCGAGAAGTTCCGGTTGGAGTCATGACAGCCATTATCGGGACCCCATTCTTTATTTATATAGCTAGAAAGGGGTTCAGCGGTCGATGAAGTCATATAAGAGCTTTCGTTTGTTTAATGAAAAAATATCATTCTTGATCAATAAAAAAGCCATGATCGTGATTTTCATATTATTTTTAGTCACTTCACTAGTGTTTGTAATCAGTACTGGAGTGGGTGAAATGAATATAAATCCGCTAAGTGTTCTCCAGGTCTTTATCGGAGGGGGGACGGAGAGCGACCGGCTTATTATCCAATCTTTCCGCCTGCCTAGAATAATTGTTGCCCTGTTGGTAGGGATGGGCCTTGCTGTAGCTGGGGGAATCCTTCAAGGGATGATTCGAAATCCACTTGCTTCACCTGATATCTTGGGGATTACGGGAGGAGCGACTGTAGCGGTCGTTGGATTCTTGGCCATTTTTAGCGATAAGAACCATTCATTAACGGTGAGCATCAATTGGCTGCCGTTAGCTGCCTTCATTGGGGCGACAGTCGTGGCCTTACTTGTTTATTCATTAGCCTGGAAAAATGGGGTTCCCCCGATCAGGCTTGTGTTGATCGGGATTGGGGTGATGGCTTTAATGAAGGCGCTCACTACGATGATGATGATTCTTGGCCCCGTCTATCAAGCGAGCCAGGCAAACCTTTGGATCACCGGGTCAGTGTCCACCTCCACCTGGAATAATATCGCTGTACTGGCACCATGGACGATTTTATTCCTGTTAATCGCCTTCCTGTATGCCAGAAATATTAATTTACAGGAGCTAGGGGATGACCTGGCAACGGGGCTTGGGGGACATGTCCAAAAACAGCGGTTTACATTATTGATGATCAGTACAGCCTTGATTGGCGGTTCCACAGCTTTTGCTGGGGGAATAGGATTTGTGGGATTAATGGCACCGCACATGGCCAGAAGGCTGGTTGGTTCTAGTTTTGGAGTGTTACTGCCTACCTCGGCTTTGCTTGGCGGCATCCTGGTTATGGTGGCGGATTTGATTGGACGGACCTTATTCTCACCTTTGGAAATACCGGCTGGTGTCTTCACAGCGAGCATCGGGGCACCATACTTCATTTATTTACTATATAAAACGAGGAATTCGTAATTCCGGTACATGCAAAAAAAAGCAGTCATCCTAGGGATGGCTGCTTCTTTATTTCTTTAAGCTTCTTTAGCTGCTTCGATTTCGATGGTAAGCGTGATTTGATCGCCAATCAGTACGCCGCCTGTTTCTAATGCCGCATTATATGTTAGACCATAATCACTGCGTTTGACTTTCCCTTTTCCGCTAAAGCCTGCTTTTTCATTTCCCCATGGATCTTTCCCTTGGCCTTCAAAGGTGATGTTGAAAGTTTCTTCTTGTGTGACTCCGTTAAGAGTCACATTTCCAGTTACATCGTATTCATCTTCATCCGTTTTCACGATTTTTGTTGATTTGAATGTTAATGTAGGGTTTTTTTCTACATCAAAGAAGTCAGCGGAACGCAAGTGATTGTCCCTGTCTGCATTGCGTGTGTCGATACTAGCCACATCAACGGTAAAATCAATCTCTGCAGTCGTTAGATCCGATGGGTTTGCTAGAATGCTTGCCTCGAACTTATTAAAACTTCCTTTTACTTTAGCGATCATCATATGTTTTACGGAAAACTCAATAGCGCTGTGAGTCGGGTCGACTATCCATTTTGTATTTGTCATATTTATTCCTCCTGATTATTAATCTTGAATTTATATATCTTTAATTTGAGATATCTTAACTTAACGTAATTATAAGAGCTGAAAGCAATAGTGTCAACTGAAATTTTTCCTTAATTTTGAAAACATGAAAAACCCTGTGCATTTATGGGGCACAGGGTCTTTTATGAGAAGAGTAAAGCGGACATCTTTATTAATTGGCCTGTTCTTTCTCTTCTTGGTTGGTCACTTTACCCGGCCAAAAGGCACGGCGGCCAAGGAGGGAGGTGATTGCAGGAACAAGGAACGGGCGCACAATGAATGTGTCCATTAACACTCCAAGGGCGGTAATGAGCCCGAATTGGACCAATACTTGAATCGGAAGTGTGGCTAGAACGGAAAAAGTGGCTGCCAAGATTATTCCGGCGGAGGTGATGACACCGCTAGTTTCGGCAACGCCCTTTCTGATGGCCTGCTTGATTGGTATCGTTTCTTTCTTACGCCAAATGCTTGAAACCATGAAAATGTTATAATCTTCTCCAAGTGCGACAAGGAATACGAAAGAATAAAGTGGAATTGTCCCCTCTATCGCATCGACACCCATGAAATAGTGCAGGATTATCCAACCTAAGCCCATAGCTGCAAAGAATGAGAGAATGACTGTCCCCATTAAATACACCATGGCTGTCACAGATCGCAAGTAGGCTAAAAGGAGCAAGGAAATCAGGACGATGATGATCGGGATGATCATGAATTCATCGGATTTGACAGTATCCCTTTTATCGAATTGAGTCGCAGTCTGCCCGCCAACCCAAACCTTTTCATCAACGGAAGATATATTGGCGGCCTTCAATTCTTTCTCCGCCATTGTGCGGATTTCCGGAATGGAATCTATGGCCTCGATATCATATGGGTTGATGTTGAATGTGACCTCATAGGATTGCAGATCTTTATTCGATTTACTTGTGACGGGATCGGCAACAGTTTCAACAATATCCATCCCTTTTAATGCCGGTGCTAAATCAATTTCTTCACCAGCCGTATCGACAACCACTGTCGCCGGTGCCAGTTCGCCCGGTGAGTACGAGTCGGAAATGACAGAATAGCCTTCACGGGAGTTCATATCTTCAGGGAAGGAAGAGAGAATATCATATGAATATTTTATTTGTGAAGAATATCCAGCTAAAACACTGAAGATGATCAGGCATGTAAGAATGACGGTCCATGGCTTGGTTGTGACGATATGGCCAATCCAGTTACCGATGCGGCCTTCTTTATGCTTTTTGGCTGCTTTTCCCTTTTTCTTGGCCCGTGCTTCTTCCATTTCAGGTGTACGCGGGACGATTGGGAAGAAGGAAGCCCTTCCGAATACAGAAAGCAATGCCGGTACAAGTGTTAAAGCTGCCAGCATCATGATTAAAATCGACAAGCTGAATGGTACAGCGAAACGGTGGTAGGCTCCGTATTTGGCTACAAGCAATGTTAGCAGGGAGATGACGATCGTTAGCCCGCTCATCGCAATGGCGCCTGATGAATCTTTAAATGCGGCAATCATGGCTTTCCGTTTGCTTTCATGATTCCTTAATTCACTTCTATAGTGAGAAATTAAAAATAGACAATAATCCGTTCCGGCACCGAATAATAATACGGTCATGATTGAAATGGCCTGTGAATCGACTGTAATCCAACCATGATCTGCCATGAAGCCAAGGATCGGGCTTGTGACAATATAGGCGAAGCCTACTCCGATTAAAGGAATTATGGCTAAAAGCGGAGAGCGGTAAATGAGTAATAATACGACAAGTACAAGTATTACTGTCGCTAAAAGCAATTTGAAATCAGCACCTGAAAATAAACCCGTTGCATCGACTGATATCCCTACAGGGCCTGTCACTCGAAGGGATAATTCATCTGAATCGGTCGGGACGTTGAATGGGTCCGTTCTAATGCGCTCCGTTACTGCTTCATTAATGCTTTCAAGATTTTTTTCGAGAATTTCAGTCTCGGTATTTTCTTTAAAGAAAAGCGGCTGTACGAAAGTCGTTCCATCTTCTGAAACCGATCCTTTAAGAGCAGGAAACGGAATTTCATGAAGCGGCGGTAAGAAAGATTGCTGTGTTAATGGGTTATCTGTCAGTTCCTTGGAAAGATACTGGATTTCAGCCAAGTCGGCCTCTGTCAGTCCACCTTCCCGATGCCATGTAAGCAGGGCAGGTATTCCAGAGGAATTTGGAAACTCTTCTTTAATAAGTTCATCAGCCACGACAGAAGGCGAGTCTTCTGGCAAGTCTGAGGCATTATTTGCTGTTCGATCATTAACGGCAGGCAATGTAAAGGTTAATGCGATTGCTGCAAATATCCATGCGGCAATGACAACCCAACGACTGGTTTTTCCGGTCATCATCCTGCCAAGTCTTCCTATTATTGATTCGTCCAATGAAGGCACCCCGCTTTTTAAATTTTTTATCCTCATTTCATTATAGTGGTGTGATGTTGACTTATACAAAAATGGGTATGCTCACTCCAAATACTAAATGCTTCAAGTCGTTAATGGCATGAAAATAGGCTCATCGATATATAGGGGAAAAGTACTTATTTACCTAATTTCAATTAAATTTTGAAGATTGAAGAGTTAAATATAGGGAATGGGGGAAAGTATAGTATTATTGTGGCTTTTATTAACAAAGGAGGGATTTTTTTGTCTAATAAATCCAAAAAAACAAATGATGAAACGAATGAAACATTAACGAATAGGCAAGGACACCCGGTAACGAATAACCAGAGTCTGAGAACTGTAGGGAACAGAGGTCCTAGTACACTTGAGAACTATGATTTTTTGGAAAAGATCAGCCACTTCGATAGGGAGCGCATCCCTGAACGGGTTGTACATGCCCGCGGTGCAGGTGCGCATGGTTATTTCGTTCCGACCGGTAAAGCGGGGGACGAGCCGATTTCAAAATATACGAGAGCGAAGGTTTTTCAGGAAGAAGGTAAAAAAACCCCGGTATTCGTGAGATTTTCATCTGTTATTCATGGAGGGACGTCCCCGGAAACGTTACGTGACCCAAGGGGATTTGCCGTTAAATTTTATACGGAAGATGGAAACTGGGATCTTGTAGGCAATAACCTGAAAATTTTCTTTATCCGTGATGCCATGAAATTCCCGGATTTGATTCATGCATTCAAACCGGATCCGGTCACGAATATTCAGGACGGCAGGAGGATTTTCGATTTTTGCTCGAGTTCGCCTGAAACATTCCATATGGTTACCTTTGTGTTTTCTCCATGGGGCATCCCAGCTAACTACCGCATGATGCAAGGATCAGGGGTCAATACTTATAAATGGGTGAATGAGGAAGGGAAAGCAGTGCTCGTCAAGTATCATTGGGAACCGAAACAAGGAATCAAGAACCTGACGCAGCAAGAGGCCAATGAAATTCAAGCTACGAATTTCAATCATGCCACACAGGATCTATATGAAGCGATCGAACGCGGGGACTATCCGGAATGGGATCTCAACGTACAGATCATGAGTGATGATGATCATCCTGAGTTGGATTTCGATCCGCTGGATGATACGAAGATCTGGCCGAAAGATGAGTTCCCATGGCTGCATGTCGGTACGATGGTATTGAATAAAAACCCTGAAGACTATTTCACTGAAGTCGAACAGGCTGCATTCGGTACCGGTGTCCTAGTGGATGGACTGGATTTTTCTGATGACAAGATGTTACAGGGACGTACATTCTCTTATTCCGATACACAGCGTCACCGTGTTGGCGCGAATTATTTGCAACTGCCGATCAATGCTCCAAAGAAACGAACTGCCACGAATCAGACTGGCGGACAGATGCAATATGAAGTTGGCAGAGGCAGCCAAAGCCCCCACATCAACTACGAACCATCCACTGTCGGCGGCTTGAAGGAAGCCAATCAAACGGGTAAAGAGTATACACCTATGGTGGAAGGGAAACTTGTCCGTGAGACAATCGATCGCCAAAACAATACGAAACAGGCCGGGGAAACGTTCCGGGAATTCGAGGATTGGGAAAAAGACGATTTAATTTCCAATTTAGTGGCGGCATTGGCTCCTGCCGACAAGCGCATTCAGGAAAAAATGATAGCACTTGCCGAAGAGGCCGATGAAGAGTATGGCCGCAGGTTGAAAGAGGGACTGGCCGCGGCATCTGAACATACGGAATCTTCAAAACCACTGGGTGGGACGGATAACCCTGAGGACGCCGTTAGAAAAGGGCATGAAGCGGATCCGTATTGATTGAACTGAAAAGAAGCGAACTTCCTTATAAAGGGGTTTGCCTCTTTTTTTTATTGGGCATAATTGATGGATGTGTGGATGCTCTTCCAAGGATGCCTTGAAAATCAAGCAGGAAATTGATTGGCAAAAAACTTCATAATCATTTAAACTGAAACTACTCTATTTTTCTCTTATAAAGGAGATGAAAAAATGATTAAAATTCTTTCTGCCCTTTTCCTTCCTTGTCTACTTGTCATGCTATTTTCAAGAGTCACCTATAACAATGTCGTAGGCCTTGTTTTAACTGTTGCCTTGATTACAGCTTCCGCATATAAAGGTTATACGCATACAAACTTATTGATCATCGTCGATGCCTTATCCCTGACAGTGGGTTTTTGGTTATCAAAAAGAATGATGAAACGTACATCCAAGAGCGCCTGACATCAAAGGTGCTTTTTTTGTACTCAAACTAGTCATTCCCCTCAACACATCATGAAGTTCATTAAAACAAAAATCGAATGGACGTTCGCTTATTGCTGGTTTGTTTTAAGGCAATTGTGGTAGAATGTGTATATATGCTTTATTAAACCGGAATAAATAGAAGGGATATAGGCATGTCCCGTTTTCATATAAAAATATTTCAATAGGAGGCCATGCTTGGTGAAGGATAAGTTTGAGTTAGTCTCAAAATACTCTCCTCAAGGAGATCAGCCGGCAGCAATTGAAATGCTGGTCGAAGGGATTAAGGAAGGCAAGGAAATGCAGACGTTATTGGGGGCAACGGGTACAGGAAAAACGTTCACCGTTTCCAATGTGATCCAAAAGATCAATAAACCGACTCTTGTCATTGCCCACAATAAAACGTTGGCAGGGCAGCTTTACAGTGAGTTCAAAGAGTTCTTCCCTAATAATGCCGTCGAATACTTCGTTAGCTATTATGATTACTACCAGCCAGAGGCTTATGTTCCATCCACGGATACATTCATCGAAAAAGATGCAAGCATCAATGATGAAATCGATAAACTGCGTCACTCGGCCACATCATCATTGTTCGAAAGGAAAGATGTCATCATCATTGCCAGTGTTTCGTGCATATATGGACTCGGTTCTCCTGAAGAGTACCGGGAGATGGTCGTTTCCCTCCGAACTGGCATGGAAATAGACCGGAATGCCTTGCTGCACAGACTCGTGGATATTCAATATGAGAGGAATGATATTGCTTTCCAACGGGGGACCTTCCGCGTTCGCGGCGACGTCGTCGAAATTTTCCCGGCCTCTCGTGATGAACATTGTGTACGGGTCGAGTTTTTCGGGGATGAGATTGACCGTATCCGTGAAGTTGATGCCCTGACCGGTGAAATTACCGGTGAACGGGAACATATCGCCATTTTCCCGGCTTCCCACTTCGTAACCCGCGAAGAGAAAATGCGGATAGCCATTCAAAATATCGAAACGGAACTGGAAGAGAGACTGAAGGAATTAAGGGAAGATGAAAAGCTCCTTGAAGCACAGCGCTTGGAGCAGCGGACCCGCTATGATTTGGAAATGATGCGGGAAATGGGCTTTTGTTCAGGTATCGAGAACTATTCCCGCCATTTGACGCTTCGTCCCTCAGGTGCGACACCATACACTTTAATAGATTACTTTCCAGAGGATTTCCTATTGGTCGTGGATGAATCACATGTAACCCTTTCGCAAATCCGCGGAATGTTCAATGGAGATCAGGCGCGGAAGCAAGTGCTCGTCGACCATGGCTTCCGTCTGCCGTCTGCGAAAGATAACCGCCCGCTAAGGTTTGAAGAATTTGAAAAAAAGGTCCATCAATCCATATTCGTTTCGGCAACTCCGGGACCATATGAACTCGAACATACACCAGAAATGGTTCAGCAAATCATCCGTCCTACCGGATTGCTGGATCCGACGGTAGAAGTGCGACCGATTGAAGGGCAGATAGATGACCTGATCGGTGAAATACAGGAGCGCGTCAAAAAGAACGAGCGTGTGCTCATAACGACCTTGACGAAAAAGATGTCTGAAGATTTAACTGATTATTTAAAGGAAATCGGCATCAAGGTCCAATATCTTCATTCGGAAGTGAAGACCTTGGAAAGGATAGAAATCATCCGGGAACTCCGAATGGGCAAATATGATGTACTCGTTGGAATCAACCTTTTAAGGGAAGGTCTGGATATTCCGGAAGTGTCGTTAGTGACCATTCTGGATGCCGATAAGGAAGGGTTCCTTCGCTCGGAACGTTCGCTTATTCAAACGATGGGCCGTGCAGCCCGTAATGCCAACGGCCATGTCATCATGTATGCAGACCGCATCACGAATTCGATGGAACTTGCCATCAATGAAACGAGGCGGCGCCGTGAAATCCAGGAGAAGTATAATGAAGAGCATGGAATAATGCCTCAAACCATTCAAAAGGATATCCGTGACTCCATAAGGGCGACGCATGTAGCCGAAGAAGGCGAAGAGTATAAGGAAGATCTTGCACCAAGCCTTGCGAAGCTCCCTAAAAAAGAGCGTTTAAAAGTGATGGCAAGCATGGAAAAAGAAATGAAGGAAGCGGCAAAGGCACTGGACTTCGAGCGAGCTGCCGAGCTGCGTGATTTATTACTAGAGTTAAAAGCGGAAGGGTGACGAAACATGGCAATGGATAAAATTGTGATAAAAGGCGCCAGGGCCAACAATTTAAAGAATATTGATATCACGATACCGAGAGACAAACTTGTTGTGCTGACCGGATTATCCGGATCTGGAAAGTCTTCCTTGGCTTTTGATACGATTTATGCAGAAGGGCAAAGACGTTATGTAGAATCACTGTCCGCTTATGCTCGTCAATTCTTAGGCCAAGTGGATAAACCGGATGTCGATGCGATCGAAGGTTTGTCACCAGCCATTTCCATAGACCAGAAAACGACCAGTCGGAATCCTCGTTCAACCGTAGGGACTGTTACGGAGATCTATGATTATTTAAGGCTGTTATTTGCACGGGTCGGCAGGCCGACCTGTCCGATCCATAATATTGAAATCACCTCACAAACGATCGAACAAATGGTGGACCGCATTCTTGATTACCCTGAGAGAACCAAGCTTCAGGTATTGGCACCGCTCGTCTCAGGCAGAAAAGGGACACATGCGAAAGTTTTGGAGGATGTTAAGAAACAAGGTTATGTCCGCATTCGTGTGAACGGGGAAATGCATGATCTCAGTGAGGAAATCACTCTCGAAAAAAATAAGAAACATTCGATTGAAGTCATCATTGACCGGATCGTTATTAAAGAGGGGATCATGGCCAGGCTTGCAGATTCATTGGAAAGTGCTTTGCAGCTTGGCGAAGGCAAAGTCATCATTGACGTAATGGGTGAGGAAGAGCTGCTTTTCAGTGAACATCATGCTTGTCCATACTGCGGATTTTCGATTGAAGAGTTAGAGCCGAGGATGTTTTCCTTCAATAGCCCGTTCGGGGCCTGCCCGGATTGTGATGGCTTGGGGGCGAGGCTTGAGGTGGACCGTGATCTCGTCATCCCGAATAACGAATTAAGCCTCCGTCAACATGCGATTGCGCCATGGGAGCCGACGAGTTCTCAATATTATCCTCAGCTCCTTGAAGCGGTGGCCAACCATTATGGAATAGATATGGATGTGCCCGTTAAAGACTTACCGGAAGAGAAGATGGATAAGGTCTTGCTTGGTTCAGGTAAAGATAAGATATATTTCCGTTATAAAAATGATTTTGGAAGAGTGCAAGAAGGCTATATTCCTTTTGAAGGAGTTTTAAGAAACATCGAAAGGCGCTTCAAGGAGACGAGTTCAGACTATATTCGTGAGCAAATGCAGAAATACATGTCAGAACATCACTGTCCAACCTGTAAGGGTCATCGATTGAAGAAAGAGAGTCTTTCCGTGCTCATTCAAGGGGTCCATATAAGTGAAACGACAGCTTTATCAGTGGAAGATGCGTTGGTATTTTTCGATGAGCTTGATTTGACTGAAAAGGAAGCGGCAATTGCGAGATTGATTTTACGTGAAATTCGTGAGCGGCTCGGTTTCCTGGCTAATGTAGGTTTGGAATATTTGACGTTGAGCAGGGCAGCGGGAACATTATCCGGCGGTGAAGCGCAGCGTATAAGATTGGCGACGCAGATCGGTTCCCGTTTAACGGGAGTCCTCTATATTTTGGATGAACCTTCAATAGGGCTGCATCAGAGGGATAACGATCGATTGATCGAAACATTGAAGAATATGCGCGAAATCGGGAACACCCTGATTGTTGTCGAGCATGATGAAGATACGATGATTGCTGCGGACTATTTGATCGATGTTGGTCCAGGTGCTGGAGCGCATGGAGGAGAAATAGTGGCTGCTGGTACTCCGGAAGAGGTCATGAATGATCCTAAATCCTTAACGGGTCAATATTTGGCAGGGAAGAAATTCATTCCATTGCCATTGGAACGCCGGAAAAATGATGGCCGTGTCATTGAGATAAAAGGTGCCAAGGAAAATAATCTGAAAAACGTTAATGTCAAATTCCCGCTTGGGGTCTTCACAGCCGTTACAGGAGTCTCCGGTTCAGGGAAAAGTACTTTAGTGAATGAGATCCTCCATAAATCTTTGGCTCAAAAGCTGAATCGGGCAAAAGCCAGACCAGGCGATTTCCGAGAGATTAAGGGCGTTGAGCATTTAGATAAAGTCATTGATATTGACCAATCACCAATTGGCAGGACCCCACGATCGAATCCAGCTACCTATACGGGTGTATTCGATGATGTTCGTGACGTATTTGCCTCGACTAATGAAGCGAAGATACGCGGTTATAAAAAGGGCAGGTTCAGTTTCAATGTGAAGGGCGGCCGCTGTGAAGCATGCCGTGGTGATGGCATTATCAAGATTGAAATGCATTTTCTCCCAGACGTATATGTCCCATGTGAAATCTGTCATGGTAAGCGTTATAACCGAGAAACACTTGAAGTGAAATATAAAGGGAAAAACATATCCGACATCCTCGATATGACAGTCGAGGAAGGCGTTAGTTTCTTTGAAAATATCCCAAAAATCAAACGGAAGCTACAAACGATTTATGACGTTGGTTTGGGTTACATCAAGCTTGGACAGCCTGCCACCACTTTATCAGGCGGTGAAGCGCAAAGGGTGAAACTCGCTTCTGAATTGCATCGCCGTTCCACTGGGCGCTCATTTTATATCTTGGATGAACCGACTACCGGACTTCATGTCCACGATATAGCAAGGCTGCTCCAGGTGCTGCAGCGGCTGGTTGACAATGGGGATACAGTTTTGGTGATCGAACATAATCTGGATGTCATCAAGACGGCGGACCATATTATTGACCTGGGACCGGAAGGCGGAGATAAGGGCGGTACGATCGTCACTTATGGAACACCTGAAAAAATATGTGAAGTTTCTGAATCGTATACGGGAAAATACTTAAAACCAGTACTTACCCGTGATCAAATTCGTATGGAAAATTGGATTGAAGAAAAAGAAACGGAGCATGAACATGCTTAAAAGAACAAGCCGTCAGGCTTGTTAAGGTTTTAGACAAAAGGGTTCGGAACGGTCTAATGCCGAACCATGATTTTAAAACAAGACTAGATTATCCTTAATGGTTTTTTACAGTAATCCTTATTGGATTGAAGAAATTTGCGACACTCCTGCCGAATAACTGGCTAGCCAATACCCCACAGCCGCTTGCAGTGAGGAGGCTTGGCAGACAGTCGGCGAGGAGCGGATTTCTGAAATCAATTGGAACGTTTTTAAATAAAAACTGCAGGCAAACTTGAACTGCCCCGTAAATGTTAGACACCAAACTAACATTTACGGGGTGTTTTTTATGGCTAATTTTTCTGCCGAACAGAAAATATTCATTGTACGA
>NZ_JBWCCL010000014.1:0-128857 GCF_056279465.1 Peribacillus sp. TE19612 | reverse complement strand
GGAGCATCGACTCTGTGAGACATGGGAGGGTTGACCTCCATGAGACATGTGGATATCCTAAAGTGCGATCATAACATTGCTTAAACCAATTTTTTCCTATGATTGGCTAGTTTAGCATACACTTTTTTCGATAAATCCATATCCTAGAGGAGTAATGCCGAGCTTACATAGATAACGGTTAATGATATGACTATGAAATCCTAAGAATTCTAAAGCAATCGTGAGATTGTGTTTAGTTTATTGAGGGAGTTTAGTTAAAGAAGAAAGCAAATTTAATCCTTTCCTTCTTCACTTGATACTAATTAGTCAACTGTATGTATAGCCAATAAGTAACTTTAACTAATGATTCTAATAATGATAGAATCATTATATACATATATATCCATACAGTCGTTAATAGAGAATACCCAATAGGTCTTTAAAAGGAGTGAGGTTAGATGATTGCTATTGTTATGCAAGTAATTTTAGCAGTTTTTATTTTAGTCGGAGGTTTCATAAAACTTTTACGTATCCCGTTTCAGGTTGAACATTGGCAGCATTATCAATATCCATTATGGTTCATGTCTGTAATTGGATTTATTGAACTTATTGGAGCAATAGGAATGATTGGGGGTATCTGGAATAGATACTTGGCTGTTGGATCAGGTGTATTGTTTGTACTTATCATGATAGGAGCCCTACATGCTCATATTTTTCGAGCGCATCAATCTATTGTAATGATTATTCCTGCAATGATCTGTTTAATATTATCTATCATAGTGATTATCAAGAACTTAACGTTCGCTTAAATTTGTTCACAATTTTGGAGAGTTTAATAAAACATATAATTTTACTTCCTCTAATATTATGTTAATCCCCTACTGAATCAGTCTTTGAGGGGCTTTGCGAATGTTCTTGTTGAACTACCATGAAAATAAGTTTCTTTAAAAATGAAAAATGACAATACTAAAGAAGACCCTGCTCAATCGTTTAAAAAAAAGAGGAGAGCGTTAATTAATTAGTCTATGGATTATGGTTGACTGGATTAAGGTCAGTATCAGTATTGACACTTCCTAATACTTTTCATTCTTTGTGGTGAATCGCCGATTTTTGCGATTCATGGATGGCTAACGGGTGCTTTACTTCAATAAGGGAGGTTGCTGCGGCAGCCTTTTTTTTTATGTAACTAGAGAGGTAGCTTAGTGAAAACGCACAGTGAATGACGTTTGCTTTAACAATATGACTGTATGGATATGTGTAGTAAAGTTTCCTCGTACTGCGACATAGCAAAATAACAGCAACTGATGTTTCTGTTTCTTTTTTGATTTGGAGAATTATAAATAGGGATAGTCCAATCACTATCCCTAACAATACATATGATTTCGATTAACGAGTTCTTCCGCCTAATTGTTGTTCAGCCATTTGCACTAAACGTTTTGTAATTTCTCCACCAACAGATCCGTTTGCACGAGATGTAGTATCAGCGCCAAGTGTAACACCGAATTCACTAGCGATTTCGTATTTCATTTGTTCTAGAGCTTGCTCTGCACCATTAACTACTAATTGATTATTGTTGTTATTTCTAGCCATGTTGTCAGCTCCTATGAATATAATGTGTTGCTAGTCATAGGTTTTGATATTGTTTTGAGTTATATACATAGAATTTAAAATAAATTAAGGCAGTGATTAAGTGAAATTAAAACTCATCTGTGGCTCTAGAAGGGAGAGCACATGAAAACATTGAAGCCACCGGGTCGCAAGGTAAGGATTTCAGAAGCTCCAAAAAGCAAATAATCTGAGGGAGAGACTTTCTCCTCCTATTGCACAGTTTGTTTCAACTATACAATAAGGCAGGTTGCTTAGGCTGCCTTTTTCTTATGGCACTAACGGGGCAGGGTAGTGGAGATTTTTATTTGCATACTAAAAGTGTAACTATTTAAACAAGAATTTGTTCTAAACCATATTGACACGATTTGTGTATTATGGGTATAGTACATCTATAAGGTGTATGAACTACTTAGTACATACACCAGATATCAGAGGAACAATAGGAGTTGTTTGGATGAATGTGGCGTTATTATATAAATAGGGAGGTGCTTTTTTGAAGGAGAACCAAGAATATAGAGTGCATTGGAGAAAGTTTGTTACCTTTACATTTATCATTGGTTTAATTGTTGCAATTTTTTCTGTTATTTCTGATAATTTATCATTTTTAGTTGACGGTGTAACAGTTCTTGAATTCGTCATTGCGTATTTAGCGGTAATGATTAATTCTTTACCAATGTGGTTTATTGTAGCAATGCTTGTTGGCTATATATTTGCGAGGAACATTAAGAAGGCTGCGTTACTTGGGGCCATTTATACAATCACTGCAATTACGTTTTATTTCGTGATTGGACATTTTTATACGGATATACCAGTAACAGTAACGATATCATTTAAAGAACTGGCGATGACATATGTGAACTGGTATGGGGCGTCAACCATTGGTGGTATCCTGGGTGGGGTTGTTGGATACTTAGTAAAAAAAACACCATTTGCATTACTGAGTTTACTTGTAGGATTAATCTTGCAGTTGTTTGTAAACGGTACAAGTAGCTGGGGTGACATTGTGGGTATTGTACAAAATGTTACCTATTGTCTAATGATTGTAAGCATTTTTATTTATTTAATAATTGTGAAGAGAAATGATAGAAGTCAATATTTTGGAATGTGAAGAGATGTACTTAAACTACCATGAAAATAAGTTTCTTTAAAAATGAAAAATGAAAATACTTAAGAAGACCCTGCTCAATCGTTTAAAAAAAAGAGGAGAGCGTTAATTAATTAGTCTATAGATTAGGGTTGACTGGATTAAGGTCAGTATCAGTATTGACACTTCCTAACCATTTTCATTCTTTGTGGTGAATCGCCGATTTTTGCGATTCATGGATGGCTAACGGGTGCGTTAGCTGAAGATCGGAGCTGTCTTTAAGACAGCTTTTTCTTATGGAGCTAAAGGGCAGGATAGTTCCATAAGAAATTGACTATTGGTTAATTGTGGAATATAATTGCATTAAAAGGAACGTACGTTCTTTTTTTGGTGGAGTAGCTTTTGATGTGGAAAAAATAAACTATGAAAATTATGATTGGAGTGTTAATAGATGAAAATAAAAAAAGTTTATCTATATGTATTTAATACAATGGCAGACTGGGAATATGGATATTTAATTGCTGAACTAAATTCAGGAAGATATTTCAAAAAAGATTTAGCACCTTTAAAAGTAATTACAGTAGGAGCGAATAAAGAAATTATTACTACGATGGGGGGACTGAGTATAAAACCAGATATTTCTCTTGATGAATGTAACTTTGATAGTAAAGATCTTGTAATTCTACCTGGAGGGAATACTTGGGGAGAAGCTATTCATCAACCTATCTTGAAAAAAATTGGCGAGGCTTTAAAGCTTGGCACTATTGTTGCTGCTATTTGTGGTGCTACTGAGGGACTAGCGAATATGGGATATCTAGATTCTAGAAAGCATACAAGCAATAGCTTAGAGTATATTAAAATGGTCTGTCCTAATTATAAAGGAGAAAATTTTTATGAGATGGAACCTGTAGTAACGGGTGAAAATTTGGTTACTGCATCAGGAGTAGCTCCTTTGGAATTTGCGATGGAAGTACTGAAAAAATTAGATGTATTTGCACCAGATACATTACACTCGTGGTATAACCTAAATAAGACTCACAAACCTGAATACTTCTTCCAACTAATGAACTCAATAAATAAGTGATTTTAAAAATCAACTTGGCAGTTTTATTTTACTTGAAATAACCTCTATACTTTATGCGATGCCAAAGTATAGTTTTAGTACATAACTTAAAAATTTTAGAGAAGTTAATAGAGATTGTGAATGATTGTACTTAAACTAACGGGTGCGTTAGCTGAAGATCAGAGCTGTCTTTAAGGCAGCTCTTTCTTTTTGCAACTAAAAGGGCAGGATAGGGAAGGAAACAATTAGCTTCAGGGAGAATAATATTTTGAGGTGACTTTAGATTGAAAAAATATGGTGTAGCAATTCTTTATCTAGTAGGAGGAGGATTATTTTTAGCAATTGGTTATTCAAGTTTTGCTCAAAATCTGCTAGAAGAGCTTACTACTCAAATGAATAATCCTGAATTGTTAATTGGATTTGGTTATATTTTTCTAATTGTTGGCATTATTCATTTCTTAATAAAAAGTTTTAAAAGGAAATAACTAGTTATTATCTGATAACTAACAAAAGGGTGCACTACTTCTCTATAGGGCTGGAAACAGCTCCATTTCTTATGGAACTATCGGGACAGGTTAGTTCAATAAGAAGAGCGAACTTACATATTATAAAGACTTAACAAAATTAATCGAGAGGACTAAATTAATGGAGAAAATAAATGAAATTATTTATAGTCTTGTAAACCAAGGCATAATAAAAAGTGATGACACGAGCCTTCTCCACATGGAGAGGGCTTATTTTTGTTATATCGAACTTTTGTTTTATATCTCCTTATAATTGTTATAGTCCTGATTTCTCATTTGTTTGAGTATAAAGAAAGCTATATAGTAGGAAATGATGGGAAATTTGCTATATAATGTAAGTGCGAATGAAATTATTTATAATTGACGGGAGAAAGATAATGAATGCAACAATGTTTTTTTTATTAAGTTCTTTGGATGTTCAACGTGGTGGATTAACGAAGGCCTCGTTAGCTCAGGCCAATACATTTGCAGATATGGGCTATGATACTCATATACTCACATTTAATTTTGATACGAGGTACGAAAGAATACGAGAAAAATTAATAGAGCTTGGACAACTAAACGAAAAAGTTAAAGTTTTAAATCTCTATGAAGAGCTTTGTGGAAGTGAAGAAGTTTTAACGGTTACACAAGCTACACCCGAGACCGGATATTTAGATCCTCATGTTGGACATAATGCTTTTAGGGTTTACGAAAATGGACTTTACACTAAATATAAAAAATTCCATGAAGATGGTTCTTTAGATTTCATTGATTATTTTAATGAACAAAGATATCGAATCAAAAAAGAAGTGTATGATGAGTTTGGCTTGATAAGAAAAGTTTCTTTTATGGATTTTGCTTCAAATAAACCAAGACAAATGAATTTTTACAATAGCAGCTCTCAAGCTTATTTATCAAAATGGGTAAATCCCGAAAACGGCAAGGCCATTCGAGTAAATTGGTTTGATGAAAATGGAGATATTAAGGCTATTTATAGTAATGATGATCAACTAAAATTGGATTGGGTCGAACGAGTAATAAAAGACGTAGCTAACCCAGTATTAGTTGCAGATGCTCGGAAAACTGACTTATTAATGATAAATGTAAAGAATATGAGTTATGATATTAGATATGGCCCTAATGAATTAATTGACAATGGGGAAAATGGAGTTTTAGTTCAAAAAAATAATATAGATATGCTAGCAGAAGCGATGATTTCAATGTTCAATCATCCGAATACAGCCATAAAAATGGGTAAGGCTGCTTTAAAAAAGGTAGAAAGAAAATTCAACCAAGAAATTTATGCAAATTCTTGGGAACATGTTGTTAGGGTAGCGATTGAAAATCGTCAATTGAAAAATGAAGACATACCATTAGCGAAAAAGTAATAGACCATATTCAATACATAAATGCGCATCACAGCGAATGATGATGAGTAGTTTCAAATGGCTTAAACTATTTAACAGGATATAGAAGCAATAAAGGAAACATCTTATCGTTTAATGGAATGTAACCTATGCTTATGTAAAACAGCAGATTTTAAAGAATGAAATCCAATATTCTTAAAGGAGATTGAGGTATGACGGAAATCTGGGAATCAAGTTTTAGAAAATCATATGATGTGGGGATTTGAACCTTCAGACTCCGCAATCTTGACAAAGGACTTTTTCCTTGAAAAGAAAGTTAAGGATATATTGATTCCAGGTATTGGATATGGCAGAAATGCCAAGGTTTTTACTGACAACGGAATACATGTAACAGGCATCGAAATTTCAAAAACAGCGATAGATTTGGCAAGGCAAAATGGGCTTAATCTTAATGTTTTTCATGGTTCAGTAACCGATATGCCTTGATAATAAACTTTATGATGGGATATTTTGTTATGCCCTTATTCACTTATTGAATAATCGTGAGAGAAAGAAGTTTATTAAAGCTTGCTATAATCAGTTAAAGCCATACGGATATATGATTTTTACGCTATTTCAAAAGAGGCCCCAATGTTCGGTAAGGGCAAACAACTGGGTAAAGACTATTTCGAGATAATGGAAGGGATGAAAATGTTTTTTTATGATTCCGACTCGATTAAACAAGAATTTGGAAATTATGGACTGGTAGAGTTTTCTGAAGTTGTTGAGCCGCATAAGAATGCGGAAAATAAACCTCCATTTAGGACTATGATACAAAATCATAAGATTGGACTCCAGAAGATCGTCATTAGTGGCGATCTTTTTCTTTTCACCTATTTGAAAGCGCACTGTAACCAAATTAATAGTAATAATATTTTATGAATTAGAAAAAAATAGGGTTAGGGAAGGAGGGATTGCGAATGTCTGTGAAAAAGTGGGTAACAGGATTGGTCGTTGTGCTTGCAACGGTTGTCGTTGTGACAACTCTAGGATCATTCGGCGTATCTGCCGAATCCCGTATTGTAACTCAGCCTGCGGTGAAATCGATTGAGGTCGAGTTGAACGATGATTTCTTTAATCCGGAAGTCATCACTATTCCGAATGGAACAGCCACAACGTTGATTTTGAAAAATAAAGGTAAGAAAGAGCACACCTTCACAGTGGAAAAGCTCGGAATTGACGCAGAGGTCCAGTCAGGTAAAGAAAAAACCATTACCGTGCAACCGAAACAGCCGGGTACATATGAACTGATATGCCGGTACCATTTCCAGGAAGGAATGGTTGGAAAAGTGATAGTCGAATAAAAGGCAGGGCCAAATAAGGCCTTGTTTTTTATTAGGCCAAGAAAAATCACTTTTCATTTCAGGATATGGGTGTTGGATCATTAATAATGGTTCCACCTCTAATGAATGGCAAATATAATGTATGGTAACGTATAAACCATTTAGAATGAGGTGGAAATGTGTATTTTTTTAAACCTATTTCTGATGAGGTCCGTTTATCTCAAATCCTATTCAATAAACATAAAAAAACGATGAAGCTCATTTTAGTGTCCATTTTTGCTTGTATTGCTGCCATTCTACAGGCTGCTCCTGGCTATTTACCAGGTATCGGATATTTTATAAGTCCGCTAGCCACTGCACCTATTCTGTTAGGTTCCATGTTTTCCATTCCATTTGGAGTGATGACCTACCTTTTGACAATTATGTTGTTATTCATCCTACAGCCAACTGAACTCATTGTATTTCCTTTTACAACTGGATTATTGGGTCTTGGCATAGGGTTATCTTTTTCCTTTTTTAGGAAGAGGTTAAGTGTTATTGCTGTTGGTGCCATTCTTTTAATGTCAGGAATTATGAGTCTACTATTTATTTTTCACTATCCGGTTTTAGGTCCAGCCGTGTCTGTTTCCTTTTCATTTCTGATAACTGGCTTTTTATTAGCTTTCATTTATAGCTGGTTTTGGGTTGAAATGG
Source organism: Peribacillus sp. TE19612 (assembly GCF_056279465.1). NCBI lineage: Bacteria > Bacillati > Bacillota > Bacilli > Caryophanales > Bacillaceae > Peribacillus > Peribacillus sp. TE19612. The sequence goes on along the minus strand of NZ_JBWCCL010000014.1, from coordinate 121,235 downwards.
CTTTAATCATTTTTAAACGATTAAAAATGATTAAAGTTCAGTGAGTCCCCATCACTAAATCTAATTATCAAGATTAAGTAGAATTTGAAAGTTAGGGTTCAACGATTTCAAAAATCGTACCTTGGTTAAAATCAGTCACTTTCATAGAGCCATAAACCCCTAAATATAGTCTGGTTTGATCCAGGTTCGTTCCCAAATTAACATAATAAGCTGATTGAGACCCAAAATCATAATCGGTTTGTATTACACTAAAATCATTTTGTTGACCATTTGGTCTTATGGTGGTATAAGCTAAAGCCCCTCTTACCTTAGGTTGAGTTTCTTTCCGGGCAAGATCGGTAAACACAACGCTTCCTGTCAAAGCAGGGATTCTTTCCCCCAAATAGGCTTGCACTCCTGTAATTGCAGTTCCTCCAAACTTATCGGGTCTGGTATCTTCATGAAAATAACTAGTCAAAGGCTGAAGACGGCTCCCTGAAAGCGCAGCTGCTTCATTGTAATAAGCAGTTATTTTCTCATTCAAATCCGGATTTTCCGTGCACTTTCTTATAATCGAAGCAGGAAAAGCACCTTCCCAACCTCGCCAGCCAAAGTTAATAAATCCTTCTTTGTCAGGTTCGGAATTCATGGAATAAGCTTGAATAAGCTGAGTAACCGGTATTGGTTTATACTGAACGAATGAATAAATCGACTCGACCAAACGCTGTCCGACATTTCCCGCATACTTAATATACTGATTATAAAATCTTTGAAATGAAATGCCTGGTATATTGCGCACCCCTTTGGCCATTACCATGAGCGTTTCCTGAATGGGTGTGGGAAGTTCATTAAAACGTGTGACAATTAGTGGATTATTGATGTATAGATTCTTGCCTACATCCATTTCGATTATTTTACCGGCGATTTCGAGATCATCCTGGCTTAAGTTAAATGGATCATAGCCTGATCCGCCATCTCCGGTTGTTAAAACAAGTTTTCCTGTTTCAGGTGAAAAGTTTAAACTATTGAACCCATTATGATTTTTAAATGGCCGTCTTAAGTTAAGTAATGTCCGTCGTTTTTGAGGTTGACCATTCGATTGTAAAATCCATTCTTCAATTGTATCAATATGATCATATTTAGTTTCTCTATCCATCCACCTTAGGTTTAACGTTTTGGGATCACACGGGTCAGGCTTAAAAGATTCAGAAAGAGCACCTGGACCTTGTGTTCCTGCCACTGAATAATGAAGGTAAAACAGGCCGTTATAATAAAATTCGGGATGAAACGCTAGCCCCAGCAATCCCCGTTCATCATATCCGCCGCCAGAAGCACCTAGTTTTAGGATTCGCGGGCGAATATCTAAAAAAGTCCTTATATCTCCGTTTCCTATGTAAAAGATCTCTCCTACCTGGGTTGCAATAAATAAACTTTCAATGGAGTCACCCGGAAGTATAGTCGTTTTCAAAACAGTAGGTAAATTTATCTTACTTACAATGGGCCGTAAACCAACCTTCACTTTTATCAACTGATTTTGCCCCCCTTCTTATAGTTTTCTTTAATAAGAATATGATTAGAACTGTCCATTAGTACCAAATTAGGCAGGGGGAATCTGATAAGGCAATGCACTAATTTCGCACGAGTGTAAGTAATCTAAAGGGGTGCGTTACTTAACGGGGCTGTTTAAGATGAAAAACTAAAACCAATACTAAAGTTGTCTGCAATTATTGGAGATGAATGAGTGTTGGGGTATTTCAGATGGAGCCTGATGATGGAAATAATAGAACAACATATGTATTTTTGGCTTTCCAGATCAGGAATAGGTGCGATTGACAAGCAACCATAAAGTTGCTTATACTTGTTGACATGCAACTATAGAGTTGCTTATAATCGATGTATGTGGGATAAAGACGCTATATTCAAAGCACTCGGCGATTCGACTCGGCGGCTGATATTGGACGAACTATCTGAACGCAACGAGCTGACGTTGTATGAACTTACGGTACGTCTCATTACGAAGCACGACCTTGCCATTTCGCGACAGGCAATCGCTAAACATCTAGCTGCATTGGAAGATGCAGGACTCGTAAAATCAAAACGAAAGGGAAAATATCGAGTACTAATGTTCAACAACGAACCACTTAAAAACTTGCTGAAAGGATGGATCGAGTAATTTTATAAAATCGGAACAGGCTTCTGAAGAATGTGTGGGTTTTTCGGCTTGGAGCCAAATTGTTTGCAGAGCACCAACGTGGTAAATATTAAAGGAGGCAAAAGATTATGAAAATCATTGTTACCAGTTTATTCGTACAAGACCAAGACAAGGCACTGGAATTTTATTCAGAAAAGCTGGGATTTGTAAAAAAGCATGACGTTCCCATGGGGAAATTCAGGTGGATTACGCTTGTTTCTCCCGATGCTCTTGACGGTACCGAGCTTTTACTCGAACCGAATGAGCATCCTGCCGCAAAGGAATATCAAAAGAAGATAGTAGCCGAAGGCATCCCAGCAACAATGTTTGGCGTTGCAGATATTCATCAAGAGTACAAACGGCTATTGGAAAACGGCGTGAAGTTTACGATGGAGCCGACAAAAATGGGCGAAAGCACAATAGCTGTCTTCGATGATACATGCGGCAACCTTATTCAGATAGTGCAGCAGTAACTTTATGTGAAATAGGTAAATTTGCGATCTTATAACCCTGTCCTAATTTTAGGATAGGGTTTTATATTTTGGGGGTGTAAAAATAAATGACAATGTTGTCATTCTCCAATAGAAATGTAACATTTTAAAAAGTTCATAAATCGAAAAAATAACCCCGAAAGATCGGGGTTATTTTTTATTTACTTGACGTCCACTTTTTTTTGAGCTCTGTGAACTTGTGTTTCCAATTTGAAATTCATTACCTAGTTCAACATCATTTCTTTTATCCTGTTTCTCGATTTGCTTTCTCGTTTGATCCTTGTTTTGCATCCCTTGTTTAGACAATACGTATCCATCTCGCTTTCAATGTTATTGTTTTTAATATGCGCAAGTATAAGGAAAATACGTATTATTATTTAAAAAATAATTCTTTTAGTAACTTATTAATAGTTCTTATTATATTAGAAATTTTTTCTTTCTTCTTCGGTGTCTTACTTCAATAGGGGAAGGGAGTTGTAGCGAATTTATCTGCTAATCGGCAGCTTCTTTTATCAAAAAAGAAGAAATTAGTTTAAGTCTGTTAATTATTGTACTTAAACGAACGGGTGCTTTAGCGCCATAGAGGGCCGCCAATTTGCGGCCAGAAAAAACCACAACAGACCCAGTAAAAACGCTTTTTAAAAAAGGGCTGAGCCTTATGAGTGATCTGATTGAGTTTGGTAAATCGTTAAACAAAAACCTCCAATTATAGCAAATTAAGTAGAGGCTAGCGTGACGACCAAAAAAGGATTAATCTCGCATGAGTGCTACCCATAAAAGGCGCGACAGTCGGTGGTACACCGTGGTCGTCGAAGTCAGACTAACGGATGGGCTCAAAGGCACCATAGTTCAACGACCTTCTTCCCCAGCCGTAAAAAATTATTGACCCCGAACCCATTTTCATTCTCTGTGGTGCAGCACCGGTTTTGCGCTGCATAGATGGCTAACGGGGCAGGATCGTAAAAGAAAGTAATCTCTGTAAGTTGATTTTAGTCTGGGAATATTTGATAATGTAGGGGTATAAATTCGTTTATAAAAGGATGACTGTCATGAAAAAAGCAGAGGAAATAGCCTCCTAAATCAATAAAACACATTAGGAGGCGTTGTATATGAAATTCAATATAATTGATCGTGAAAATTGGGTTCGAAAAGAGTACTTTGAACACTATTTACAACAACAAACAACATTCAGTATAACGAATGAAATGAATATTACTGTTCTTATGGAAAACTTAAAGAAGAAGAATTATAAGTTATATCCCGCGTTTATTTTTATGGTTACAAAAATAGTTAATTCGCATCGAGAATTTAGAACCAGCTTTAACCAAGAAGGGAATTTAGGTTATTGGTCAGAAGTTTTGCCTTCTTATACAATTTTCGATAAGAAGACATACACATTTTCTAGCATCTGGTCACCAAATGCAAGTAGGTTTTCTGAATTCCATTCTCAGTATGAAAAAGATGTAGAAGAATACAATGGTACGGGTTGTTTATTTCCGAAGACCCCTATACCAGATAATCATATTCCGATATCCATGATCCCTTGGAGTTCTTTTACAGCATTTAATTTAAATATTACTAATGGTGGCGATTTTCTCTTACCCATTATAACTGGGGGGAAATATTCACAAATAAAAGATGAATGGTTCTTGCCTGTTTCTTTGCAAATTCATCATGCAGTTTGTGATGGTTATCATGCAAGTGTTTTTATGAATGACCTCCAAAGGTTTGCTGATGAAAGTGCAGACTGGCTCTAGTTGTTCATTGGGGAATTCTAAAAGAGTTCCTCAGAATGTAGACAAACTCGATGAAAATCGAGTTTGTCTACATTTTTTGCTTGTACAAATTTGGACGTTGATTGGAACGTAGGGCACTCGCTTTCCGCGGGCGGTCCGCCCTCGGCGCACTTGCGTCTGTGGGGTCTCCCTTGGACTCGCTATTCCCGCAGGAGTCTCGCACACCCGCTCCAATCAACTATGTTTAAAAATTTGGATAGAACTCCTTTTGCCTAAAGTCTTGGGAACTGTGAAAAGCAGTTCCTTTTTTTATAGAATTAAAAACAAAGGTTTGTGTAAAGGGTGAGTTAGCTCAATAAGTAGATATTTCTGATGTGGTATTATATGGATATAAGAATGACTTACATAATTTAAAGGGAGATGATTTAATGTCATTTAATATTTTGATACCAATTATTATAATGGGTGTCATAATTCTTTGCGGCTTTGGAATGTTCAAGATTGCCAAAATCATAAAAAGGTGAGGCTAGCCGGCGGTCATTACTTATGAAACTAAAGGGGCAGGATCGTTCCATAATCCAAATTGGAAAATGTTTTTTTACTTGGACTAGAATTTGTAATTAAGCGATAAAACAAAAAAATCCCAACAATTAAGTTGGGGATGAATTTTAACTGGTGAGTTGTGTTAATTAGAATATGGCTTCACGCATTTTATGTGTTTCCGTTTTTTATATTTCGGGCATATAGCCTTTTTTGTTATGGATATATTTTTCCTAATTACTGTTCGGGTTACAGGTTCTTATCAAGAACCTTTCCTTGTACTATTAATATTTCAGAAATATAAGCTACTTCTTTATATTTTCTAATGCTCTATAAGCATTTGCTTCTCCTGAACCAAATAAAGCATCTTGTCCTTTCTTTCCATAGTCAAGAGTTGTTTGCTTAATGCGTGCGGTTACTTGGGCCGGTGTATATTCCGGATGAGCTGCCTTAATAACCCCTGCAATTCCAGCTACTTGAGGAGTGGCCATGGAAGTACCAGCATTAAACTCATATGAAGTACCTAAATAGGTAGGCCAAGTACTAAGGATTAAGTTACTTGGATCAGCCGCCGCAGGGTCACTGGTTTCTGCATATTCAGGCCCGTAATCTCCTCCGGGCGCTGCCACATCAATGGCACTGTTTCCATAATTAGAGTAGAAAGCAAGCTGTTGAGTTGACCATTTTGTGGAGGCAGACACATTAATGACTCCTGGCATCTGTGCTGGTACCACGGTTGCAGGCCCTTTCACGCTCATTCCATATGGTTCATACAATTTATTTAAAAATTCGTTAACTTCCTTCTTGTCATCTAAATTTAAACTTTCATTACCACTGCCGGCCACTACAGTTACTCCATTCTTTACTGCATATTGAATGGCTCTCTTCCAAAGTAACGTTTCAGCGATTGATTTATAACTTTCTCCCTCAATTGTCATTTTGTTATTATTATAGAAACGTAGAGACATATTAATAACATCTACCTTGTCATTTGTTGCTGCAATGATTCCATCTATAATCCAAGTTGGTAATCCAAGGGCTTGCTCTGAGTATAATGCGCGATAGGACCTGATTCCTAAATCCGGCCCTACACCCTTTACTTTACCATTTGCGCCAATGATCCCGGCAACGTGAGTGCCATGCCCATTGCGATCTTTAATATCAGTGGGATCCCCTGTTTCAGATTCATCCATTCCAGCAGGAACAAGGTTACGTCCGCCTAAATTATTATTCATTAAGTCAGGATGAGACTCATCAATTCCGGTATCAATCACTCCCACCACTGCTTTATGAGTAATGCTGCCATCTTTATTTTTATATCCACCTGTTTCTAAATCATATGATTTCCCATTGTTGGTCACCCTTTGTATATCCCATTGGGAGTCCCAATAACTCTCAGAATTTTGCTGGCTGATGATACTGGATCCATAGTTATAAGGGCTGACTGCTGTTTTGTCTAAGGTTAGGGGAATTTCCCTGTTTGCAGCTTCTATTGAAGAATTAGCTTTTAGGTTTTTAAGAAAAGAAGGCTCGTCAGATTGAGCTTCTATTCCTCCAACCTCGGGAAGGACTTTGGTTACTTTACCACCGGCTTTCCGTATAACCTCTTGATAATTCTCTGGTAATCCACCTTTAAAAGCTATTGCGTATGAGTCATTTATCTCCTGATTTTGACTCTTAGCTTGGGCAGGAACATCACCAACGGAAAGTATCCCTGCTCCTACAGCAATCGAAAGTACCGTATGTAGAATTCTCTTTTTCATATGTTTCCTCCTATATAATGGAAAATATTAACCATATACTATCTTAATATACAACAACTTAAATTCCAAGTTTTTCTAATGAATCTATTATTGAAATTGGCAGCTCTTTTTATTTATGAAATGATCGGGGCAGTCAGTTGAAGAAGGGAAAGGTTTTTTTGTCTAGAATATGTCTAGTGGGAACTGTGAAAGGTGTAAAAACCCTGTGTCGCCAAAAGTTATATATTAATGCAATTCCAGTATCAATCAATTTATGAGGAGGGTTCAAATGGATAAAAGAGTTCAATTTGACTTTGAAATCAAGTTTACTAATGGTGGTGGGCTTCAAGGGCAGGAATTCCGCCTTGATATTGATGGAGATGACATCACTGACCAAGAGTTAGCCAAGTATATTGTAGAGGATATGAGGTTACTAATGGTTGGAGAAGTTAAGATATTTAATAAAAAGATCATTAATGAAAAACATAAACGAAAACCTGTTGATGAGAACTCCGGAAAGTAACCGGCTCTTCAGCTATCAAGTGCGTTTGTGAAGTTGGAGCTGTCTTTATGGCAGCTTTTTTCTTTTGGAGATAAAGGGGCAGGATCGTTCAAGAAGGTATTGGTAAATCATTGACGAAAATATAAAGAGCTTAGTAAGAATTGCTTCTGATGAAAAACAGGAAAAATCTAGCTGCCAATAACTTTAGGGGAGAAAATATTGAAACAAACATTACTGATAATCGATGCTCAACAGGAATTAATAGAAGGTAATAAGGAAGAACAAGGAGTCTTTGAAAAAGAAAAAATCATTACTAACATTAATGCTGTCATTGAAAAAGCGATAAAGGAAGATATCCCTGTTGTTTTTATAAGAGATTTAGATGTTTCAAATGGTGAAGGACCTGGATTCCAGATACACAGGGATATTAAGGTGCCATCAACTGCTATCATATTTGATAAAGCTGCCACAAATTCGTTTTATGGCACTCCATTACACGAACATTTAAGTGAAAACAATGTAGATCATATTGTAATAATGGGATGTAAGACGGAACATTGTATTGATTCAGCCGTTAGAACAGCAACAATCAATCATTTTGATGTAACATTAGTTGGTGATGGTCATTCCACTTCTGATTCCAAGAACTTATCTGCAAATCAAATAATCCTTCATCACAATGAAATCCTTCACGGTCACTATAATGTAGACAATTTTTCACTTGTTAGAAATTCTAATGAAGATTTGTTTACACCCGTTCACAATAATTATCGATAATCATCTTCAATTAACGGGTTCGTAAGCTGAAGATCGGAGCTGCCTTTAAGGCAGCTGGATATGGCATATCTTTTGATTTGGAGAATAATAAAGATGTTGGTTATATGTTTAATAGTAAGGAAGATTTGAATTTTCAAGTAGAACGAAGAAACAGTGTTGTTTATTTGAGAAGCTAAGCAAGGATATGCTTTCTTCAATGAGTGGGGTTGCTTCGGCAGCCTTTTTTTCTTGCGGAACTGACGAACGATTAAACCCCTTGAGGTCCTTAAGGGGTTTTAGCTGTTTATGCAAACTAGATTTGTATAACGCAGTCATTCGATCCTATGAGGTCTTCTTTAACGGGGTAGTTTATTTTCTTAATTGAATGGACAAATTAATATAAGTTGAAGTTATGCAATGGTACGTTCAAATCAGGTATATGTTTGTCAAAAAACATATAGAAGTTGGAGAGAAATGAATAGTAAAATAGAGAATTTAACAAAACGGCTATCTGCTGCTCAAATCATTGTTTTTTATTACCTGGTAGCTGTAGTGGTTTCAACCATTTTATTGTTGCTTCCTATTACTCAAACGGAGAATGCAGAGCTCTCATTTATTGATGGAGTATTCATTTCTATTAGTGCGGTGACTGTAACGGGATTATCCACGGCAGATGTAAGCCAGCTGCTCAGTGTTCCCGGTACGTTTATTTTTGCCATCATCCTCCAGTTTGGTGGAATTGGGGTCATGGCTTTCGGAACCATACTATGGCTTGTATCAGGAAGGAAAATAGGACTCAGGGCAAGAATACTCATGACGACAGAACAAAACAGCCCCACTTTTTCCGGGATTGTTCGGTTCATACGAATGATCTTCTTTTTCTTTGTCATGATTGAGCTATTAGGGGCTATTGTCTTCGGTACATATTTTTTGAAGTATTTCCCAACATGGCAAGAGGCTTATTTGCAGGGTTTCTTCGCTTCTGTGTCTGCTACGACAAATGCCGGTTTTGATATCACTGGAAAATCACTGATTCCGTTTGCAAACGATTATTTTGTCCTGACCCTTAATATAATACTCTTTATTATCGGATCCCTTGGGTTTCCTGTTTTAATGGAGGTAAGTCAGTGGCTCAGGCATAAGGGAAAGATGCCATTCCGGTTCTCCTTATTCACAAAAATTACAACCGCAACTTTTTTCATACTGATCGTAATTGGAGCCATTCTCATTTATCTGTTTGAGTACAGTCATTTCTATGTGGAAACGACTTGGCATCAATCCTTTGTCCATTCTTTGTTTTATTCGACATCTTCAAGGACTGGCGGAATGGCGATCAGCGACGTCAATCAATTTTCAGTACCTACCATTTTGTTACTGTGTATTTTTATGTTCATAGGGGCATCCCCCAGCAGTGCTGGGGGTGGGATAAGAACCACCACGTTTGCTGTGATGCTGCTTACCATTTACAACTATGCGAAAGGGAACAGAACAATAAAAATATTCAAAAGGGAGATCGATGAGGAAGATATCATCAAGTCATTCATCGTTTTCACAACAGGTATGATCCTGTGCAGTGTGGCAGTTGTCATTCTTGAATGCATTGAATCTGCCTTTTCCCTAACGGAAATTTTATTCGAAGTTTCCTCTGCTTTTGGCACTGTAGGCCTTTCGCTTGGCATTACACCGGAATTGAGTACTGCCGGGAAGGTCGTAATCATGACTTTAATGTTTATAGGGAAAATCGGGATGTTTACCTTCTTATTCAGTATGGGGGGCAAACCATTAAAACATGCATATCACTATCCTAAAGAGCGCATCATTATAGGATAAAAAAAGGTACTGCTGCAAAGGTTGTTGTCTTTTTCTTGATCGAGGAAAAATTCAAGCTGAGGGGCATCGTACCCAATTATGTACATTGCTTTTATTTTTCGCTAAAATAAAAGGTATAATGAATGCTTATATAGTTTATTGATGATAAAAGATAATGAGGTAGAAAAAAAATGATTGCAAAAACAGAAGATGATTTTAATGGTTTGAAGGAAATTGGCAAAATTATTGCCTCCATTAGAGATGAATTGGTACAAAGAACAATTCCGGGCATAACGACCAAAGAACTTGATGATATAGCCGGGGAACGTTTAGAACAAGCGGGTGCAGTTTCAGCTCCAAAAGGTGAATATGATTTTCCTGGCTATACTTGCATCAGCATAAATGATGAAGTGGCGCATGGCATTCCGGGTGATCGGGTTATTCGTGAAGGGGATCTAGTAAATATAGATGTATCCGCTTCAAAGAACGGTTATTTCGCAGATACAGGTATCTCATTTGTAGTAGGCGAAGGAGAAGAAGTATTAGCGAAATTATGCGACGTCGCCAAAAAGGCATTTGAAGCAGGCCTAAAGAAAGCAAAACCCGGTTCCAAAAAAAGCAGAATCGGAAAAGCGGTGTTCGAAACAGCGAGACAGCATGGGTTCACGGTTATCAAAAACCTTACAGGACATGGTGTTGGACGTAGAATACACGAAGCACCTGACCATATTTGTAATTATTATGATCCATGGGATAATGAAATATTAAAGGAAGGGATGGTTATCGCATTCGAACCATTTATCTCAACCTTTGAAGAAGAAGTATTCCAAAAAGAAGACGGTTGGACCTATGCTACTGAAAAAAGCTTTGTAGCTCAAGTGGAACATACGATTATCCTTACTAAAAATGGACCGATCATTGTCACGCTTTAATTCAAGCATAGACGGAAAAGACGATATAAGTAGTTCGCCTGATGTAACATATAAACTCGTAACAGTTTAAAAGAATGTTTCTCGCATCTAAAGGAGTTGCTTTTGCAGCTCCTTTTCTTATCGAACTATAGGGGCAGGTTAAGCAAAGGTTTTTCAAACTGTTTCTCTAACAGTTAATTTATTCACCTTGTAATCGTTACTCCATATAATGAAAGTAGATAGGACAACTCTCTCCTGTCCTATTTATTCCCATCCGGTTCATTTGAAGTAACTATTCTTAGCGGCGAATAGTTACTTTTTTTAGTTACAAAGAATCTTCACTAAACAAGTCAATTAGCTGATTTCTCTACCCGGTTTTTTTTATTAAGGATAATCCACTCTACTATGACAAAGTTGAGAACGAGCCCTGCCCAAATGTTTACATTCAATACTTCCTCGATCATCTTATCTCTTCCTTCTGGAAGCATAAATCCATTAAAAGTGTAATAAGTAATGAGAAGTACGGGTACTAGTACACGTGCACTGACTGCTACTAGAGTTATACCAAAACTGCGCATCATCCATATTCGGTGTGCATTAAAATGTCCTTTAGCAGCTGTACGGTAACCCTTCCAACATGTGAATAACCACAGAATGGCCAGAGTAAGAAAAGCTGCTGCTTTTGTGAAATTTTCTATATAGAAGACAACTGCAAGAGCAAGAATTCCACTAATAAAAACACTGACAACATAAATCCTTCCTACATAGCGATGAACCATGGGGTTTTTCAAACGAATACGATCCATAAACTGAAGAAAACCTGTTATTAAGGCAATAAAGGCGCAACCAATATGTGTAACCAGTATAGAATATTGTGTTGTCGAAGTAATATCTACACGGCTGTTAGCAGGATTTAAAGTTAGATAGGGGATCATGAAAGGAATCATAATCCCAACCGAGACTATAACTAAAATCCACCAACCCTTTTTTTGCATCATACCTTTTTTAACTCCTTTATTGTTTGTACGTAACAGGCAGAATTTTAGGTGGTTTTAGAGTCATTCGATAATTTTTTCCCTAATGGTGTCAGAATACCATCAATGGTGGAGGAATTCTTTTCACGCAAATAATTTTCCAGTTCAGCTTCACCCTTTTTCATGTTGGACCGATTCAATGTTTCACGTTCTCTGGAGTAGGTCATGAAGGGGACACTATATCCGCAAGAGTTTTGGACTTTATGAATTTTGGCTAAAATGATTTGTCTTGCACCGGGCATCATTTCAAAATGACCTATCATCCGATCCCATTCTTCTGTTTCAGGCAGAATCACCTTGCCTGAACCATATAAGCGCAAGATCATCGGTGGACCTTCAAATGCACAAAACATAAAGGTGATCCGGGCATTTTCATTAATATGTCCGCTTGTTTCGTTACCACTCCCAGTTAGATCCAAATACGCAATTTCGGTAGATGATAGGATGCGAAGGGTATCATACCCTTTTGGAGAAAGGTTTACATGCCCCGCCGCATCCAAAGGTGCCGTTGCAATAAAAAACAAATGCTGTTTCTTTATGAAGTTTTGATGCTCAGCTAACATTTCCGGAAAATACTTTGCCATCATTATCCCTCCAAAGAAATCCATTTTAAAATATAAGTTCTCTATTAATGAGTGGATTACCTTTTTCAGCTATACTCCCCTGATGAAAAAAGCGATAGCTACATACATCGCTTATTTTCCCTTTGAGAATCCGGCTGACCTTTATGGACGATATTAATTTTAGATTACAAGGGTGATTAAGAATTTGAGATTTTCCAGTATTGTACTATGATAAATTTATATCGTTTGAATTTGGAAGGACATAGGATAATGACCAGACTCTTACAGAATCATCTAAGGAGTGGTAAAGTGGCACGTGTTTTATTTATTAATGCTGGATCAGAAGGACATATCAATCCAACTATTGGAGTTGTGCAAGAGCTTATTTCGCGTGGAGAAGAGGTAGTGTACTTTACGATAGAAGCTTTTCGAGAACGTATTGAGTGGACGGGAGCTACTGTACGAACAATTGACGGTGAAAAATTTATAGAAGCTTTTCTCTCAGGGGGAAGAAATTATTTACTCGAAAGAATCAACGGTCTTTTACATACGGTAGATATCGTCATACCTAGCGTGCTTGAACAGATCAAAGGAGAGCATTTTGATTACATCATCCATGATTCCATGTTTGGCTGTGGACGTATGCTTGCCCAACTCCTTATGCTTCCCGCAATCAATTCTTGTACTTCTTTTGGACAGACAAAAGCAACATTCGATAAAATGCTGGAACAGCTTTCTAAAGAAATTCCACCAGAAATAGGTAAAGCTATACACGATGAATTTCAAAGACTGACGGTAATGGTGAAGGAAAAATATGATGTGGAGATCCATTCTGCTTACGAAGTTTTTTGTAATCCTGCACCACTTTCAATCGTTTATACAACTAGGGAGTTTCAACCTTTTAAAGAAGCATTCGACCAAACTTACAAATTTGTAGGTCCATCCATCTCTTCACGATTAAAGCAGGATAACTTTGACCTTGCTGATATCAAAGGAAAAAGTCCCCTGTACATTTCTCTTGGGACAGTTTTTAACCGGTCTCTTGATTTTTATAAGCTTTGTTTAGAAGCATTTGGAAATAGCAATCACACGGTTGTCATGTCGTTCGGTCAACAAACCCCACTAATTGAATTAGGAGAGATCCCCCAAAACTTCATTGTGAAAAAATATGTTCCACAAACAGAAGTGCTAAAATACACTAAATTATTTATCACACATGGCGGAATGAATAGTACCAATGAGGGTCTCTACTATGGAGTTCCGCTAATTGTCATCCCGCAAAGCGCGGATCAGCCGATGATTGCAGGGCAAGTTGCCAATATCGGAGCCGGTATTACATTACAAATGCAAAGCTTGACTGCAAATCAGCTGCGTGAGGCCGCAGATCATGTGTTAAACGACCCAACTTTCCATAATACTGTTTCAAAATTAAAAGAATCCTTTCAAAAATCGTGTGGATATCACCAAGCTGTTGATGAGATTTTTGAATTTAAAAGCCAAAACGATATTTAAATATGAATGATCGGCGGCATTTTCTTAGTGGGTATGGAAATCCATTTTCTTGTGGCACTCTTGGAGCATGAAGAGCGTTAACCTATAAAGGTATGTCCTTTTTACATAGAAAATAAAATGGGAGGAATATATGGAAATTTGTTTAATTGGTGGTGGAAATCACACGAATAATGAATTAGGTGAAGTGTTCCTGGAACTCTCAAAAATGATTAAACCTGAAGCTAAGATTTTAATAATCCCTTTTGCAACCGAAAATTCCAGGTATGAAAGTTGGATGGCAAGTATTACACAAGCCTTTTCAATCATGGAGAATGTAAGTATTGAATTATTAATTGAAGACCTTTCAGACAAAGAAATGAAAAAGTCTATAATAGAACATGATATTCTTTATTTTATAGGTGGAAAGCCAGAAAGGTTAATCCATGTAATTGAAGAAAAAGGACTTACCCCGATTATCAAAAACTTTCAAGGATTAATCATTGGATATAGTGCGGGTTCATTAGCTTTCGGCAAAGATTGCATAATCACAAAAGATAAAGACTATCCAGAAACGATAGTGATCAAGGGCTTAGGATTAGTGGGGTTTAGCGTTGAGGTCCATTACGAGGATAATATAGATGGAGATTTATTTCCCCTATCAAATGAACGAAAGATATATGCAATACCAAATGGAAGTGCAGTTTTCTCCAAGAACGGGGAACTATATAAAGGTATAAATGATATCTATTCGTTTCAAAATATGAAAAAGGAAATAGTGAATTCCAAAGTTTTATAGAACTGGCAGGCGCTTTATCCCAATAAGCAGCGGCAGCATTTTTCATATGCGGGAGCATGGTCGCAGGAAGCTAAGGATAGAGAAAAGGAGACTGCAATGAAAGTAAATTTAATGATCTTCATTACATCAATAAAAGAACAAGAAAAGAATAGGTTAATGATGAAAACATTTGAATCTGATATTCGTCCTTTTACAGGGGATATAATTGATGATCCCGGGTTTGATCCACGATTTCATAATGGATATGAAGTTGTAAAGGTTATCATAAATTATGCTTCCGATGAATGTTTGGTATCCCTGCACCCGCTTGCGATCGATATCGAGGAAATCAGGATGGAAACTTATTTGGAGAAACTGGAAGCACACGGTTGGCGTGCTGTCTCAAAAGAGGAATTGAAAAGTATATAAAAATGATATAAGGAGTATGAAAATGGAAAATTACTCAACAACCACTTTAAAGATGATTAGAAATTTTGATGTAATGCCTGAAAGGGTATTTGATGCATGGGTGAACCCTGGGATGATGAGAAAATGGTTTTTTACATTGGAGGGGACAAATAAAGTGGCACAAAATGATCCTCAAGTGGGAGGAGCTTGGGAGATTATTGATCATCGCGAAGGAAAAGATTATCGGGCAATAGGGGAGTACCTTGAAATGGACCGGCCCAATAAATTAGTGTTCACGTTTAAAATGCCGCAATTCAGTGAAGCGGCAGATACGATTACAGTTGAGCTGAAAGAACATCAAAAGGGCTGTGAAATGACATTTTCACAAAGCATCACCGTTCCTCATGAAGAAAATTGGACAGAATCCGATATCGAAAAAGCTCTTGGAGAGTATCACGATGGATCTGAACATGGCTGGAATTTAATGTTTATGGGACTGAAAGAATTGGTTGAAACTGGACAAGTCAGCTATAAAGGTTAATGGACGTTGGCCACAGTTTTTAGACAAAAGGGAACCGGAATCACATCCCGAACCCTGAAGGTTGGAATGGATTGAAGAAATTTGCGACACACCTGCCGAAAAACTGGCTAGCCGAGACCCCACAGGCGCTTGTGCCGAGGAGGCTTGACAGACAGACGGCGGAAAGGGAGCGGATTTCTGAAATCAACTGGAATGTTTTCTTAAAGAAACTGTAGGCTGATCACACACCGAATTATGAATAAGACTAGGTCCTTTAAGTTTTTTTCCTCTACTCCTTATTGGATTGAAGAAATTTGTGACACTCCTGCCGAAAAACTGGCTAGCCGAGACCCCACAGGCGCTTGTGCCGAGGAGGCTTGGCAGACAGTCGGCGGAAAGGGAGCGGATTTCTGAAATCGACTGGAACGTCTTCTTGAAAAAACTGTAGGTTGATCTCACACCGAAATATGTATAAGACTAGGTCCTTAAAGTTTTTTCCTGTACTCCTTATTGGATTTCTGAAATCAGATGGAATGTTTCTGAAACTCAATTACCGAGTTTGTGCTAATAGTCGTTTGCCAATGAAAAGCTCTCCAAATTAACTGGAGGGCTTTTCGAAATGTAGTTTTATATATTGACAATCCCCTTTTAATTGGTAATATTTACTTTATTATTACATAAGTGATTTTTAATAGAAGGCGGTTTAATTATGGATGGGAAAATCAGTTACGACGAGTTTCATAAACTGATAGAAAGTGGGCAATATCGCAAATTGGTCATGTTATTATGACTAACTTTATGTACATATTTTGTTTATTAGTATGGGGACTTAATTTTATTGCCGTTAAGATTCAAGGTACACCTGTGAGTTTAGAATTATCTTTAACCTATCGTTTAGGTTTGACGGCCATCCTATTTTTCATTCTATTGTGCATGCTTAGACCTAAAGGAAAACCCAAGAAAAAGGATGTTCCATTCATTATTGTGTTTGGAATTTGTAATTTTGCTTTAAGCTATTTATGCCTTTATTACGCCACTATCTTAAGTTCAGCAGCAATGGTTACGTTAATATTTTCATTGAAAGTCATTTTAACGCCCATTGCCCTTCGTGTTTTTTTGAAGGAACCATTGCATTCACGTATCTTAATTGGCGGGATAATAGGTGTGCTGGCTGTTTGTATTGTTATTTATCCGAGTTTACATGATATTCATGGATTCGATGATATAAAGGGCATCATGATGGCTGTTCTTGGTACCATCCTCACTGCATTGGGCGATGCAAGCTCTGCTAGAAATGCCAGGGAGAAAGTGAACCCAATCTATGCCAATGTACTTGGATTTGCAGCAGGAGGAATTCTTTTGGCGGCCATTGTGTTCATCCAAGGACAAGCAGTCACTATACCGACATCCATTACATATTTATCTGCTTTGTTCTATTTAACTATATTCGCTTCCTTTGGAGCTTGGCTATTCTACCTCAAGCTTGTAGAAAAGATAGGCGGGGCGAAAAGTGGATACATGGTTGCCCTTTTTCCGGCAATTGGAGGTATAGCTTCAGTGATGATTGGTGAATCAGATCCAACCATTTTCTTGGGAGCTGGCTGTCTTTTCAGTTGTTTAGGTGCGGCGATTGCATTAGGTTTTGGCATGAATATTGGTAAAAGTAATTTGAAAGAAGAAATGTAATTCGATTTACAGAGAGGGATGGGACAATGGAAAGTAAATGGCCAACTGAAATGAAAGTAGCACAGATCCGGGTTGCACGTCCAACTGAAATGAAAGTAGCACAGATCCGGGTTGCACGTCCAACTGATCAACTAAAAAAGGTAGTAAGCTTCTATTGTGAAGGATTAGGATTGAAAAAAATCGGTTCTTTCGAAGGGCACGAGGGATATGATGGCATCATGATCGGGCTTCCGGATTCCAGCTATCATTTAGAGTTTACTCAACATAAAGATGGCAGTCCTTGTCCTGCCCCATCAAAAGATAATCTGCTTGTCTTTTATATTCCTGAACGTAAAACCATTGAGGAAATCACGAATAGGTTGAAAGGTATGGGCTATGAACCGGTTTTTCCGGAGAATCCATATTGGGAAAAATCAGGTGTTACCATTGAAGATCCGGATGGTTGGAGAATTGTATTGATGAATTCGCCTGGCATAGGAAATTAAATTTCACAAAGGAAACGACCGAAAAGCACCATGCTTTTCGGTCGTTTTGGGTTTATGAGGACATCGTGATCCCGCCATTGATATGAATGCACTGTCCTGTTATATAAGCACCTTCATCAGATGCTAGCAGCACATAGGCGCCTGCATGATCTGCCGGCTGCCCAGGACGGCCAAGCGGTGCCTCGGTGCCGAACTCGGCAACGGATTGTTCGTCGAACGTCGCCGGGATGAGCGGAGTCCAAGCACTCAGCTTTTTTTGTGCCATTTTTTGGAGGGAATGGAGTGAATGTAAGACACATTGTCCACTATTTGTATCGGATTATAAACATTTTTAGTAAGAAAAGATCAATACAAAATAAACTCACGAGTAAAGCGTGAAACTCACGAGTAAATGGTTAAAACTCACGAGTAAATCGGCTAAACTCACGAGTAAAAGCATGAAACTCACGAGTAAATCGCTAAAACGCACGAGTAAAACGCAGATTCGACAAATAAAAGCGTGAAAAATTCACGAGTATATGCCCCAATTCACGCATAATAGCCCGAAACTTACTGGAAATGCTCCAAAACTGGTTTGTTTCAATATAATTGGCTGTATAAAGGTGTAAAGGAGATTGAAGAAGGCAATGATTTTCCTTTCGTAAGCAGTTATTGGTTTTGGCGGATTTTGGTTTATCGTATTCAGTTTATTCATCATTTTTACGACTGTAAATTCATTCTTTCGCTGAAAAAACCAAATTTTTGTAATGATTTATTTAGCCTTGGACATACTTAATGAAGATATCAATAAGTAATATTTAATTAAGGAGGAAACCCAATGGCTAACGAAAATATCCAAATGAAAATGGAACATATTTGGCAGGATACATGTGGATCATGGGAAAATTGTACGGAAGCCACAATTCAGTCATTTTTGGCGAAATCTCAAGAAAGCAATATTGACCCGCAATATTGCATGAGCTGGGTGGAACAACATAAAGCCCAAATACCTGAATGGGATGCCGTTTCAAAAGTATCGCTCGACTGGGTCAATCAACATACCTCAACGGGTTCACCCATTTCAATCAAGGATGATTATTGAAAAGATATATTCTTTCCGCTTGAATGGTCCGAACTCCACTATGGTTAAGAGGTGAAGGTAGTTGGAAAATAATGAGGAACAAAACGGTAAATCAAATCGTCGGGATCCAGATTACAAAGTTAATGAGTGGGATGAAATGAATGGTGAAGATAAATTTGTACAATCAGCCATCCAAGAGGAATTCAATAATCCTGTAATCGAAGAAACGATCTTGAAGTTCAATAAAATAGCGAATGAAGAAGAAAAGGAAACTTGATTTTTGGACGCGCCCTATAGGGCGTTTTTTTTTTGAAAAGGTAGAAGGAGCCCCTAATAACTTAATATGCAAAAGCTTTACCTTTAAATTTAAAAAAACAATAATATACAAATAAAGGGAAATGGCATCTTAGTATCGTATAAAGCATAGTATAAATCGTTTTTATTAATAATGTTGGCAATGGGAGTGAAGATCATGGAAGCAGCGGTAGAACGAATTTTTTCTAATGAATTGGTGAAATTGGCGGGGGATTTTTTTCAAGTGAATGCTGGGAATCCGGTTAAACTTGGAGATGCAGAGAACTACGTATTTGAGGTTTACAGGGATGGAACGCCATATATCTTAAGAATGACCCATCAATCACATCGTACAAAAGATCAAGTGCTTGCTGAGTTAAAGTGGATTGAGCATTTACAGAATAATGGGAGTGAAATTCCTAAAGTTCTCTTTTCGAAAGAAAAGAACTTAGTTGAAATTGTAAAGGGCTCGGATGGTACGGAATTTTATTGTTGCCTGTTTGAAAAAGCTCCTGGTTTTAGGATGAAAGTCACTGATGAAAATTTCGATGGACCTTTATTTTTTGAATGGGGAAGAACCATTGGCCAAATGCATAAACAAACAAAAAGCTATAAGCCCGAAGCGAAATATAAACGGCTGGATTGGTATGAAGAGGAATTATTGAATGTCCAGCTTTATCAATCCGATGTACCGGAGCAAGTGATCCGTCAACAAGAAGTAATCAACAAGCATTTAAATGCCCTTCCCGTTCATCCAGATAATTTTGGCTTGATTCATTCTGATATACATAACGGCAATTTCCATTATCATGAGGGGCAGATTCATGTTTTTGACTTTGATGACTGTTCATATCACTGGTTTGCCAGCGATTTGGCGATCCCTCTGTACTATCTGATGTGGAGTTTGGAACGTGAAGGGATAAAAGGGCTCGATGAATATGCGGCCAAGTTCATGAGGGAATTCATAAGAGGGTATGAGACGGAAAATATCCTGGCACCTGTGGAATACGAAACGATTCCTCTATTTTTAAAGCTAAGGGATTTAACGTTATATAACTTTTTTCATAAAAAGTATGATTTGAAGAATGCGGATCGTTCATTATCCAACACCGTTCAAAAAATCGAACAAAGAATCATGGAAGGACGAACTATTGTTCACTTCGATCCGAACATGGTTCATTAAGGGGGATTGGCATGTCAGGTGTATATATGATCCGGACTGGTGTATTGGAAGATGCGGAAGCGGTTTTGGATGTACAGAATTCCGTTATTTCTGAAGGCGAGTATTTTATTGCCGTATCGGAGGAGTTCAATAAAACACCTGAACAGCAACGAGATTGGATACGAAGGTTATTGGAAAATGAACGGGAGACCATCATCGTGGCTGAAATGAATGAAGAAGTGGTTGGATGGATAGCCTTTCAATCGGAAAATAGGAAGAGAATGTTCCATAAGGGCTCATTTGGGGTAATGATCAGAAAAAATTTCAGAGGGATGGGAATTGGAAAAGAGCTTATTGAAGCGTTATTGGATTGGGCAGAAGCCAATCCGTTGATTGAAAAGGTGAGTTTAGGAGTTTTTTCAACAAATCATCGGGCAATATCATTGTATAAAAGGCTGGGGTTTGTTGAAGAAGGCCGTAAAATCAAAGAATTCAAGATGAGCGAAAGTGAATACGTCGATGATATTATCATGTACAAAATGGTTTGAACAGACCGAAAGAGCATGAATGGATTCATTACATGCTCTTTGCGGTTTGGTTATGTATCTATTTTTATAGTAAATCGATATTTATGTCATGCATTATCTAATTACTCTTACCTTCACTTGCTTTCTTCCCCACGTTAGAGCATCCGCTTCTTTTGCGATGAATACATCGATTCTGTTTCCTTTGATCGCACCGCCCGTGTCTGCAGCGATGGCTTGTCCGTAGCCTTCGACTTCCACGATGGAGCCTAGCGGAATCACGTTCGGATCGACTGCTATCAGTTTGGCATCATCATATTTTTCTAAATCGACACCCATTCTTGTAGTGCCTGAACATCCTTCGCAGCTTGCTGTATAAGCTGTACTTGTAACCGTCAGTTCTTTAACGGCTGAGCTTGCTGAACTGGCTCTTTCTTCTAATTTACTGAAGGTCCGTGCACCGGCTATACCGTCAGCGGATAATCCCTTTTGCTTTTGAAAGTTCATGACTGCTTGTTTTGTACCTGTTCCATAAATGCCATCGACCGTTGATGAGTAAACATCCCAGGCTTTCAATAGCCTTTGCAGTTCAGCTACAGGTCTTCCCATATCCCCGCTTTTCAGTGTCTGTATTTTCTGATTCGTTTGTGTTCCTGATATTCCATCGACTTTCAGCCCTGATTTTTCCTGAAACTTCTTTACGGATTCCTTTGTAATCGGTCCGTAGTAACCTGTTGCTTCATGATAGGGAAAAACCCCTTTTGTCAGTAATAATTCTTGTAATTCTTTAACATCACTATTACTCATTCCAAATGAAAGTGTGCGATCCAAAGCTGCGGCTTCGCCTTTAGTTGGCATGCAAACTCCTAGAATGAATACAGAAGCCGTTAGGATCGTTAATAAAATTTTCTTCATGTTTATCCTCCTCGTTGTTTCCTGCAATTAAACTATTCGTTAAACTATCACTCTTTTAGGCGCAGTTAAGGAAAAACACCGCGAAGGCACTAAGTAATTGTTAAAACATGTAACAGAAAGAAAAGAAATGAGGCGGACATCGGGTTACCATATCCTTATTAATTGTCGAATTATGGGAAAAAATCAAGTTTCATATGAAACTAACGGAACCGTTTGGTTGAGCAGGGGCATTCATTCATGTACGTTTAAGTTAATATAAATTCTATTGTAAGATTAAAGGAGGAAATCATATGATTAAGGCAGTTATTTTCGACTTTGATGGCTTAATTTTAGACACGGAAACGGTTTGGTATGAGGCCTATAAAGAAACGATGGCTTTTTATAAATCTGATTTGCCTCTCGAACATTTTGTTACATGTATCGGAACCGATAATACTGAGCTAAATCAGTACTTCAAAGATCAGCTGGGGGAAAGGTGTAATATTGAAGAAATTGAATCCAGAGCAAAAAGCCTCCATGAAGTAAAGATGAAAACAGCACAGGCACGTGAAGGTGTGAAGGATTATCTAGAAGTAGCAAAGAGAAATGGATATAAAATCGCCCTCGCTTCAAGCTCGACAAAAGAGTGGGTCACTCATCATTTGGGGAAACTCGGACTGTTACACTATTTTGAAGTTATGATTACAGGGGATGATGTTGATAAAGTTAAACCAGCGCCTGATTTGTATGTAAAGGCAATAGAAGTCCTAGGCATTCAGCCTGCAGAAGCCGTAGCATTTGAAGATTCGTTAAATGGGCTTCAAGCGGCCCTGACTGCTGGGTTAAAGTGTGTAATCGTACCAAATCCCGTGACGGACGCTTTAGCTTTTGAAAACCATCATTTACGCCTCCGATCCATGGCGGATAAGAGCTTGTCTGACGTTATCAAGCATATTGAGCAATAACAGTTCAACGGTAATTATAGTAAGATGAAAGAATGAAACCGCGCCGAAGATGGCAGAGTCTTCGGTTTTTCTGATTTTAATGAATGTTATATTTTGGTGTGGGGGATGAGTTTATGGGATTGCAAACGAATGACGAAGGAGTCCGGCTGCGGGAGGTCAAGGAGAGTGATCTTCCTATCTTTTTCGAGCAGCAATTAGATCCTGACGCAAACTATATGGCTGCTTTCACATCTAAGGATCCATCAGACAAGGCGGCTTTTTTGACACACTGGAAGAACATCTTATCGAACCGGGATATTCAAAAAATGACCATACTCTGCAACGGGTGTGTGGCAGGCAGCATTCTCAAGTTTGAACAGTTTGGTAACCCGGAAGTGAGTTATTGGATCGGGAAGCAATTTTGGGGTAAAGGGATCGCTACATGTGCACTGCTCCATTTTTTGCCGAAAATAAAAGTCCGCCCTGTTTATGCCCGTGCAGCCAAGGATAATTTTGCATCCATCCGGGTGCTGGAAAAATGCGGATTTGAAAGATGCGATGAGGACAAAGGATATTCTCATGCAAGAGGCAAAGAGGTAGAAGAATTCATTTTGAAACTTGAAAGTTAAGATAATAATAACAATATCGTTTAGCCTATGAGGAAACGGGTGACATTCAATGGGATATAAGATTTTTTCCATCATTTTTATTTTATGCGGTCTTTTTATAATGTGGTTCGCCCTATTTGGCAAAAAGAAAGAAATCAAAGAGTTCGGCTCCGGAGTACCCACGAATTTCATCGATGTAATTGTAATGATGATATATAAGCTCTTACCTTCCATTATTAGAAAAATCCTTCTATTGGCATTGGGTCTGGCCATTTCTATCGGATTTTCCTATATATTGTATAAATTATGGTGAATTTTCCTTATCAAATAAAATAATACTGAAACTTTCTCCTTACGTAATCGTATAAAATGGTAACGATATATAGGGGTTGTTGCTATTTCGAAGAAAAAAGTGAAGGCAGTGTTTAGGATAATGGGGGCGGGAAGTTGACGCCGGCGGCTGCATTGGTTCAATATACCCAATTAGAAGAATATCAGTATAGTAATAATATGCATAATATGGTAATGTTGAATTTGTGTGATTTTGGAAATTCATAAAAAAGGAAGGTATTATATGTCTGAAGCGGTTCTTAAGGTTCAATCCTTAACTAAAAAAATTGGAAAAGCAACCATCGTAGACAATGTGAGCTTTGAAATAAAAAGCAATGAAATATTTGGTTTACTTGGTCCGAATGGTGCTGGGAAGACCACGATCATCCGTATGATCACAGGTCTCATCAATCGTACGGGCGGTAAAGTCATGATCAATGGCAGTGACCTCGATCATGATTTCGAAGGTGCGATGAATGAATTGGGGGCCATTGTTGAAAATCCGGAGTTCTATAAGTATATGACAGGCAGAAAGAATATCCTGCATTATGCCCGGATGTCATCCAATGACATATCCAATGAGAGAATAGAAGAAGTCATTAAGCTTGTCAAACTGGATCATGCCATCGATAAGAAGGTTAAAACCTATTCATTGGGAATGCGCCAGCGCCTTGGCGTGGCACAGGCCATTTTACATAAACCGTCGTTATTGATTTTTGATGAACCGACGAATGGCTTGGATCCGCAGGGGATTCGCGAGTTTCGTGATTATCTGAAAGTACTGGCAAGTGAAGGCGTCGGGATATTGATTTCATCCCATTTACTATCGGAAATGCAATTGATGTGTGATAGTTTTGCCGTTATCGAAAAGGGAAAACTGATTCATACGAAAGAACATATTGTTGATGAAAAAACCGAAACCATCAATGAAGTGTCATTCACCGTCAGTGATGGGAAGCTAGCTAAAAAAATCCTTCAAGAACAGTTTGCGGATATCACGATCCTAAAAAATGGTGCGAAGAAAATCTCTGTTTCGGCCACCCGAGAACAAACGGCCCATATAAACAGGAGTTTTAATGCAAATGATCTGGATGTCTTTGAAATTGGCATAACCAGAAAATCACTGGAAGATAAATTCTTCGAAATCACTGAGCAGGAAATGAGGGAGTCTGTATGATGTCCTTAGTAAAAAATGAATGGATGAAAATCTTTTCAAAAGTATCAACTTATATATTCATCGCTTTTCTATTATTGGCAGCATTAGGGGCTGCGGTCATCGATTATAAACTAAGCCCTGACGAAACGAATAAAGATTGGAAGCAAGAGTTAAACGCCGATATCCAAGAACAGGAAAAGGCTTTGGGAGCTAAGGAAATCAGTGAAGAAGAAAAAGCCGCCATCATGGAAGAAATTAATTACAATAAGCAACTGTTGGCTGATAATATAAACCCTGACTTAAACACGAATTGGACCTATATGGCTGAATGGACTACATCATTAACATCATTTGTCACTTTATTCGTCGTTATTGTTTGCAGCTCGCTCGTTTCCTCGGAATTTTCCGATGGCACCATTAAACAACTGTTGATCAGGCCTTATAAACGTTGGAAGATCCTTCTTTCCAAATATATTACTTCCTTGTTATTTGCAGCTTTACTACTTGCGAGCCTGCTTATATTCAGTTATCTAATCGGAATCATATTCTTTGGCAATGGTTCGTATTCAGACAAAATCATGGATCCTGCATCTTTCGAATTCAGTCCGGTGGTAGTCGGCGAATATTTCGTGGACATGATCGTTTACTGGATACCAGGATTCCTAGTCATCACGACCATCGCTTTCATGTTAAGCACATTATTTAAGAACCAAGCACTTGCAGTAGGTATATCCATTTTCATACTATTTGCCTCTTCGACATTAAATATGGTCATTCAATCATTCATCGGAAAATACGAGTGGTTAAAATTCGTCCTATTTCCCCATCTCGATTTAAGGGGTTATATTTCCGGAACCATAGACATGTTCGATGGAGCTACACTTGGATTCTCGATGGGGGTACTGGGAATCTATTATCTTATCTTTTTAGCGCTAACTTTCTTCTTCTTCCAGAAAAAAGATATCACTAATTAAATAGAGCGAAAAACCGAAATCAGTGGCTGATTTCGGTTTTTCTTATGCAACAGGAATGTTGCTGCTTAGAATCTGGCATAAAGTGAAACCTTTATCCAAAATTATCCGTATAAGATAATATGAGGATATTCAGTTGGGTTTAGGGGTGTAAAATGAATGAAAACAAGGTTCTATTAATTGGACTTATAGGATTTTCTTTATTTCTAATGGGCATGGTGATATCACAATGGACAGTTGCTGGCGTAGTGATCGGGATAGGCGGAGGGCTCGTAATGGGGATCAGTTCCTACCTGTTTGCAAGTCAGTAGCTCCATGTACATATTAACAATACACTAGTTAATTGCGGACTTCGCGGAAATAATCTGATAGAGATGGAGCAGATTTAAAGATGGGGAAAATGCATTATAAACGAAAGTTAGTCATTGTATTTATAATTATTGGAACAGCATTAGGGCTCTACGTGTACTCGGCATTCTCTCAAAAATTGACAAAATCAACAGATTTGTCTGATGAATCTATCGGGGGATTTAAAGTGTTTGATAACATATCGAGTCCAGAATTCATTAGGGAATATGGTGAACCCATCGATCAAGATAATAATAAGGCTTATGATTATTATTATTGGAAAGGGGGGTTAAAAACGGCCTCTATCAATACAGACGAGGATAAAGGGAAAATCATGCGGTTGATCATTTCAAGTACGGACGACGCCCAATTTGAAAACTCCCTTCAAACAAGCAAAGGCATTAAATTAGGAAGTAAGAAAGCGGACGTCCTTTCGAAGTACGGAGATCATTATTATAAAAGTTATGAACAGGGAGCCGATATTATCGGATACATTGACCATAAACGAAATATTACCTTGGAATTCTGGTGTGTACCAGGTGGAAGGGTCGCAGAAATACGATTGGATGATGCAGATGTGATTTAATGATTTCACCAGCGTCCCCGATTATCGGTTTTAGCTGTTTAAGTAAATAAGAAAGCGATGCGATAAAGAATATTTTCATAAAAAATTTCATCTATCATTACATCATTTATCCGATCATATTTGTTGGGGTATATGCATTATTTGCTATTTTTAAGCTTGATGATACCCCCGTTCCTATAAGTGATGCTATGCAATGATTTTAATCTATTATTTTGCCATTAGTGTGTATAATGCTTTGCCTACCATAAAATCTAACCGTAATAAAAAAAGGAGCCAAAAAAACAGTACTCAATGGAATTTACATATTTTTGCATGAATTCCGAAACCATTTATCCAGGTTATCCGTATATGTAATTATGAACGGTGCCGGGAAGCTCCGGTATTTATAAGCATTTATCATTTTAATAAATTTGGGAGATGAAGGATCATGAGCGAAAAGGGTTGTATGAAATGCGGAAGCAATGATGCTGCTAAGAAGGATGTAGCCATGACAGGAACAGGCTTGTCAAAAATGTTCGATGTCCAGAATAATCAATTTACGGTTGTGTATTGCAAGCAGTGCGGTTATTCGGAGTTTTATAATAGGCAATCATCTGCAGGCAGTAATCTGCTGGATCTATTCTTGGGATGATCATCGGCAAAACAAGAATCCCCTTTTACATGAAAAGGGGATTCTTGTTTTTTTCATACTGCCCATTACCCGATGAAGTGATCTTGAACGACTTTTGTAAATTCCTTGGCGACGGGTGATAGGTGTTTAGCTGATTTCATGACCAATCCGATCTCCCGTGAAAGTTCCGGGTTCAAGGGCAGGCTTTTGATGCGTTCGGGTTTTTCCGGTAAAGCCAGGTCTGGCATAATCGTGATGCCTAATTTTCCTGCTACCATTGAGAGCACCGTTTGATTGTCTTTAATGTCGTATGAAATGTTTGGTTTTATCTTGGCTTCCAGGAATCTATCTTCTATGAGTGTTTCACAGCCAGATCTCAGCATGATGAATGGTTGATCAACGAAGTCTTCCAGGTTCAATGAGGTTTTCCCTGAAAGCGGATGGCCTTCGTATACGACAGCTGATAGAGGATCATTTAGCAGAGGGATGAATTCCACGTTCTTTACTGGTTTTGCTGCAAAGCCGATGTCCACTGTTCCTTCTTCGATCCATGCTAAGATTTCCTCATATCCACCTTCATGAATCAGCAAATCGATATTAGGGTATTTTTCTTTAAAGATGGAGAATAGCTTTGGTATGAATCTGGCAGTGAAGCTTGGAAAACTGCCAATCGTTATTTTACCGATTTCCATTCCATTCACAGCTGCAATCTTTTGTTCGATATGTGCAAGGTTGGCAGCAATGGCCCGCATATGTGGAATAACTTGTTCTCCCGCAGTCGTGAGTGTTATTCCTTTTCGGTCACGCTTCAGTAAAGCCACACCAAGTTCCGTTTCAAGTGCTGTAATGTTATGGCTCACGCCTGATTGAGTCAGTCCGATCCGGTCTCCCGCTTTCGTAAAACTTCCGTGTTCAACAACATGTAAAAAGACTTCCAATTGAAAAAAATTCAAATGCCCCACACCCTTCTTCTATGAATTATACATGAGAAACTCTAATCCAAGTAATGAAAAACATTCATTTTACTTATGATGTGGTCGAGAATACAATAAAATTACAAATTAAAATACGAATGGGTGATGGAAAATGTTGAAACGGAAACACGGGCAAATTTTTTCACCGTACACGCTTTCTAATGGAACGGTTCTTAAAAATAGGATTGTAGTTGCGCCGATGACCACTTATTCAGGTCAAGAGGATGGCTTGGTTTCTGACGAGGAATTAGCCTACTATAAAAGAAGGGCAGATGGACCTGCCATGTTCATTACAGCCGCTGCCGCCATTTCCCCTGTTGCGACAAGCTTTCCCCGGCAAATGAAAGTATATGATGAACAAAGCATCGCTGGACTCACTGAGCTTTCAAAAACAATCAAATCCAAAGGTGCAAAAGCCATTCTCCAGCTTCATCATGGCGGAAGCGAGAGCCTTCCAAGCTGTACAGGCGGAGAAAAAATGGTTAGTCCGAGCGGAATCATTGCAAGCGTTTATAAAGGAATGGGCGAAGAGTACATTCCAAGGTCAATGAGCCACACTGAGATTCTATCCACAATTCAAGACTTTGGAAGAGCCACCCGCCATGCCATTCGTTCAGGATTCGACGGTGTGGAAATCCATGGAGCGAATGGCTATCTCCTTCAGCAGTTTTTCTCACCCCACTCCAACAGACGGAGAGATCATTGGGGAGGGAGTTTGAAGAATAGAATGCATTTTCCACTTGCCGTCATCGCGGAGGTGAAGCGGATCCGTGATCTTTATGCAGACAAGGAATTCGTTATTGGGTATCGCTTCTCCCCCGAAGAACCGGAAGAAGGCGGATTGAAAATGGATGATACAGCTGCATGGGTAGATGAATTGGCAACTCAGGGGCTTTCCTATTTACATCTTTCTGTTAAAAATGTCTGGTCCATGCCTAGAAGCGGATTGAACAGGGGATTGACAAGGACCGAAATTCTCCGCGATGTCATCGCTGGCAGGACCAGTTTCATATCACTTGGATCGATCCATACTCCAGAGGAAGCAAATGCTGTGCTTGAGAAAAATATACCGCTTTTCGCATTAGGAAGGGAATTGCTGATGGAACCGGACTGGGCCGCCAAAATAATGGAAGGCAGGGAAGACGAGATCATGACGACCTTACCGCGCAATAGCAGGTGTACATTAAGTATTCCGGAACAAATGTGGGCGAATATCATTACTCGTGACGGCATGCCCGAGAAATGATAGTATAAATGTAAAAATTGGAAGTTTCATGAGGGGAAATTAAATGAATAAAATAGCACTTCTTCAACTGTCTCTAGCCATGACAATCTTTGGTTCTGTCGGTTTCTTTTCGGAACTATCAGGACTTCCTGCATTGGAATTGGTTTTTGTTCGCTGCATTTGTGCTGCCGTATTCTTATGTGCAGCCTGGATGATTACCGGACATTTCAAGAACGAAATATGGAATGGCAGGGAGGTAATGCTGATCATTTTCTGCGCGGTGGCCAACTTGTTAAACTGGATATTCCTCTTTAAATCTTTTGAGCTGATATCGGTGACAATCGCCATTTCGCTTTATCATTTAGCGCCGATCCTTGTACTCATTATAGGGAGCCTCATTTTTAGGGAGAAAATGAATGTATTCTCCATCTTGGCCATTTCCCTTTGCTTCACTGGCACATTATTCATTATGGGAACAGATGGATTTCGATCATCTTCTCCTGAATGGGAGGGCATCGTGTATGGAATCATTGCTGCCTTTTTCTATGCGGCAACCATGCTTTTAGGAAAGAGCATTACAAAGACGAGTGTATATGCGACCACATTTCTGCAAATGTTCATTGGATTTCTATTACTGATTCCTTTTGTCGATTATTCCGTATATACAACGTTAAAATCTTCCGAATGGTTTTATACGGTGCTTACCGGCATCATCCATACAGGCGTTGTGTATTTGCTGTTTTTTAATAGTATTCGCCATTTGCCTACAAATGTAGTATCTTTCATGATTTTTGTCGATCCGGCAGTTGCCATCCTTTTGGATATTCTGCTTTCAGGATTTAAACCGGACGTTATTCAAATTCTGGGTATTTCCTTGATATTTATTGGGGTGGTCTATTCACTTAAGACGACTGGACCGACTGAAAATGATGTCATGCAGAAAAGGCCCCACACAATGTGAGGCCTTTTTCCTTAATGCATTTACCTATTGATTAAAATGATAGACATCCCAAATGTCAGGGGTTTCTGATCCAATGTACCAAGCAGCTGCACCGCCTAGATGATTTTGTTTAACCAGGTCCATACGGAGTTTCATCGATTTTTTATCTTCTATCCAAATTTGATGCTTTTTCCCTTTGGAAGTGTACACCACGTAATTTTGTTGCGTCTGTTTATCCCATAGCTTTTTAAGTTTTTGAGTTGAAATGATTTTGTTAACCTCAGCCATGGTACGGTCATGACTTTTCACTTTTTTGGTCGACAAATCGGTTTCCCATTCTCTCGTATAAAATGGTACAGCCAATATGATCTTATGAGCAGGTACTTCTTTCATTAAAAGATTGGTTCCTTCTTTGATCCAAGGTAACGAGGAAACGGACCCGGCTACTGGGCTCCCTCCCCAATGCTCGTCATAACCCATTATGATTATATAGTCCGCTATTTTGCCAAGTGCTTTCCTATCTAGGCTTTTTGACCAATAAGGGTCTTCATTTTCTCGGGTGACATCCACAGACACTTTAATTCCATGCGGTTTTAGTTCCTTTTTTAGTTCGCCGATGAAAAGTACAAAGTCCTTTTTATTTTTTGGGTCGATGTTTTCGAAATCTACATTTATTCCATCACTTTTCGTTTTAACAAGTGAATCGCGTAAAGCTGAAACTAATTTTTGGCGTTTTTTTGTATAGCCTAGTACAGAACCAGTTAATACAGGGTCAAATTTATTCCCGATAAGCTGCCAAACTTGTTTTCCTTGTTTATGGGCAGCTTGGATGTATTTTGTATCTACAGAAACGGAAACGTAATTACCGGTATCCGTCAGCGTATAAGAACGGGGAGATACTACATTCAAATTGGGGTGTTTAAGTTGCTGGGTATAGCTTTCTTTCGATCCATTATGCTTCCAGCCCATGACGATTCGATTTTGCGCCTTTTTTTGAAGCTGGGATTTCTTTATCCAGCCCTTTTTTCCGCCAAGCAATTGAACCTGGCAGTAATAATCCGGAACCTTCAATTTTTGGCCCACTTTAAGGGTAACCGTGTGTAAGTTATTTAATTTCGTCAAATCACTTGTTGTTACCTTGTATTTATTAGAGATCTTCCACAATGTATCGCCTGATACAACCTTATGGATCTTATATTTCTGGGGGATCTTCAGGTTTTGGCCAACAGTTATTTCGGAAGAGGTTAATTTATTTACTTTTTGCAGCTCACTTACTGAAACACCATATTGATTTGCTATTTTCCATAGTGTGTTTCCAGACTTCACTTTATGAATGATGGGCCCCGCGGAATCCCCAACCGAAGTAGAAATGATGGGAAACTCTTCGCCCTTCTTTAAGGTCTTTAATAGAGTGGAACCTAATTTAGGAGAACTAAAAACTTTTGTATTGTCCAATTTAACAGAACCTATGGATTGGGTTTTACTTGATGAATGACCACTGGTTGGAAAGAGACACATACAAAGAAGGCTTAACATGATAAAACATCCAAAGAATTTTTTCACAATGATTTTATTCCCCTTTGTAAAATTTAACTTTACTAGTTTACTATGGAGAATAGCCATATAAATAGAGGTACATTGTGGAAAGGCATTACTAACCTTCGTGTGGGACGAATTATTCCGTATGAAGGGCAATTGATTTGTAAATAGAAGGGGAGAGTTTATATGTCAAATTTTTCATTACAGTTTTATGATTTCAACATATGGGCAAATAATCAGATTTTCAACCGTTTAAAAGAGCTTCCAAAGGATGTTTACCATCAGGAAGTTCAAAGTGTGTTTTCATCGATATCGAGTGTGATGGCCCATGTGTATCTTTCCGATCTGGGGTGGGCGGAGGTTTTTTCCGGTAAAAGCATGAAACATGCATTGGAGCTGGCTGAACAACTGAAAGAACAAATGGAGTCAAAGGAATTAGAGGAAATGGAGGCCATGTTTATTGAGTTGTCCGAGCGGTACAAATCGCTGCTTGGCCAAAAAGAAAATATACATAAACCTCTTATAATTGAGAATCCAGCTGGAGGACAAATGAAAACAAGTGCAGCCGAATTGGTACCGCATGTCGTGAATCATGGAACCTATCATCGCGGCAATATCACGGCCATGTTGCGCCAAATGGGCTATGCCTCAACTTCGACGGATTATGGTCTTTATTTATTTTTAAAAGGAGAGTAACGGGCCTTCATTTGCTTACTGATGTTAAGCATTGACAGTCCTGTTCTTAAAGTAAGGCCGCCTGTCATTTTGAAGATAACGAAATCCTATATATGTGTACAGGTTAACCGGTTCATCCTGGTTGGCCTTTTTTACGTTTGTCACTGGAAATGACTTGTACATGACATTTGTCATCTTCTAGTCATGACACCTGGTACTAATAAAATCAGGTTGGATTCTTTATACTATGGATAACGACAAATAAAAGGAAGTGCAATTGAAATATGACCTTGCAAAATACGAAATCCTTGAGAAAACAAATTGCTCCTTTTGAACAATCAACGACAAAGCAAAGTATATGGCAGATCATCAATACCCTGGGGCCGTTCATCATTTTATGGTACCTAGCATATATAAGTCTTTCCGTTTCTTATTGGTTAGCTTTAATCCCAGCTGTGTTTGCTGCAGGATTCTTGACGAGAATATTCATCATTTTTCATGATTGTACGCATCATTCATTTTTCAAAGACCGCCGTGCGAATAGAATAGTCGGTACGATCATGGGTGTTTTGACTTTATTCCCGTTTGATCAATGGGGACATGAGCATTCTGTGCATCACGCAACAAGCGGTAATTTGGATAAGCGGGGTACAGGTGATATTTGGACCCTTACGGTAGATGAGTATTTGGCTGCACCGTTTAAACTTCGTTTTGCTTATCGTTTTTATCGTAATCCATTGGTCATGTTTGGTTTGGGGCCGATTTATGTTTTCCTTCTTAAAAATAGATTTAACCGTAAAGGTGCTAGAAAGAAGGAAAAAAATAATACGTATTTGACGAATGTATTAATCGTCGTTTTTGCGGCATTGCTTTGCCTGGCAGTAGGCTGGCAGTCGTTCCTTCTGGTACAAGGTTCCATTTTCATGATTTCTGGTTCAATCGGCATTTGGCTGTTTTACGTCCAGCACACATTTGAGGACTCTTATTTTGAAGAAAATGAAGAGTGGGAATATGTATTGGCAGCAGTGGAGGGAAGTTCTTTTTATAAGCTTCCAAAACTGATGCAGTTCCTTACTGGTAATATCGGTTACCATCATGTTCATCATTTAAGTCCAAGGGTGCCTAACTATAAATTGGAAATGGCGCATAATAATACGCAGCCTTTAGAGAACGTTCCGACGATAACTCTTGCAACAAGCTTGCGCTCACTCCGTTTCCGTTTATGGGATGAGGAATCCAAGAATTTCGTCAGTTTCAAGGACATAAAATATTTAACGAAAAAAAGTGTTCCCACTCAAGTGAAATCTGAACTGTAACGTTCATGTATCATTCCAGACTCCCTTAATAATCCTCGGATTTGGGGAGTCTTTGCTTCATATAAGGAACTCGATAAAGGAGAGAACTTAATAATGATTCGAATTGTCATTGCAGAGAATCAGCAAATGCTATTAGAGGCAATAAGTTCTCTACTCAATCTTGAAGAAGATATAGAAATTGTCGGGCAAGCCAGTAACGGAGAAGAAGCGATGGCTCTTGTACACCAATTACGGCCTGATGTGTGTATCATGGATATGGAGATGCCTGTAATGAACGGACTTGAGGCAGCAGAAGCATTAAGGTCATTTGAATGCAAAGTGGTCATTTTAACGACATTTCGAAGGACTGGTTATTTTCAACTCGCGTTAAAGGCTGATGTAAGTGGTTATTTATTGAAGGATAACCCGGGTGAAGAGTTAGCCTACTCGATTCGCTGCATAATGGATGGCAAGCGAATATACTCCCCAGAGCTTATTGATGGGCCTTCCAGCCATAATGGCCGGGAAATGGGAGTGTTAGGGCTGTTAGCCGATGGTCCACCATCCAATATTGAGCCGTCCAATCAACGCGGCACAATTGGGACAGTAAGGAAGTATTTTTCGACGATCAAGGATAAAATGAAGTTACCGGCTGGTTAGGATTTGTTTCTTAAATTCTGTTGACACGTTTTTTTAAATTGTGTACGATGGATTAAATTATAATATTGAAAATTCTGAGATGAAGAGAGTAGTTCATTTTGAAATGGAAAGCGAGTTAGGGATGGTGGGAGCCTAATGCAGGTCGGATGAATGAAGCGCACTTTGGAGAAATTTCTTGAAACGTTCAGTAGGGAATATCGGGGAGTCACCTCGTTAACAATGGAAAGTGGCCGCAATTTGTGGCAACTAGAGTGGTACCACGGGAATTCATGCTCTCGTCTCTTATTTAGAGGCGGGGGCTTTTTTGTTTAGGAGGGAAAATGTCGATGAATAAACCAATTGCAGAATTGATTTCAACTGCTTTGAACAATGAAATGCCAGCAAGTGAAATAGAAAAATTAATGGAAAAGCCGAAAATGATGGAGTTAGGTGATGTCGCCTTTCCGTGCTTTACTCTTGCGAAAAAATTCAAAAAATCGCCTCAGGTGATTGCGTCGGAAATAGCCCAACAATTAAACAGTACGTTGATTCAGGAAGTGAACGTAGTGGGAGGTTATCTGAATATCTTCGTCAATCAGCAGATGGTGACGGAAAATGTGCTGCAAACGATATTAAGGGAAAAGGATCAGTATGGTTCGATGCAGACTGGAAAGGGAAATGTCGTGATTGATTATTCCTCCCCGAATATTGCCAAGCCTTTTTCCATGGGGCACTTACGCTCTACGGTCATAGGGAATGCACTGGCCAACATTGCCGAAAAAAATGGCTACAATGCCGTGCGTATCAATCATTTAGGAGATTGGGGCACGCAATTCGGTAAGTTGATTGTCGCGTATAAGCTGTGGGGGGACAAAGAGGCAATCGAAGCTTCGCCGATTCAGGAATTATTGAAAATCTATGTGAAGTTCCATGAAAGAGCAGAAACCGATGAATCATTGAATGAACAAGCACGCGCAAGCTTCAAGTCGCTTGAAGACGGGGACGAGGAAGCACTGGCATTGTGGAAATGGTTCAGGGATGCGTCTTTAAAAGAATTCGAGACGATTTATGATTTATTGGGCATCCGTTTTGATTCCTATGCCGGCGAAGCATTTTACAATGATAAAATGGATGCGGTTGTCGGGGAACTAAAAGAAAAAGGCCTGCTTGCCCTATCCGAAGGTGCCTATGTCGTGCAATTGGAAGATATGCCGCCGTGTTTGATTACGAAAACGGATGGTGCGACACTTTATGCCACACGTGATTTAGCTGCAGCCATGTATCGTAAAAAACAGTATGAGGCAAAGAAAACATTTTATGTGGTCGGAAATGAACAATCCCTGCACTTTAAACAGCTCTTTAACGTCATTGAAAAAATGGGGTATGAGTGGTCAAAAGACTTACAGCACGTAGCATTTGGCATGATGCTAAAAGACGGTAAGAAAATGTCGACCCGTAAAGGGAAAGTCGTGCTGCTTGCGGATGTATTGGCAGAGGCGATCGAAACTGCGAAGCGCAATATTGAAGAAAAAAATCAAGCGCTTGAACAGAAAGAACTGGTTGCAAGACAAGTCGGTGTCGGAGCGGTAATCTTTAATGATTTAAAAAATAACCGCATGAACGATATTGATTTTTCATTAGAGCAAATGATGAATTTTGAGGGAGAAACGGGCCCATATGTACAGTACACATATGCGCGAATTTCCTCCTTGCTTGAAAAAGGTGATTTTAAAGAGCAGGACATCCAATATGACACTTTAGGCGAATATGCGTGGCCAGTCATCCAGCTGCTGGAGCAATACCCGATCATTGTCCAAAAATCATTTGAACAAGCCGATCCATCACAAATCGCGAAATTCAGCTTGCATGTATCTCGTGCATTCAATAAATATTATGCACATTCAAAAATCTTAGTGGAAGATGAATGGAAACAAATGAAGCTCTCATTCGCTTTTTCCGTTGCGATTGTATTGAAGGATGCGCTAAGTTTATTGGGAATTTCAGCGCCGAATAAAATGTAATGATGTCTATAAAAGGAGCCATTTTGTTTCAAAATGGCTCCATAATTTATCAGATAAATCCTGGCATGAACGTATGCTCTTTTATTTTAGAAGAAAGGTATCTGTCATGGGCTGTCCTTTTTTCTCCCATGTAATATGCAACTTGTACACATGCTCTTTTTTTGGAGGATCTCCCAAATAAAAATCCGTTGATAATGGATTTAATTTTGTAATAGAGCCATCTTCACTTTTTCCTTCTGTAAATCCCTTATGTTCCACTACTATTTTTCCATTATCAGTAAAGGTTACTTCTTTTATCTTGACCTTGCCACCAGACTTTTGTTGAAGATGTCCAATCCATCCGCCAACTGTTTCATCAGAGTTTTTCTTATAATTTGCTTTCCACATACCATTATCAGATGTGCCTCCAATTGCAATACTGGAATAATACAAATAACCTCCGATAGCAACACCCATACATATAACTACAACAAGTAACCATTTTGAATATTTATTTTTCATCAAAAAAAGCCTTCCCCTCTCTGTAGCTGTTTATATTATACAGTTTAGTTAATATATTTTAGTATAGGAAATGAAGGAGTACGGTGAAAAAAGCAACGGGCTGTCAGCTTGGCATTTGAAGTTGGCGTCGATCCATGCGGCTATCTATTTTCAGCGGAAGAAAAAGAATTTGAATAAAATGGATTGACATTCATTGGTAATGTGTTAATATTTATAAAAATGGAACCGGTTCCAAAATTCGCGAATGGATGAATGTAATGGTTAAACAAGAAAACGCAAAGGCTACAATTTACGATGTTGCTAGAGAAGCAGGTGTTTCAAAGACCTCTGTTTCCCGGTATTTAGGGGGGAGATTTGATGAACTCTCTGACAAAACCCGTAAGAAAATCGAGCTGGCGATCAACAAAATGGAGTACCGCCCAAACACGATGGCAAGAGGGCTCAAAAGCAATAAGAGTTATTTGATTGGAATCATCGTGGCGGACATCAACAATCCATATACGACGGCCATCCTTCGGGGGGCTGAGGATATATGCAGCCAGAATGGATATAATCTGATGATTTGCAATTCGGATAATAACCCCGAGAAGGAAAGAGGCTATTTTGATATGCTTTTATCCCATCGCATCGACGGGCTTATCATTCATACGACTGGCGGTAATCACGACATGCTAAAACAGATGCAAGAGCAAAAAACCCCGGTCATCCTTTTGGATCGGAAGGTGCCAGATCTTGAAATCGATACGGTAGGATTGGATAATTTTCAGGCTACTTCACAAGCTGTCAATTATTTGGTTGGCCAAAATTATGAACGAATTGCATTTTTCAGTGAACCTGCCAGCAATGTCAGTACCAGGCATGAGCGGCGGCTATCCTTTCAGCAAACGTTGATGAGCCACAGTCATCCGAGTTCAGAAGATGTTTATGAGGTCAATGTCGATGATTTAAAAGATGTCGAGTCCAAGCTCCAGCATTTTTTAGATGACTCAAAAGGTGTATCAAGAGCTATATTGACGGCAAATAGTGTCGTGCTATTAAAATTAATTTTACTTTTACAAGAAAAGAAACTGTCGGTCCCGGAAGATTTAGCAATGATGGGATTTGATAATCCGGATTGGAGCACCATCGTTTATTCGGGCATTACAACGATTGAACAGCCCACATACCAAATCGGGGTCGCTGCTATGGAAATGATCCTGCGCCGCATTGATGGACAGGCTTCCCCAGCGCAGACAATGGCGTATCAAGCGAAATTGAATATAAGGGAAACGACTCCATTTATAAAAAAATCATAAGTCTTCTAAACTTGAAGACTTTATTAACTCCCAAAATGGTACCGATACCATTTTGGGGTCAGGAGGATTAATATGAAAGTATTTGTATGCATGAATTCAATACCGGCCGAAAGGCTTCAAGCGCTCGGACATCTTGAAATCATAAAACTCGTAGCAGCCGCTGGAGCTGATGGAATCGAAATCAGAAAGGAATTGTTGACGACGGATGATTCTCTGGAAGAATTGGGTGCCTTATGCAGGGAACTTAACTTGGCCATTTATTATTCCGCTCCTGATTTCCTGATCGGTTCAAACCATCAAATGAATGAAATAGGTTTTAAATGCTTGGCAAGGGAAGCGGATGAATTGGGAGCGGAATTGCTGAAGATGCCTCTAGGAAACTACGATTTTTTTGAAACTGATATGTTTCGAATAAATCAAGCCTTGGTGGAAAATCTGCAAAACCGTGAATTGAAAATCACCATCGAGAACGATCAGACGCTTGGCGGTGGAAATGTAAACCGGATCGCTCATTTCCTGAGTTGCTCCGAAAAGTTGGATATCCCGATTAGACTGACATTTGATACGGGCAATTGGCTGTATACAGAAGAAGTTCCAATGGAAGCTGCGAAGGATTTAGCGGGATATGTGGACTATATTCATTTGAAGCAAGTGAAGCGCGAGAAAGAGGGTTGGGTGACTGAGCCGGTATCGATGCCGCTGCTGCCTGAGGTAATGGAGTTATTGGAAAAGTTTAATGACGCTTGTCCGGTAGCGATTGAGTTCCCGGTAACATTGGAAAATGCAGCGACTTATATTTCACTTATGAAAATGGAACAGGAGGTCAGCCATGAACGAGCTTAAAGTACTGACGATGGGAGAGGCAATGGCGATGTTCATTGCTGAGGATTCGGGCAGCCTCGATGATTGCATGCGTTATAAGCGTTATGTGGCAGGGGCCGAAACCAATGTAGCAATTGGCCTGTCAAGGTTAGGGATTAAAACTGCATGGATGAGCAAGGTGGGGGATGATTCGTTCGGGCGCATGATTATGAAAACGCTCACAAATGAGGGGGTGGATGTCTCCAATGTTTTGATGGATCCACTCAATCCAACTGGGTTCCAGTTAAAATCCAAAGTCGAACAAGGAGATCCGGTCGTTGAATACTTTAGGAAGAATTCAAGCGCCAGCAAGATTTCCCTGGAGGACTTTCCCTTGGAGAAACTCCCTTCAACACAGCACCTGCATTTAACGGGGATACCTCCTGCCATTTCCGGCAGTTTCAGAGAGCTGTCATGGCAAGTCTTGAAGCATCTGAAACAAAAGGGTGTAACCGTTTCATTCCATCCAAATCTGCGTCCATCACTCTGGCCGAATGAAAGGGAGATGATCAGCATCGTCAATATGTTTGCGGAAGAGGCGGATTGGCTGCTTCCCGGAATTCAGGAAGGTGAAATTCTTACAGGATACAGCAACAAAGAGGATATCGCCAGTTACTACCTCGAGCTCGGTGTTAAGCTTGTGGTGATTAAACTCGGGGAAGAAGGAGCCTACTTTGCAACCCAAGATGAAAGGAAGGAGGTACCGGGTTTTACCGTAGCGGAAGTCGTGGATACCGTAGGGGCAGGAGACGGGTTTGCTGTCGGGGTAATCAGCGCTTTACTGGAAGGGGCATCGAATGAAGAAGCAGTTTTACGCGGAAATGCGATAGGGGCCAAGGCCGTGATGTCTTCCGGAGATCACGAAGGCCTCCCTAATATGGAAGAGCTAGAACACTTTATGAAAAAAGGAGTGCTTTAATCATGTCTCAATTACAAGTAGCTTCGAGAAAAAGGTGGATGAGATTGATCCCCCTAGTGTTCATCACATACAGTCTCGCCTATCTCGACCGTGCCAACTATGGGTTTGGCGTAGCGGGAGGAATGGGGGAAGACCTTAATATCACAGCCGGGGTATCCTCCTTTCTGGCCGCGCTGTTTTTCCTTGGTTATTTCTTCTTTCAAGTTCCAGGTGCACATTACGCAGAAAAGAAAAGTGCCAAAATCCTGATTTTTTGGAGCTTGATTCTCTGGGGAGGACTGGCGACATTGACGGGGATGGCGACAAGTGTGGCATGGCTCTATCCGATTCGCTTCTTGCTTGGTGTTGTTGAAAGCGCTGTTATGCCCGCGATGCTCGTTTTCCTAAGCCATTGGTTTCTAAAAGAAGAACGCTCCCGGGCCAACACCTTTTTGATTCTGGGTAATCCAGTTACTGTATTGTGGATGTCGATCCTTTCCGGCTACCTATTGAAGGCATTCGACTGGAGATGGCTGTTCATCATTGAAGGACTTCCGGCTGTCCTTTGGGCGTTTATCTGGTATAAGCTCGTCAATGACCGTCCCAAAGATGCCAAGTGGCTTACAGATCAGGAAAAGCTAGATATGGAAGCGACCCTCCAGAAAGAACAGGCTGCATTAAAACCTGTTAAAAATTATAGGGAAGCTTTTAAGTCAAAGCAGGTCATCGTGCTCAGTATCCAATACTTCATGTGGAGCATCGGGGTTTATGGGTTCGTCATGTGGCTGCCGTCCATTATTAAACAAGCGTCGAGCATGGATATAGTGGCAACGGGCTGGCTTTCATCCGGACCTTATTTGTTAGCGGTCATTTCGATGCTGGCACTATCCTATTTTTCGGATAAAACATTAAATCGAAAAACGTTCGTTTGGACATCGCTGCTTGTGGGGGCAATCGCATTCTTCGGTTCCTTCATGCTCGGCACATCGAATTTCTGGCTTTCATATGCCCTGTTGGTTATTGCAGGCGGTGCGATGTATGCACCGTATGGACCGTTCTTTGCCATCATTCCTGAAATCCTCCCAAGGAATGTGGCTGGCGGAGCAATGGCCCTGATTAATAGTATGGGGGCGCTTGGCTCATTTGTAGGTGCCTATTTCGTCGGATATTTAAACGGATTGACCGGCGGGCCCGGAGCATCCTATATTTTCATGGCGGGATCTTTATTGATTTCAGCGTTACTCACATTAATGGTTAAAAAGCCTGCGGTTACGTCAGTCAAGCAAATGGAGGCGGTTTCGTCATGAAAATTCAGCTGGCGTTGGATCGCATGAATATGGAGGAAGCCATTGAAATGGCACGAAGCGTGGAAGCCTCGATTGACTGGATTGAGGTGGGGACTTCCCTGATTAAAGAATTCGGAGTGAATAGCATTAAAGAAATGAAAAACCACTTTCCGGATAAAAAAATCGTTGCCGACATGAAGACGATGGACAATGCGGCTTATGAAATGGATCTTTGCTTTCAAAGCGGGGCTGATGTAGCTACGGTAATGGGGGCTGCTTCAGATGTAACCATCCAAAAATGCCTGGAAAAAGCGTGTGAATACAAGGGGCAGATCATGATTGATTTATTGAATGTATCCGATACCCGGCTTGAGCAATTACGGATTTACAGGCAGGCGATATTCTGTGAGCATGTAAGCAAGGACAGACAGGAAAATTCGGGTCATGCCATGATCAATATGAGAAATCATGCTGGGTCCTTGAGGGCTGCAGCAGGAGGGATCACTCTTTCGTCCTTGCCTGTAATGATCAGGAAGGGGCTGGATGTCATCATCGTTGGCTCGGCGATTACAAAAGCAAAGGATCCCGCAGAAGCTGCCCGTCTATTTAAGGAAACGGTGAATGGGAAGAAAGGTGTGAAGGAAGTTTGAATAAGGAAATTGGGGTTATTTTAGAAGAAATGAACGGTGTATTTCAAAAAATGGACGAAGGGGTAACGGATGCGCTCCTAAAACATTTACGGTCCGACACCAGGATCTTCATCGTGGGTGAAGGCAGATCGGGCTTCATGGCCAAAGCCTTTGCGATGAGATTGATGCACCTTGGCTTAAACGTCTATGCAGTCGGGGAAACGATTACTCCTTCTATTTCGAAAGGCGATCTGATCATAGCCATTAGCGG
Organism: Peribacillus sp. TE19612; assembly: GCF_056279465.1. Lineage (NCBI taxonomy): Bacteria > Bacillati > Bacillota > Bacilli > Caryophanales > Bacillaceae > Peribacillus > Peribacillus sp. TE19612. The sequence continues at coordinate 79,080 of NZ_JBWCCL010000014.1, read as the reverse complement.
GAGCGGCTCGACCAAAAGTGTGATATCCGTTGCAGCAAAAGGCAGGGAAGTGGGCTGCAAGGTGTTTTCGATCACGACGAATGACCAATCGGAATTAGCGAATGTCTCTCATGAGGTCTTGGTCATACCGGCAGCAACGAAGAATCGCTTGGAACATGAAACGAAAAGCGTCCAGCCGTTAAGTTCTTTGTTTGATCAATGTGTACATGTTTTATGTGATGCAGTTTGCTTGGACTATTCATTAACGGAGTCCATAAGCCACGAGCTTACTTATTTCAAACATAGTAATGTAGAGTGAAATATGGCGGGACCCCTTCAGCGGGTTCCCGCCTTTTTTGATATGAAAAATGCCCTTACTCCCAAACGGGAATAAAGGGCATGAACCGTGAACATGTCACGGCGATTAGAATTAATAAGCCAGGCTGAATAGGGCTTTGATGTGTGATAGGTAGCGAACATTACTTGCTTCTTTCATCAATGTAGCCGGCAGACCTTTAAGGGACGTGTTATTGGCCCCAACGGTTGCCACCGCATCCTTACGGCCTAGGCTCGCAAGTGTACCTGAGTTTACAGGTGAGAATTCTTCAAGTTTCTTGCCTTCAAAGGCTGCATATAGGTTGTATCCAACAAGCTCACCCATTTGCCAAGCATTTTGTGCAGTAGGAGCATATGGACGGCCGCCTTCTGGAGGGAACGCAACGGCACTGTCGCCGACAACGAATACGTCATTATGGGATTTGGATTGCAAATACTCATTGACGGTTGCTTTGCCGCGATCCACTTCAAGGCCTGATTCGCCTACGATAGGAAGAGCCGCAACTCCGCCTGTCCAAACAAGCGTATTGGCCGTTATCGTTTGTCCGTCTTTCAATTCGATTTGATTTCCTTTAACACCCGTTACAGGCAGACCTGTCAAGAATTCAACGCCGCGTGCTTCCAAGCTTGTCATGGCACGTTCGATTAAGTGATCAGGCAGGACCGGAAGGATTTTTGGACCAGCTTCCACAAGCTTGATTTTCAAGTCCTTGAAGTCCACTCCGAACTTTTTGGCGATTTTAGGGAAATGATCCACAATTTCACCGATTAACTCAACGCCCGTCAATCCGCCGCCGCCGATCACGATGGTTGCGTCCGCTTCATTATTCGTTTGAGAATATTCGCGGATGCGATCTTCGATATGTTTGTAAATCTTGTTAGCATCATTTACGGATTTCAAGACCATGCTGTTTTCCTCAAGTCCCGGAATGCCGAAGAATCCTGTTTGGCTTCCCAAAGCAACAACCAGGGCATCATAAGATAATGTGGAACCATTGGCAAGTTTCACTTCTTTATTATCAACCGAGAATGACTCCACTTTGGAAATGACAAGGTCGATATCTTTTCCTTTGAAAAGCTTTTCCAACGGAATGGAAACGGCTTGTTCAGAAATGGATCCGCCTGCAAGACGGTGCAATTCGGTGATGATTTGGTGCGTTGGAAATTGGTTCACCACTGTAACCTGCACTTCATCTTTATTGTAATATTCACGTACGGATAAAGCAGATAGTAATCCTGCGTAACCTGCACCTAAGATGACGATTTGTTTTGACATAGTTAATCCCCCGTCCTTACTGATTGAAAGTTTATCAAATTATTTTTGGTTTTTACGTTCTGCAGAGACTTCAAGAAAAGCTTGGGCGAAACGGAAAAGCTTTTGTGCTTCCGGATCTTTCATCATCCTTAACAGACCAAAAAGACCGATCACATCATTATTCGCTTCTGCACGATCCTTAGCTTCGATGGCATTAGCCGCAAGTCCTTTCACTGAATGGACCACAGGTGTCGCGATCTCCGAAATGGCGCTGACCGTATCATTTTTCAACACATCATCAGTTGCAACCGATTGAGCGAAATCATAAGACTTTGTTAAAATATTCACTAACTCAGTTAGTTTTGGTAACTGCTCGACTAAAGTGTTCAATGATTCCTGAACCTCAGGCTTTAATAATTGGTCCAGTACATCTAATTGTTTTTGGCGGGCATTAAGTTGTTCAGTTTGTGATTGGGTAATCGTTTCTGACATATCCAATTCTCCTTTGCAATAAGCATTTTGTTGATGTAATTAGAAAAACTTGTAAAATATTACACAATGTGAGACAAGAAAAAATACTAACAAAAATGTAATAAAAGCTAAACTATAGTATATCCCTTTAGTGGCTTGAAAACAGCTGATTTTTTAAAAAAGATTCATAAAATCATCTTTTCCTGTTTATTTGAAGTACAGATTTTAACGAAAATTACCTGTTTTTTCCTAAAGTTTACTTTAAGAGGGTGTCTGCCATCGACGCCTGTCATACATATTTCCATCTTGATTTGCCATCCTAAATGATGGAGGTGAAAAAATGTGACTGATTCAGAATCTAAACTTACAGAAGAGAATAATGATAAGAAGCTTCATAAACTGGTTGGCAGTATGGAATATACTAAAGCGCAACTAATGGAAGGTATGAATGGAATTTCTGAAGTTTACCTCAAAAACAGCGAGGAAGGCACATCGGAAACACCTGATAAATAATATTGTTGTGTAAGCATACTTAAAATAACAGGAAAAACTGGCTTGAGGAAAACATACAAAGCGTGGAAGATAAATTCGCCAATGGTGAGCTGGATAGTCTCGATGTCATTCGCCGGTATGGTGTCATCATCGATTATGCAACGAATAAAGCCTTGCCGAAATCAACAAAACAGTTCCGTGCATCCATGAAAACCCGTTCATTGGCTTATTGGAAATAACGTGAAACAGGTTCCGAATTCACTCGGAACCACAGACTGCAGATCAAACTCGAAGAATAGTGAGTTTGGTCTGCACTTTTTAGTTGAAAAACGTTCCAGATGATTGGAATGGAAGGTTCTAGACTCCTGCGGCAAAGCGCGTCTAAAGGAAGGTCCCACGACCGCCTCTGGATAAGTGAGTGCCTGGAGCGGAAATCAATATCCCTATCGTGTCATTCTTAATGGAAGCCCATCAATTCCTTCACATGTTCACAATTAGCTTGTGAAGTGAGCATTTCCAAGAGCGTAAAGGCAACATCGAAAGCTGTGGATGGATTGTAGGATGTAATGATATTGTCCGTGACGACAATCGGTTCGTTCACGACAATCGCCCCAAAATCTTTTAGCTGCACCTGTCTCTTACTGGTTGGATGGTTGTATGTTGTGGCTTTTCTTCCATTCAATATCCCGCTTTTTCCTAGTGGGAGGGAACCTACACAAATGGTAGCGATGATTTTGTTCTTATTATGAAAATGCTTGATCACATCAAGAAACCTCTGATCATAGGCATCCTCATAGAAACCGGCTTCTTCAAACCCTCCTGGAATGGCCAAAGCATCGTAGTCATCAAGGTTCACTTGATCGAGGGTCAGTTCGGGCTGCACGATGAAATTCCAGGTGCATTTCAATCGTTCGTGAAGTCCCACCGTAACCAGGTCAGTGGTGCCATCACCCTCTAATTTATTCCACCCCAATACATCTGTAAACACACTTGCTTCAACCGCTTCGAATCCATTGGATAGCAGCATCAATACTTTTTTCATAACAGCATCCCCCTTATTTATATTTGAATTAATTATATAAAAAGCAAATTCCCTAATACATACGATTAATTACGTATTCATCACATTTCTTTTTATTTTATAATGTATTTGAAAGGATTCTGTTAATAATAAAAAGTGGGGGCGATTGAGTTGGATCGAACGGATAAAAAAATACTTTCCTTGCTGGAGAATAATGGGCGCATGTCCATGAAAGAACTGGCACAAGAAGTGTCCTTAACGGCTCCAGCAACGAAAGAACGTGTGAATAAATTAGAGGAAAGCGGAGTGATAAAGGGATATAAAACGGAAATATCACTTGAAAAACTTGATAGGAGCATTACGGCATTCATATTATTCGAAACGGATAGATGCAAGGATTTTTATCAATTTAGCTTGAGCCATCCCGAAGTTCTGGAATGCCACCGGTTAGCCGGTCAATACAGTTATCTTATTAAAATAAGTACATATTCGATGGAAACGCTGGAAGACTTCGTCGATGAAGCCATTAAATACGGGAAATCTTCCACCCATCTGATCTTTTCTTCCGCATCGAAAAATGTTTTTTCAGGAGAGGAGATTTAACCGGCTTCAACACATTTACTTTCCTTCTCTTTAATATATGAGCAATTAGCAGGAAATAACTCCACGCATATAGAAAGTAAATAGTAACAAAAATCACAGTTGGATGTTCAAAAAGGGAGTGGAGAAGAGTGAGTTTTGTTTATGATGAAGATAAAATAATGGAATTCCTTTTGCAGAATAAAAGTGAGTTTGAAGAATATCTTTTATCAGCAGCGGTCAATGTCAGGGATAAAATCGAAGAAATCCTTCTGATTGGAAATGTCGATCTTTTGAATAATGCACATAAGCTTGTCCGTTATATAGTGGAGCAGAATGAAACGGATTTGATTGCCTTTGCCGAACAAGAGGGAGTTACGTGGGCAACCCACTCCTTGACGCTTTCATTCAAGCTGGAATGGATTCAGGCCCTTCGCAGAACGCTTTGGACCTTTCTTTATAAGTTCGAACAAGAAAAGAAAGCGTTCATTGAGGATTCCAAGGTCTTTTTTGATTTAGAGAAAATAGTGAATGAAAAGGTTGATGATTTTCTTAAATCCTTTTTCGTCAGTTACTCCGATTACAAAGACAAATTGATACTCGCTCAGCAAAACTTGGTGGAAAATCTATCCGTCCCGATCATTCCCGTCACTTCCACCACCTGTGTCCTTCCGTTAATTGGGACAATCGATTATTCACGAATACAGATAATCGAAGAAAAGGTATTGATGGAGATAGGTAAACTGCGGATACAAACCTTGATCTTGGATTTGTCCGGTATCATCGAAATCGAAGTTGAAAGGATCAATGATTTGATGAAAATCCTCGATGGAACGGCAATGATGGGATGTAAAGCTGTGGTGACTGGATTACGCCCAGAGGTTGTTACGAAAATGATCCGTTCAGGGATTCAGCTCGAAAATAAAGCAGAAACAAAGGGTACGCTGCAGCAGGCCTTGAAGGACTATCTTGTAGTTACCTAAATCGTGAAGTGGGAGTCGCCATGTTTAGGTGACTTTTTTTTGTAGGTAATTTGGAATATAAAGGAAGATTATTTGCGATTTTATCCTGTCAAAATAAGTAAATGGAATGGGGGAAGGATGCTCCGGACAGAACCGAATCTTGGTAAATTCGCACCCTTTCCGCCGACTGTCGCGAATTTCTTCAGGTGCAACCTTCCAAAGGTTTCACTTCAGCAAGGAATAGACATATGTATCATGAGGAATCCCGTTTTGGTAAATATAACTCCTTAATACTCCTTCCTGGATGAAACCCAGCTTAAGCAAGAGCTCACTTGATGGCTGATTTTCCAGAAAAACGACCGCGCCGATACGGGTTAAATCAAGGTCGGTGAAACCGTAGGCGATAGCTTCCTTAAGCGCTTCTGACGCAAATCCTTTGCGCCAATGTGCTGGATGGATTTCATAACCGATTTCCGCCCGCCTGTATTTGGGACTGTGGGCATGAAAACCGATGGTGCCAATCAATTCCTGTGTATCTTTTCTTTCAATTCCCCATCGAACGGCTCGTTTTTCATGATAGTTTTTCGCAAAGGCTGCTACAATATCCTTGGCTTGTTCGACATTCTCCAATGAATCCTGTCCATAAAAGCGGGTGACTTCATCTTTTGATAAGCATTGGAAAAGAGCTTCCGCATCACTTTCACGAATTTCCCGTAAGCGCAACCTTTCCGTGTTCAATTCAGGAAACATTTTTTTCCCTCCTCATAAATCAGTTTTCTATCTATTCGGTCCCCACAAAGGTTTTTCCTTTATTATGAAGTGTTTATTTTGCCGGTATTTTCGGTGGTAATCGGACAAGCTAACATTAGTTCAATATAAAAAAACATTGGATGAAGGGGAGATAGATCATGGGAAAAAAACATCGCAACCGCATCGCTTCACCAAAAAAGAATAACCATATACCGAAAGCGGATATCATTGCAGAACATGAAGCACACGGTAAGGAATATTCTGCAAATAAACGAAAGAACGGTCCTGGTTCCAATACAGATTGAGTAAACGTAGTGACCGCTCCTGCCTTTAATGGGCAGGGCGGTCTTTTGTGTTTCTTGCCATCAAAGGGTCCATCCTATATCTTAAAGAAAGAAGCAGTGAAGGGAGTTAGGATGATGAAAGCACTTGTCTTTGATGATTTCGGCGGTCCGGAAGTTCTGTCTGTAAGGGAAATTGCAGAACCTGAACGTTCAAAATCAGCCGTGATCGTTCGAATGAAAGCAATTGGATTGAATTTTGCTGATGTATATAGAAGGAAAGGGAATTATCATTTGGTGGGTGATCCCCCCTTCATTCTAGGGTATGAAGGGGCAGGGGTCATCGAATATGCCGGGGAAGATGTCCATCATGTGAAAGCAGGAGACCGTGTCGGGTTCGCTGATGTTCCCCATGCCAATGCAGAGCTGGTTTCAGTTCCAGCTGATAAGCTGTTGCCTCTGCCTGAGGGCATTTCCTTTGAAACGGCCGCTTCCGTTTTACTTCAAGGATTGACTGCCCAATATTTAACGCATGACAGCCATCGAGTTAAAGAAGGGGAAACCATTCTGGTCCATGCCGCTGCAGGCGGAGTCGGTCAATTACTGACACAGATGATCAGGATGAAGGGCGGTCAGGTCATTGGCTTGACCTCATCGAATGATAAAGCGGCTGTTGCCAAACAAATGGGGGCGGATCATGTTTTCCTTTACGGATCGGACTGGGTGGAGTCCATTAAGGATGTCACTGGCGGTAATGGCGTTGATGTCGTCTATGAATCAGTGGGCCAAACCTTGATGGATAGTTTTCGTGCGACCAAGACTGGAGGAACCGTCGTATTCTTTGGGATGGCAGGCGGTGATCCTGAGAAAATCGATCCCAGGATGTTAATGGATACATCCAAGGCATTGATAGGCGGAGACCTATGGAACGTCCTGACTACCCATGAAGAACGGACAAGAAGGACAGCAGAGCTGTTCCAATGGATTCTGTCAGGGGAAATCGACATCAAAGAACCGACTCTTTTTTCGTTAGAAAATGGGGCGGATGCACATCGGCTTCTTGAAAGCCGGAAAAGTTCGGGGAAACTATTATTAATACCATAGCAAATCATGAGGGCTTTCCATTCTAAATGGGGGCCTGTTTCTTTTTGTCTGCCGAGATTCAACCCCTTATTCATACTGATGATTAAAACCTTTTTCAGGTCCTTTATTTAGACCGATTCTTAGACCCTTGGAATAACTCCATAATAAATGCCCCTGCCCTTACAGGTTATGGCCTGCCGTCAAAACAACTTGCTGCCCAAGTCCCCTTATCCACAAGAGCCATATGCAACACACGAATTCAGAGGAGAAATCCACAGTGCGCCATCACCAAACCACAATCGTCATTCTGCAATTCACAATCGGCATTTGTTACAAGCAAAAAAAAGAGAACGGATCCGTTCTCTTGGAAAACATATTAAAACCGTGTGATTTTAAGAGGAAATGGAGAGAACATCGAGACGCTCCTTTTGGATCGCGAAATAGGATTGGAGGGTTTCCTTTTTCTTTGTGAGAGGGAAGTTCCTGACGTCCGGTGCCACTGCATGATTGCCGAATTGGAGAAGCAAGGTCAACAGCCTGTCCAACTGGTCATATGTATCGTTTCTTATTCGGGCCATATATTCGGCCGCGACCCGTTTATCATCGGTACTTTTCCTTTTTCCTTCCGCCCGGAATTCATCGGTCACTGTCTTTACACGGGAAATGAGCCATGTTTCGCACCAGTCGTTCAGCACATGGCGGATGAAGTCCGCTTGATGGTATTTACGGAGAATGGGCTCGATATGTTCATCCATTTCCAAATCATTCACTTCCCTGCGGAAAGCTTTCTCAGAGATGTTTCTATGAAAATGGTCGCGTTCAAGCAGGCTTTTGATGGATTCTGACTGGTGGGCATACTTGACCATTTGTTCCAATGCTTCATTGTACATGATTTTGCTTAAATAAGCAGAGGCTTGTTTTGGGGCAAGAAGCAACTGCTTATTGGCGGGTAGAGCCTGGCCAAATTTCTTAAGGGAATGAGAATAGATGAAACGGGCTAACTTCTGCAGTTCCTTTTGGATATCATGGGAGATGTTCGTCGCTTCTTGCAGAAATGAACGGAAAATATATTTGCCGACCCGTTCCAATTCCCTGCATACAGAATCATTGATATGCCCAAGGTAGCCAGAGTTAAAAATCGTTCTCCGCAACAATGTCCGTTCCGCCCTATTTTCCTTATACTCCTCTAAGACGCCTTCGGTAAAGGTGAATACCAGAATTTCTTTTTTTGAAAAAGCCCTGCTCGCAAAAGAAATCGTCACGATATGGCCTAAAGCGTCATGGATTGCAGCGACTGCATCCAATAAGCGCTGCCTTGTGAATGGCGAGTTGGAATCAGGAACGATTTCATGATAATCGAACAGGACTTCTTCAGACTTCAAAACGGACATTCGGAAGGCACCCATAAGCAGCAGCCGTTTTCCATGAATCGTTAAGGCTTTGAAAGCAGCGCTATAAAAGAAACGGTACTTTTTGCAATAACGGTCCGTGTTCCTGTTATAGCCAAGATTACTTGCAGGACCAAGGTTAAACTTGTACAAAACATCATCACCTTGATGAACAGGCACAAACACTTTTTTTAGTGATCCTTTTGGTGCGGTGAATTTATGGATGATCTGCCTTAAGTACTTTTCTGTCGTTCCGACTCCCCGGGCCATCATATGAAGCGGGCTCTGAATGACCCCGTCCCAATCACTGTGGAGCAAGGCGTACAAACACGTATCGAATTCAGTGGAGGATACATTTCTTAATAGGTATTGGTATGTTTCTTCATAAATCATAAGGCTTCTCCCCCTTTGGCATCCATTCTTTTCTAAAGTCTATATAAACATTGAATCGGTAAAAGTAGCATCGTTGGAGTAAATAGTTTTTGACGTAATTTCGCTAGATTTAAAAAATAGTAAAATAGTTGCACAAAAGTGGTAAAATGGGTAAATAGGAACATGCATGACAAGGAGAGATTTTTCAAACCATGATACTTTCACTACTCGGTTTCATCTTAAAAGGAATTTTAATGAAAATACCATTTGCCATATTGGGGCTTTCCTTGATTCCGCAGAGATGGACAAACGCCATCACCAAAAAAGATATACCTTTTTTCATAGAACAAGGACTGAGACTTTTAGTTTCTGCTTCCGTATTGTTTTTCGTTATCGATATCATGCTGCTGGATCTTACTGCCGCAGCATTCTTTTCGAGTTTTGCCATTATTCTTGGGCTCATTCTCATCATCGATTCAAGAATGTATATGTACAGTGCCAGTGAATCTTCAAGCACCCGACGGAATCGGAGGGGAAATGAAGCGGCAAAGCAGCCAAAAACACCTTGGAACGTACATTTCAACAGTTTGATGGGTGTCGTGTTGATTGCCGCATGGGTCATCATGCTGCTTTACCCGCTCACTTTTGCCGCAGAGCTGCATGGATTGGCGAAGGTCGATAAGAAAAAAGAGCTGGAAGAAGTTCAAGATATAAAAACCATGCCGCTCGTTACAGTGAAAATGGCTGACGCAAAAGGCGATGCGGCGATTAATAAAATAGAAAATGCTTCATATTTCACTGAAGGAGAATACCGTCTGACCAATATCAATGATGAATTGGCTTATACATCACCCATTGAAATGGACGGGTTTTTAAAAGCCGGGAAAGCGGAATACACGCCAGGTTATAATCTGATTTCCGCCGTATCGACGGATAAAGGGGCAAGTACTGTCAAAGGGAAGATGCTGTATGCTCCATCACAGTACCTTGATCATGATTTGGAAAGGACCATCCGCAAGGCATATCCGAATAAAATCATCCATGATTCATATTTGGAACCGAATGAAGATGGAAAGCCCTTCTTCGTAGCTTCAGTCGGACATTATTTGAAATACCGCAGCGGTCCCGTGGTGGACGGGGTGGTATTGGTGAATCCGGAAACGGGGGACACGAAATACTATCCAAAAGGAAAAGAACCTAAATGGGTAGATCGGACATTCACATTGGAAACAGCCCTGGAATATTGGACTTACTGGGGAAAATATATTCACGGTTGGAAAAACCAGTCCCTGATTGGGCCGAAGAAAGATGTCCTGATTCCTAATGAGGATAATATGCAGGTTACGTTTAACGAAAAAGGCGAATTGATTTATGTAGTGGACTTTACCCGGGCTAAATCAAAAGGCAACTCCAAAACCCTTGTAGGTTATGGTGTTTTCAATGCCAAAACCGGTGAAATGACGTACTACAAAGGCGTCACGTCCGTTCTGACCGGAAAGGAAGCAAAATCCAATGCCAATGCGAGTGAGTTTTTGTCCAAATATCCAGGCTGGAAAGCCACTAATGGAATTTTCTATACGATTTACGGTGCTCCCACATATGTGATTCCGGTTACAAAGGGCAGCAAGTTCCAAGGTGTGGCGATCGTTTACGCCAATAGCGATAATCCCCAAGTGGTCTTTGGGAAAACGAAAGACGAAGCTTTCCGCAATTATAAAAAGCTGATTGCCTCTTTAGGGAAAGTAAACGGTGTGACGCCTCAAAAAGGATTTGAGATGAAAGAAATAAAGGGGAAGGTAATGAGGATCAATGATGCCAATCTCTCGAATGGATACGTATTCCATTTAATCGTCGAAGGCAATGCCAAGAGGTTCTCGGTGGACCCAGGTGTCAATGCGCTATCTGATGTGGTGTTGACGAATGTAGGAGACCGGGTTGTGCTGAAGGTGATGGATATGGAAGAAGACATCGTTCCAGTCGATGAATTCACTAATCTGGATTTACCAAAGAAATGATAATGGACCGTGGACATATACACTTGCCATCTCCAATATAAGCATGAAAAAAAGCATTGTTATCCACAATGCTTTTTTCATGTTTTCGAATGATTGTCATGATAAGTCCGATAAATTGAATGAATGGATGGATTCCATATAATACCCCTTTTGAATGACGGCTTTTATGGCAAAGTGCCCATTTAACCGTTTCCGCACGCGGTATAGAAGTGAAGCGATTTCCTCTGCCGTCACAATTTGCTCGGGATCTCCGACTCGCTCTGGCCAGACTTGCTGGACAATTTCTTCCTTTGAAATTAGGTTGTCCAAATTTTCATATAGCAGTTTAAAGCAATTGAATTCCTTGGTCGGCATTTTAATGGGTGCTTCTTCATTGATGATCACGGTCTGAAGGTGCTCATTGATAGCGACGGTTTGCAGGAATTCGGGGTTCACCGGCGTGAAATCCATTGTTAAATCGTTGTCGATGGAGATTATGAATTCAATCAATCCATTGACCAAAGCAATCGAATCCCCCGGTTCAATGTGACATGGATTGCCCGGTACGAGCGGCATCTGGTTCACGGAGGTGCCGTGTTTACTTGCCAAATCCTCAATGAGGAGCTGCCCTTCCTCCATATAAATCCGGCAATGTTCCCTGGAAACAAAGTCATTGTAAAGCCTGAAATCAGCTTTGGAGTGCTGGCTTGCCCGGCCGATCAGCAGGCTTTTCCCTTCATATACATAGGCGAATTCCTCGGTTTGGCCTTTGTGCATGGTCCTCAATACAACCTTGAAAGTTTTATAGATCATTCACTTCATACCCCTTAAAAAATCTGAAAATTTAAATTATTTTCATGAATTTATCATTTTGGCTACATGGCTGTTTAGTGGGTTCAATTTTATAATTATAAATTATCAGTCGCTTACTTATAAAAAAAATCCAAATTAGGCACACAGCCATTATAACAAAGAGGAACGAAGGATGAAGAAGAAACTCAATTTTTGCTGATGTTCGCTTTGACTGTGGGAGAAGTGCTTCCTCAAAGCCGGCCAGGCAGCACCGGAAGAAGTTTGCGATGAAAATATACCTTACGCTTGTGGAAAAGGAGTTGACCAAAGGTGAGTATGTGGAGAGATAGGATAAATGCCTTCAGCATCCTGCTGATGATCATTAGTATGATCGTATATATTATTTTTCCCGAGCCCTTTACCCTCATTCTGTACTGTATATTTGGCATTGCCTTTATCAGCCTGACTTTACTGAATTAAGACTACCTTTGAATGGGTGGAGGACGGAACCAATAAGAAGAGAAGAAACAAGCCTGCCGAATCAATGGCAGGCTTGTTTGATGCATAATGTTTCAAGGTGAAATTATAACCATTGGCATATAATTTTTATTTTTATCATAAAAAATAGTTTTTTTATAATAAAATATACCTATATCAGCTGTAATAGTAGTAATATTGATCGAGGCCACTAAAGTGAGTATTCATATCATGATTGGAAAAATGAGATAGGAGATTTTAATTATGAAAAAATTAATAGTGCTAATAGGATCCTTGCTGTTTGGACTAATCTTAATGAATGTTTATACGGATTCAGGAAAAATGAAACCTGATGGACTTGAAATTAATACATCCTATATTAAAAACTCGAAAGAATCAGTGGCTGATATGAGTGTCTCTGGCTATATTCATAAAAAGAAAACGCTAGAAATGAAAACTGCTTTAAAAGAAAAAAATACAATTTCCATAGATCAAACTGGCAGTGAATCAGAATATATAATAATAGATTCAACGGGGAAAAAGGTTTTCTCTGAAAAAATAAAAGGAGATACAATTCGTTCATTTGAATCAATATCCGGAGAAGGAATCATAAAAATAGAACTAAATAGCGGGAACCATGATGCAATTTAAAAATCAATAGAGCAGAACCTTAAATCTTGAACCGATTCCGTACGGGACCGTAAACCGTATCACCATCGCAAAACGGAACGATGATCGACAAAGGTATTTTTAGGAAAAGAAGCAGGAACCCATTAAGGGTACCTGCTTTCTTTCATTCTAAGAACCGCAATCGTTTTATGAAATCCTGGGGCGTCATGGATTTAACACGACTTTAAAAGAGCCATTTTTATGCAAAAAAGGTATAATTAATTGTTAGAAGCAGACATTAAAAAATGGACTGCAACTTAGTTTTATCGCGTGTTTTAACTGAATCTTGAGCGAAATATCTTTTATAAAAAAGTCAAAATAAGAAAAGGAGAAACCATGACTAATGAAACAGGATGGAATTTAGACAATAGCTATGCGCGTCTTCCGGAAAAGTTTTTCACAAGCACGAACCCGACTCCTGTGCGTTCACCGGAGTTGATCATTCTCAATGAGAGTTTGGCGGATTCTCTTGGTTTGGATGTGAAGTCGCTGAATAGTGAGGATGGTGTGGCGGTGTTTGCCGGAAACGAGATCCCGGAAGGTGCTTCGCCGCTTGCCCAAGCATATGCGGGCCATCAATTCGGTCATTTTAACATGTTAGGGGACGGCCGGGCGATATTGCTTGGCGAGCAGGTGTTGCCAGAAGGCGGGAGGGTCGATATCCAGCTGAAGGGTCCAGGAAGAACGCCATATTCCCGCGGTGGCGATGGCCGGGCTGCACTTGGACCGATGCTGCGCGAATACATCATCAGCGAGGCGATGCACGGGCTCGGCATTCCTACCACCCGAAGTCTGGCAGTGGTGACGACCGGTGAAACGGTGATCCGTGAAACCGGGCTGCCTGGTGCGATCATGACCCGTGTGGCTTCGAGTCATCTTCGTGTCGGAACTTTTCAATTCGCTGCAAAATGGGGTACGATCGAGGAGCTTCGGACACTTGCCGACTATGCCATTGAGCGTCATTTTCCAGACATTGCAGCAGATGAAAGCCGTTATCTTTCGCTGCTGCAGGAAGTGGTCAAGCGTCAGGCTGAGCTCATTGCCCAATGGCAGCTGGTCGGCTTCATTCATGGAGTGATGAACACCGACAACATGACGATCAGCGGGGAAACCATCGATTATGGCCCTTGCGCCTTCATGGATGCCTATGACCCTGCAACCGTATTCAGTTCAATTGATAGGCAAGGCCGCTATGCCTATGGTAACCAGCCGGTAATTGGGGGGTGGAATCTTGCACGATTCGCTGAATCCCTATTGCCGCTGTTGCATGATGACGAGGATCAGGCCGTTACACTGGCCCAAGATAAGATTTCCGTTTTTAATGATCTGTATCACTCCAATTGGTTAGCGGGAATGAGGGCGAAACTGGGGATATTCAACGAAGAGACTCAGGATGAAGCCCTTATTAATGGCATCCTCAGTATGATGAAGAAGCATGGTGCCGACTATACCAATACTTTCCGGGCTCTGACCTTTGATAAAAAGGAGGATACGGTCCTTTTCGGGACACCGGAATTCGCCCAGTGGCAGGAGCTTTGGCAGGCGAGGCTAGGGAGGCAGAAGGAATCGAAAGAGTCTTCGAATCAGTTGATGCAGAACAGCAATCCTGCAGTGATTCCGCGGAACCACCGGGTGGAAGAGGCGTTGGAGGCGGCAGTGGAACAAGAGGACTACAGCGTGATGGAACGGCTGTTGGATGTTCTTGCAAATCCTTATGCACACTGCGAAAAACAAGCAGAATACGCCGCACTGCCTGAGTCAACAAGACCTTATCGGACTTTTTGCGGTACCTGATCATAAAACATGCATGGAGATAATGTAAGAGCTCCCGCGATTGAAGTCGATTCTTCGTCAACTTCAATTGCGGGAGCCCTTTTTGTGTTCATCAGTAAAAAAGTTTTGTTTGAAGAATGTCCAGGGCACGGTCAATCTCCGCTAAATCTTCCTTTGATGCATGTTGCAGTCGGCTTTGGAAACGGGATTCCACGATTGCAAAAGCCTCGTTCATCATCATTTCCCCTTCTTTGGAGAGGCGGATGTATTGTTTCCGTCTATCTTCCGAATCACTTATTTTATCAATTAAATTCTTTTCGCTTAATTTTTTCAGTTCACGGCTCGTGTTAGGCATGGAGATATGATGACAGTCACTGATTTCACTTGGTGTGACAGGCTGACTGACGGTTATATATTCAAGAATTTTATATTGTACCGGCGTGATGGAATCGGATTTGGCGTTTTGTGTCAATTCATGTGTCACTTGATGTACGGAAGTTGTAAATGTGACCATTTTTTCAAAAAGAGCTTTTTTGTCCATAACTTTCACCTCTTACTGAGAAGATATCAAAAATATTATCAAAATACAATTATCATTTGACAACAAAAAAGATGGTGTTATATGATTGTTATCAAATGATAAGTAAATAGGGGGTACGTCATGAACATGCTGGTCATCTACACATATCCAAATCATAAAAGCCTAAGCCATGCTTTTTTAGAAAAAGTCGTCAAGGGAAGTAAGGAGAACCCGAACATAAAGGGGCTGCAGGTCTTGGATTTATATGAAGAGGGCTTCAATCCGCTCTTGGAGTTCAATGAGCATAAACGAAGGCGTGATATGCATCGTGATCCTCAGCTTGAAAAATATAGAAATCAAATTACTTGGGCCGACAAAATTGTCTTTGTCTATCCGATCTGGTGGGGGAGGCCACCGGCCATGCTGATGGGATACATCGATCAATTATTTTCTGCGAATTTTGCCTACAGGGACAAAAAGGGCTTGTTCCCGGAAGGCCTTTTGAAAGGAAAGTCGGTCGTATGTGTGTCCACGATGAAGGGACCTGCAAAGTATCCGCTTCTCTGGTTGAATGATGCGCATAAAATATTGATGAAAAGAGCACTATTCAATTTTGTCGGAATCAAGAAAGTGAAGTTTTTCGAATTCGGGAATATGGAAAGCCCAAAGGGGAAACAAACCCAAAAGCTAGAAAAGGTTTATCGGTATTTCAGGAAGGTGACTAGCTAAGTTTTTACGAGATTAAAGAAGAACCCCATTCATGCATAATGAATGGGGTTGGCCGTATTCATAGTTTTGTTTTCACGATCCTCCATTTGTTCTTGATGAGGGTAAGGATCGTACAAATCACTAGGATCGTCAATGAAACCAAACCGCTGAACCATATGCTTTGGAATTCGCTTACATGAGGCTGGATGATGTATGAAGCCACAATCGCCAGGACCGCGCTTATCGGTATGTAATCAGCGACTTTTCCTTTACTGAATACGATAACCAGGATCGGAGCCAGCAATGCCGAGTATATATTGCCTGAATAAAATAAGAGCTCCAATAGGTTTGGAGAATAGAAGAGTGTAGCAACGAAAACCAATCCTCCAATACAGATCGAAAGCAGGCAGGCCATCCTTATTTTTTGCTGGTCGCTTTTTTTTGTTTGTAATGGTTCAAGGATATTGGCTACGATCAGGCTTACCAATGAATGCAGGCAGGCACCGAATGTTGAGGTGATTGCACTGAACGCGCAGAGCACAAAAAGGATGAAAAAGAATGGTGTCGTTATTTTATTTGCCAATCCAGCCAGAATCGAGTGTATATCAGTGAAGCCGCCCGTAAAGATTACCATGATGAACAGGGATGAAAAGGAGAGCGGGAATATGATCCATATAAGGCCTGATAAAGAGAATGTCAATCGAACCTTTTTCATCTCTATCATGAATAATCGCTGCCACGAAGTCAGGTCAAAGAAAAACTGGCCGAACCCGACAAGGAGTCCTGCAAAAAGAAAACTCCAAAGATCATACTTATTGATTACGAGCATGTATGGATGGTATAAACGAATCCCATCATAAACTGGCTGAATCCCTTCCTTGACGAAAAAGTATAAAGGAATCAAGATAACTGCGGCAAACATGGAAATGACCTGAAAAGCGGCGAATCCATGAATGAGCTTTAACCCGCCGAATCCAGCATAAAGGACACAGAAAGCGAAAAAAAAGAACAGCCCGACATAGAGCGGGGTATCGAAAAGAAACTGACATAGGGTGGACGCGGCCATTCCCTGAATGAATAGAATGTGTAGATTGGTTATGACCAGAATCACGATCAATATCCAATATCCTAGCGGATTTAGCCTTGCTTTCAAATAGTCCCCCATGGTCAAGCCCACGGGGAAATCCTGCCGGACCCTCTTCCCGATGAAGCTGAACATGAACAGGGCGATCGCTCCCATCAGGGCGTATCCGATCCCTCCGAAAACTCCATACTTCACCATCGATTCGGGGGAGGATAATATTGTGGTTCCTGTCACCCAGCGTGCCAGGAGGGAGATGATCCCTAAGCCCATCCCGATTTGAATGGGGCCTTGTACGTATTCTTGAAATGTACGTGATCGCAATGTTCATTTTCCTTTCTCGCGGAACTCCTTGGGCGTGATTCCCTCTATCTTCCGGAATAAAGTGCTGAAATAATGCTGGCTATTGAAACCCGATTTTTCAGCGACGTCTGATATGCTCCAGCTGGTGTTATTGGTTAAGGTCCTTTTTGCGGCCTTTATTCTATAGTGCATTAAATATTCCGAAAACGAAGTGCCGACTTCTTCATGGAATTTCCTGCTTAAATAAGTCGGATTGGTATGCACTTCACTGGCGATGTCCGAAAGGGAGAGTTTTTCGGCATAGTTTTCATGAATGAATGAAAGCGAATGGTGAATTAGGGTTGAATAGTTATGGGAAGATTCCCTTTTATCATACTTGGCCAGGACTTTATGCAAATCACTTTCTATTACAGGTTTCGTTAAATAATCAACGACGCCTATCCTGATGGATTGCTGGGCATAATCGAAGCTTTGATGCGCGGTCACCATGATGATTTCGACATCTTTGTTCAGCGCCCTTAAGTCTTCACCAAATTCAAGACCCGATCGCCCCGGCAGATTAATATCCAGGAAAGCGAGGTTGATTTTATGATTTTGATTGAGGGTCAGTGCCTGACAGGCATCAGCAGCTTTGTGAAATTTCCAAAAAGGGTATATGGACTGAATCATATATTCCATTTGTTCAAGGACCAATGGTTCGTCATCAACTAATAATACATTCATTTCTCCGCCTCCTCCATTTTCCTATCAAAAACCAGTGGCCATGATACCTCTACCTTTGTTCCCGATTCATTGGAAGCTATATTCAATTGTGCACGGTCATTGAAATAAAAATATAAACGTTTTTGGATATTATCAAGGCCATGGCCGCCTTCGTCCGTAACGGAAGATTCATTTCCCAACAATCCATTGTCCGCCACTTCCAGATACACCATCTGCGATTCCAGATAGAACCGGATATGCAGCAGGGCTTCACCGACTTTTTTTTCCAACCCGTGTTTAAATGAATTCTCCACCAGTGTCTGGAGAATGAAGGGGGGGACCAGTGCGGTTGATAACGGTTCCGGGCACTCCATATCAATCTTGAGCCGATCACCGAAGCGAAGGGTCTGGATGTCGAGATAATGCTGGGTATACTGGATTTCCTGGGAAAGGGGGATCAATGGTTCCGATGCTTTATACTTGAATTTCAGGAATTGCGAAAAAGCCTCTAAGGCCCGTATCAATTCTGCCGTCCTGTTCAGGCGGGCCAAGCCCAGAATGACATTCAGTGTATTAAACAAAAAGTGCGGCTGGATCTGCTGGTTCAATTTATTATATTGTGCTTCTTGCAGTGCTTGCTCCAGGCGGATCTCCTTGTTTTTATTTTCAAGAAGATCGATCCTTTTCTCGAATATGAATAGAAATAAAAGAGCGATAGCTCCCATGATGGGAGCTAAAATGAAGAGCATGATAATTAACGTGAATCCCTCGTAACTTAGCATGGAGAACCTCTGCTGGTTATATTTTTAAATAACTTGAATGATTCTGTTTATTAGTATCATACTAAAGTCCCCACGGGAAATCTACAGCTTATGACACAATGTGACAAGCCACTTGATGGTTTTGTGCGGATCGTTTCAGTTCGGGCATCTGTGTCTTGCAGATATCCTGTACAAAAGGGCACCGTGTATGGAAGCGGCAGCCGTTTGGCGGGTCGATAGGTGACGGGACATCACCCGTCAATAGGATCCGTTCTCTTTCATGTACAGGATCCGGTACTGGGATGGCCGATAGCAATGCCCTTGTATATGGATGCTGCGGCTGTTCGAAAATGGACTTTTTATCGGCTATTTCGACTATCTTTCCGAGATACATGACCATCACCCGATCCGAGATATGCCTGACCACACCTAAATCATGTGAAATGAAAAGAAAGGTAAGATCGAACTGGCGCTGCAAGGATTTTAATAAATTCAGCACTTGCGCTTGAATGGAGACATCCAGTGCAGATACAGCTTCGTCACATATGATCAATTTGGGATCCACTGCCAGGGCCCGCGCAATCCCGATCCGCTGTCTCTGGCCGCCGCTGAATTCATGCGGGTATCTTTCCATGGATTCAGGTCTCAGCCCGACATGTCCCAATAATTCTTCAATCCGGCTCTTCCGGTTTTCTTTAGGGACTACATTTTGGATCGCCAAAGCTTCCCCGAGAATTTTGCCGATCGTCTGTCTTGGGTTAAGGGAGGCAAAGGGGTCTTGAAAAATAACCTGCAGATCCTTCCTGGTACGCCGCATTTCTTTTTTGCCTAAACTCAGTAAATCCTTATCCTGAAAGTGAATGCTCCCGCTCGTCGGTTCATCCAATCGAAGGATGGCCCTTCCGGTAGTCGATTTTCCGCAGCCGGATTCGCCGACGATGCTTAAGGTTTCACCCTGTTTGATATCGAAGGTAATGTCATCAACGGCTTTTACATGATTGATGGTCCTTCCGAAAAATCCTCCCTTGATCGGAAAATATTGCTTCAATTGATCCACTTTAAGCAGAACCTTTTTCTCTGCAGCTGGTACACCCATCATTAAACCCCCACCTTCTCTTGAGCGTCATATTCCTTCTCCCATTGAGGGGTGAACATCCAGCAGCTGACCTCTGTGCTTGGGCCGATGGCCTGGAGATCCGGTACGGCTTGTTCACAAATGCTCTTCGCATGTGCACAGCGGGGAGCGAAGCTGCATCCCTTGGGCATATTGTAAGGACTTGGAACGGTCCCTGGAATTGTAGTCAGTTCTTCCTGGTCCATGTCCAGACGCGGAAGGGAGTTCAATAAACCAATGGTGTAAGGATGTTTTGGGTTTGTGAATATTTCCTTGGCCAAGGTGTATTCAACGATTTTCCCTGCGTACATGACAGCGACACGATCACAGGTCTCGTATACGACACCCAAATCATGTGTAATCAAAATGACAGCCGTCCCGAAGTCCTTTTGCAGCGTCTTGATCAGTTCGAGGATTTGGGCTTGGATCGTTACATCCAGTGCTGTTGTAGGTTCATCGGCTATTAAAACCTCAGGGTGGCAGGCAAGTGCCATGGCAATCATGACCCTTTGCCTCATTCCGCCGCTTAGCTCATGCGGCTCCTGTTTTGCCCTCTTTTCAGGTGAAGGAATCCCGACGAGCCGAAGCATGTCGACGGCTTTATCCCATGCTTCCTTTTTTCCCAGCTTTTGATGGAGCCGGATCGCTTCCGCAATTTGCTCGCCCGCTGAATATACGGGATTCAATGACGTCATCGGCTCCTGGAATATCATCGAAATTTCATTCCCGCGTATGGACCGCATCTGTTTTTCAGATTTCGTAAGCAGATCCTCCCCTTTAAAAAGGATGCTGCCGCCGGCAATCTTGCCGGGTGGCGATGGAATGAGCCTTAACAATGAGAGCGATGTTATGCTTTTCCCGCTTCCCGACTCCCCGACGATTCCAAGCGTTTCCCCTTTATTGAGGGAGAAACTGATCCCATTGACTGCTTTACTCGTTCCTTCATCAGTGAAAAAGTGGGTTTGCAGGTTTTTTACCTCCAGTATTTTATCAGCAACCTGTTTCATCATCCTACCTCCTTAGTTCAAGTCTATTCTTTTGTTAAAGTATCGATAGAGGACATCCACTGCCAAATTCATGAATACGAAGATGACGGAAGCGATGAGGACCCCGCCTTGGACCATCGGCAAATCCCTCGTTCTGATTGCATCGACTATCAATCTCCCAAGTCCATTGATGGCAAAAACGGATTCTGTCAATACCGTGCCGCCGAGGAGTGCACCGAACTGGAGGCCAACGACGGTGATGACGGGGATAAGCGCATTTTTCAGGCCATGTTTATAAATGATGATATATTCTTTCAATCCCTTGGCTCTTGCGGTCCGGATATAGTCCTGGCGAACGACTTCAAGCATGCTCGACCTGGTCATCCTGGCAACGATGGCCGCACCGCCGGCCCCAAGGGTTATGGCTGGGAGAACCATATGGCTGAAGGTTCCCCAACCTGAAACCGGAAACAAATGAAGGTTGACGGAAAAGAAGTAGATAAGCATGAGGCCCAGCCAAAAACTAGGTAACGAGATTCCCAATAAAGCAACGATCATGATGGTAATGTCAGCTGCCGAGTATTGCTTGGTGGCCGAGATGATTCCTGCGATCATTCCAAGCACAACGGTTATGAATATGCTGGCAAGTGCCAGTTCAAGGGTGATGGGCAAGCGGACCATGATTTCGTCCAAAACAGGGCGGCTGCTGCGGAGTGATTCCCCAAAGTCACCTTGAACGGCATGAAGGACATAGTCAACGTACTGATAGAGGATTGGACGATCCAAGCCAAGCTCATGCCGCAGCGATTCAATCGTTTCTTTAGTCGCTCCTTCACCTGCAAGCAGTGTTGCCGGATCTCCCGGGACCATTTGCATGATGAGGAAAACAACAAGACTTACTCCCAGTAGTACCGGTATCGTTTGAAGTACCCGTCTGATAATGAATACGAACATTTTCTCTCCTCCTTATTTTTTCATTCTTGGATCCAGGGCATCTCTAAGTCCGTCCCCGAAGATGTTGAAACCAAGTACCAGTGTTGATATCGCTATCCCAGGAAACAAAGCGATGTGTGGGGCACTGAACAAATAATCCCGTCCGCTGCTCAGCATCGCTCCCCATTCTGGTGAGGGCGGCTGGGCTCCCAGTCCCAGGAATGACAATCCGGCTGCCGACAGAATGGCCGTTGCCAGACGTAATGTAGCTTGAACGATGACCGGTGATAGAATATGCGGAAAAATATGCTTGCATATGATCGTGAAGTCAGTCGCTCCCAATGCACGAATGGCATCGATATATTCCAGCTTCCTGACTGACAGTGTGGAACCGCGTACAATCCGGGCAAACATCGGTATCGAAAAGACGCCGACCGCTACCATTACATTGATTAAACTCGGACCAAGGGCACTAATGATCGCAAGGGCAAGCAGTATTCCCGGGAAAGCCAGCAGAACATCGACAATCCTCATAATGACGGTATCGATCCATTTTCCGTAATAACCAGCTGTTAACCCGAGGAGTATGCCAATGAACGCCCCGAAGAAAACAGAGACAAACCCAACCGTTAAAGAAAGCCGTGTTCCATATAATAATCTGCTTAAAATATCCCTTCCCTTATCATCCGTACCCATCCAATGTTCGGCTGATGGAGGCTGGAGTTTGTTGACCAAATCAATTTCATAGGGATCCTGCGGTGAGATCAAAGGGGCAAAGATAGCCAATAAAATATAAAAAAGTACGATGTACCCGCCTACCAATGCCAATTTATTTCGCTTGAATTTTTTATAAAAGGCTTTCCAGTGTCTTAGTTTCGGAAATTTTCTTTCTTTTACATTCAATTCGGTATTATTGATGACGACCTCTGGCTTCATTGGATTTCCTCCTTTTCTTTCATTCAATTTATTCAAAAAAAGGATTGAAGTAAATATGATGCGCAAAAGCAGTAAAGATAATTAAAAAAAGAGTAAAGATTCTGAAAATATAAAATTCGGTTTTTTTTTATAATTTACATTAAGCCCGATGTACTCATAGCTGTAAGTTACTTGGAGAAACAAAGGCAGGTTGAAAAGGGAGGAAATAGAATGAGAAAAGGTATGATTGGGTTGTTTTTTGCTTCTTTATTAGGCATCTCATCCGTTTTATCAGGGTGTGCAACAGAAGAAACCGGCAGTAAGGAAACAGCAGAAAAAGCGCAAGAAGGAGGTACGCTGATCGTCGCGCGATTATCTGACGCGACCACACTTGACCCCCATTTCATAACAGACATTCCATCTGCAAACGTCGTTTATGAAAAGGTTTATCAAACATTGGTCGTTCCTGACAAGAACATGGATCCTAAACCGCTGCTCGCAAAAGAGTGGAAACAACTGGATGATGTCACGTGGGAGTTTAAATTGCAGGAGGGAGTCAAATTCCATGATGGAGCTCCATTCAATGCCGAAGCGGTGAAAACCAATTTCGACAGGATACTGGATCCGGCAACAGCTTCTCCGCAGGCTGGTAAATTGGAAATGATCAAGGAAATTAAAGTGATTGACGAAACGACCGTACAATTCAAGCTGAAATATCCTTATGCTCCGCTGTTATCGATTTTAGTGAGTAATGAAGGAAGCATCATCAGCCCTAAAGCGATTAAGGAAAATAGTGACAAACTCGGGCAAAACCCCGTTGGGACAGGTCCATTCGTTTTTAAATCGTGGAAGCCTGGTGAAGAAATCGCCCTTTCGAAAAACAAGGACTATTGGGGGGATAAGCCTAAGACTGATGGGGTGGTATTCAAGGTGGTCCCTGAAGATGCCACGAGGATTGCGATGATTGAAACGGGTGAAGCGCATGTGACCGATCAAGTGCCCGTGACGGAGATTGAAAGGATCGAAGCGTCGGGCACGATGGATTTATATCGCACGGAGGGACTTGCCGTTGAATACTTAAGCTTCAATGTTAAGAAAAAGCCCTTTGATGATGTAAGGGTCCGTAAGGCGGTCGCTCATGCCATCGAGGTCGATTCCATCATCAAAGGGGTTTATAACGATGTCGGCACAAGGGCAAATTCAACAATGAGCCCAAAGGTGTTTGGTTATGATCCGGATATAAAAGGCTATGACTATGATATTAATGAATCGAAGAAGCTCTTGACTGAAGCGGGGGTCAAGGATGGATTGGAGTTTACCCTGACGACGAGTGACCGTAAGGAAAGGATCAATATGGCCGAGGTGATTCAATCCCAGTTAAAAGGAATTGGAATTAAGGTCAAGATTCAAGTCCTTGAGTATGGGGCTTACATTGACGCGACAGCCAAGGGCGAGCACCAGGTATCGATAGGCGGCTGGGGCAATGCTACCGGTGATGGAGATTATAATCAATTCAATCTTTTCAATAGCAAATCCCAAGGTGCTGCGGGAAATAGTTCATTCTATAGCAATCCGGAAGTGGATAAATTGATTGAAAATGCACGTAAAGAATCGGATGGCGATAAACGTAAGGAACTATATTCGAAGGCACAGGCAATTGAAAGAGAAGAAGTTCCATATGTCCCTATCCGTAACTATGAACACTTGGCCGTATATGGCGGGACAGTTAAAGGGCTTTGGCTGAATCCGGCAAATTATTTAATGCTTGATGACGTAACCGTGAAGTAGGAATTCATCACAAAAGGAAGGCAGCATAAGGATGTTATGCTGTCTTCTCAATTAGGAGGGGAAAGTATGATAGATTTACTGCTAATCCATGGGACCGTCATTACCATGGATCAAAACAGGAGAATTCTGCAAGATGGCGCCGTCGCCATACATCAAGGAAGGATTTTAGCCGTAGATTCGACCGAAAAACTGAAATGGAAGTATGAGGCAGTAAAAGTCATCGATTGCAGCCATCAGTGCATATTGCCCGGATTGATAGATGTTCATGGGCATGGGGGACATTCCATGTTCAAAACGATTGCCATGGAGAATATTGATTTTTGGATGCCGATCATGACGAATGCGTACAAGCATTTTGTTACAGATGACTTTTGGTATTACGAAGGAAAGCTATCCGCCCTTGAGAGATTGAAGGCAGGCGTGACGACTGGGGTGAGCGTGTTAGGATCCATGCCGCGGTCCGATGAACCGATTTTCGCCATCAATCATGCAAAAGCATACGCCGAAGTGGGAATCAGGGAAGTGGTATGCACGGGTCCTTGCAATCCTCCATGGCCCCATTCATTCAGCCGATGGATCGACGGAAAGAGAGTGGTAAAGGAAGTTACCTATGAAGAAGTATTACAGGGGGCGGAAGCGGTAATCGAGGCGCTGAACCATGCAAATGAGGACCGCACGAGAGCCTTCATTACACCATTTGTCATCGTTACATCAGTGGATCCCTCCAATCCGACATCTCCTGACAGGCTTTATGGGCTGACTGACCATGACCTGTATCAAGCGAAGAAAATAAGGGAGATTGCCAGGAAGTATAATACACGCATTCACTCTGATGCCTTTGGCGGGATGATTCATTTAGCGATACAGGATAAGGAAAATGCCCTATTGGGTCCGGATGTCCATTTACAGCACTGTCGGGGCATTTCCTTCGATGAGGCAAGAATACTGGCAGAAACAGGTACCAACGTCAGTGCATCACCTGGATTTGGCCAGGTTCATGCCCGTACCCCGATAACTGAATTATTGGAGATGGGTGCAACTGTAGCGATCTCCACGGATGGGACGTCCCCTTCGACAAGTTTCGATATGTTTCAGGCAATGAGGAAAACACAGTTCGTTCACCAGGCCGCCCTTAGGGATTACTATTATTTACCGCCAGGCAAGCTGTTGGAAATGATCACGATAGATGCTGCAAAATGCATTGGCTGGGATGATGAAATAGGCTCCCTTGAGATCGGGAAAAAAGCGGATGTCATTACGGTCAATCTGCATCAGCCTCATCTGACCCCTGAATTCATGCATGTTCACCGGCTTGTATTTCAAGCTGTGGCGAATGATGTGGAGCATGTCATCGTGGATGGGAAATTGATCATGGAAGGCAGGAATGTACGGACGGTCCATGAAAGTACAGTGCTTGATGAAGCGAATGAGGAGGCCTTTTCAACGATAAAGCGTGCGGGGCTCGAAAAGTATATGCAGCCGACGAAATATTTCTGGGGCCATGCCAGGGCCTATGTAGATGAAAAGCGATATGACGAACGCGAAGACGCTGCCGCGATGGTGAAAGGGGAATAAGATGAAAACCAAACTTAAAGGAAGATATGTAATCGGGTATGACGGGTGCGATCATGTCATTTTGGAAAACGCGGAGATCGTTTATGAAAAAGACACGATTTTGTATGTCGGAAAAAATTATCCAGAAGAAGTGGACGAGGTAATGGATGCCGGTAATGCGATTATCAGTCCCGGGTTCATAGATTTAAATGCATTAGGGGACATTGACCATGATATTTTACATTTTGAAGCCGGTGCCGACAGACAGAAAAACCTTCTTTGGTCGGAGAATTATATAAAAAGCGGACATCCAGAATTAATGACCGAGGAAGAAGAAGCGTTTAAATCACTATATGCTTATTCACAGCTCATACTACATGGCGTGACGACGGCGATGCCCATTACTTCCGTCTTTTATAAAAGTTGGGCCGAAACCTATGATGAATTGGCAGCTGCCGCAGAACATGCCGCTGGCTTGGGATTAAGGATTTACCTTGGCCCAAGTTTCCAATCAGGAATGAGAGCCGTCCAGCCTGACGGGAAAATCAAACTGCATTGGGATGAAAGAGCCGGTGAAGCGGGGTTGCGGAAAGCCGTCGAGTTTGTAGAAAAATTCGATGGAGCCCATGAAGGCATGGTCAGGGGGATGCTTGCTCCAGAACGAATTGAGTCTCAAACGGCCGATCAATTAAAACAGATTAAATATTACAGCGGAAAATTGAATGTACCCATAAAGCTTCATGCTGCACAAGGAAGTTTTGAATTCAGCACCATCTGGGAAGCCCATCATGTTACACCGATCAGATATTTGTACGACCTTGGCTTTCTCGGTCCAAGAACAGGGATCCCGCACGCCCACTTTATTTCAGGATACAGTAAAGCGAAATATGGCCAGGGTGATGACTTGGCGCTGCTTGCAGAAACGAATACAACGGTGATCCATTGCCCGCTGATCATCGGGAGGCATGGGGAGGCGTTAGAGTCTTTTGCCAAATATAAACGGGCTGGGATCAATATAGCCCTTGGAACGGACACATTCCCTCCGGATATGTTCCAGAACGTCAGGACAGGCAGTATGCTCTCACGGCTGGCGGCAGGAGAAACGGAAGGCTCTGTCTATGCCGATTTCTTCCGGTCAGCCACACTTGATGCGGCCGCTTTTCTTGGCAGGGACGATCTAGGACGCATCGCCGCGGGAGCCAAGGCGGATATCATCGCGATTGACTTGGACGGTTTCCATATGGGGGTAATCGATGATCCGATTCGAACCATGTTCGCAAGCGGGTCCGGGAGGGACGTTAAATTATCGATTATCAATGGAAAGGTGGTCATGAAGGATCAAATAATCCCCGATCTTGATTTAACGGAAATCAAATATAAGGGGCAGCAATATTTTAATAAGATGAGAAGAGGCTATATGGAAAGGGATTATCAGGAGCTTCCCGAGAAAGAATTGTTTAAGCCATCATTCAAGGTCGTGGAATCGATAAGCGCTACAGAAGACATTTGTAAAAACAAGTAAAGAAAATGAAAAACATAGTAAAGATATTCGAAAAAAATAGTCAGAATATTTCCTATAATTAGATAAATGTTCGAAAAATGAAATCGGGAGGTAGAAGACCATGGGGGTAAAACGTGGGGCAGGAAAGCTTTTTCTAGTCATGATCATGGCTATCATCATTACAGGCTGTTCTTCTAACAATGACGTAAGCACAACAGAAAGTGATCCGAACAAAGCATCAAACGGAGGGGGTACATTGGTCATTGCCCGCCTATCCGATGCTGAGAACTTGGATCAGCAGTTCATGTCCACGATTAACGCCGCTAGCGTCACTCATCATAAAATCTATGAAGGTCTTGTACAGCGGGATGAGAATAGTGAGATACAGCCAATGCTAGCAGAAAAATGGAAGCAAATAAATGACACGACCTGGGAATTCAAGCTTAGGGAAGATGTAAAGTTCCATGATGGCACACCATTTAATGCAGACGCAGTAAAGAAGACGTTTGATCGACTATTAGATCCGGTGGTCGCTTCTCCCAGAGCGGTAGTATTCGATATGGTGAAAGAGGTGAAACCTGTTGATGAATTTACCGTGCAATTCATCCTGAAGGAACCTTTTTCCCCTCTCCTTTCCATATTGGCGAATCACGAAGGCGGAATCATCAGTCCGAAAACGATTGAAAAGTACGGCAAAAAGATTATCCAGGAACCGAATGGAACCGGTCCTTTCGCTTTTGATTCATGGTCCCCAGGCCAGGAAATCACATTGACGAAAAACGACAGCTATTGGGGAGACGAGCCAAAAGTGGACAAGGTCATCTTCAAGGTCGTCCCGGAAGACTCCACGAGGATATCGATGATAGAAACCGGTGAAGCGCATATCGCCGAGCCGCTTCCTGTAG
This sequence comes from Peribacillus sp. TE19612, assembly GCF_056279465.1. Lineage (NCBI taxonomy): Bacteria > Bacillati > Bacillota > Bacilli > Caryophanales > Bacillaceae > Peribacillus > Peribacillus sp. TE19612. Next base: position 50,635 of record NZ_JBWCCL010000014.1, on the reverse strand, counting down.
CGGTCATGGACCAGGTGGAATCATCACCGTCAATGGATGTTTACCGCAGTGAAGGGTATGGTACCGAATATTTAGGGTTCAATGTCAATAATGAGCCGTTCAATGATCTAAGGGTCCGTAAAGCCATTGCCCATGCCATTGAGATGGACTCGATTATCAAGGGTGTCTTCAATAATGTGGGAGTAAAGGCGAACTCTTTGATGGGCTCTAAAGTATTCGGGTACAACGAAGATCTCGAAGCCTATGATTACAACTTAAAGGAAGCAAAGAAACTGATGGCCGAAGCTGGATATTCAAAAGGCTTGGATGCGACCATCCTGACAATGGACAGTAAAGAAAGAGTCAACTTGGCTGAGGTCCTGCAATCCCAACTGAAAGGGATCGGGATTAATTTGAAAGTACAGGTCATGGAGTACGGTTCATTCGTGGAACAAGTGAATAAAGGACAATCGGAAATGTTCATCATCAGTTGGAGAAACGCAACCGGGGATGCTGATTATAATCAATATAATCTGTTTCATACGGAATCACAGGGAGCGGCAGGTAACACATTCTTTTACAGCAATCAAAAGGTTGATCGTTTAATAGATGCGGCCAGGAAGGAAAAAGAAGAAGGGAAACGCAAAGAACTATACGCAGAGGCACAGGAAATCGAAATGGCTGACACCCCGTACATTCCTGTAAGGGTCATAGAAAATGTTGCTGCAGTCGCCAAAGAAGTAAAAGGATTTTCAATCAGCCCTTCAGGCTACCTGGAGATAAATGACGTAACGATCAAGTGATACAGTTTGTAGAGGAAAGGGGTTCGGAGTCCGAAGAATGATTTTTTCTTGTAATCCTCATTAGATTGAAGAGATTTGCGACACTCCTGCCGAATTACTGGCTGGCCGAGACCCCGAAGGCGGAAAGCGAGCGCCTGAAGTGGAAATCAACGTCTATAAAAGAAAGGGAGCGGATCTCTTCAATCAATTGAACTTTTTAAATAAAAAACTGCAGGCAAACTGAGTTTTCATCGAGTTGTCTACAGTCTGAAAGGGTTCATCCATTAGGGTGAGCCTTTTTCTTTGGCACAATAAGTAAAAATAACATAAAAACGAGTAAAAATACTGAAATTATTTGTTGATCTTTAAAACTATAATGAAAGTGATGCATAGTCAATCTGGAATGAAAGGGTGAGTGTAATGTCTCAATCGTATTGGTTAACGAATGTCCGCTTGGAAAATGGTTTTACTTATAATGAAAATGAAACGATCACCGGCACTGAAACCGGCAATTACCACATCAAGATTGAAAGTGGGAAAATTTCTTCCATTTTATCGGCAAAGGAATCGATAACGGATCAGGATCCGCAGCATGATGTTCACGGTCTCCTGATGGTCCCCTCGTTTAAGGAAATGCATATCCACATTGATAAAACGTACTATGGCGGTCCGTGGAAGGCTTGCATGCCTGCCATTAATGGCGTGAAAACCCGGATAGAGGAAGAGCAGGTCTTGCTGCCCGAATTATTGCCTACCGCTAAAGTAAGAGCAGAGAAAATGCTCGATTTATTATTGAACTTCGGATCTACCCATATACGCACACATTGCAACATCGACCCCGTCATAGGACTGAAGAACTTGGAAGCGACCATTCAGGCACTGGAAGGCTATAAGGATAAATTGACATATGAAATCGTCGCATTCCCACAGCATGGACTTTTACGCAGCGATTCCGTTCGGTTAATAAGGGAGGCCATGAAGAATGGGGCGAATCTGGTAGGAGGCGTGGACCCCGCCACCATTGATGAAAACATAGAGCGGTCACTTGAAACGATCATGGATATCGCGGTTGAATCCAATTCCGATATCGATGTCCATTTACATGATCCGGATCACCTTGGTCTCTTCACCATGCAGCGACTTGCTTCAATGACGGAAGACGCAGGCTGGCAAGGAAGGGTCACGGTTAGCCACGCCAGCGGTTTGGCAGATCTTTCAGTCCCTGAGGCTACGGGCATAGCCGAAAGGTTTTCGGAAACAGGAATATCGATTACATCCACAGTGCCCATCTTCAGAACGATCCCCATCCCCCTGCTTCATGAAAAAGGAGTGAAAGTGGAATTGGGTAATGACAGCATCACTGATCATTGGACACCCTTTGGCATCGGGGACAATCTGGAAAAGGCCGGTCGCCTTGCAGAGAGGTTTCGCATGATTGATGAACGTTCCTTAGCGAAAAGCCTGCAATTCATAACAGGAGGGAAGACTCCATTAAACCAAGACGGGGGCAAGGCATGGCCTAATGTCGGGGATGAGGCGAATATCGTTTTGCTTGAAGCCAGCTGTTCAGCGGAAGCGGTGGCTAGAAGGGCGAAGCGTACCGCTGTCATCTTCAGGGGCAATGTTGTTAGCGGATCCATTTCATCTTTTGAGACGACAGGTGTTTAATCTTCTAATAAAGAGAGTGATTGGATGAATGAAGCATACTGGCTTACAAACGTTACGCTTGATAGTGGATTTGTTTTTGAGAATGAAAGAATTGATCGGACGAAAACAGCTACATACAACATGTATATAAAAAATGGGATCATAGAGGATTTGCAATTGGCTTCAACTATGCCTTTGAAAACGGATGGTCCTGTTCACGACGCGAGAAAGCTGCTTGCACTTCCTCCTTTTAAAGAGATGCATAACCATCTCGACAAGACTTATTTAGGACTGCCCTGGAAATCATGCACTCCGGTTCCGAACTTAATCGAACGCTTAAAATTAGAAGCAAAAGAGCTTGCAGAACTGGCTGAAACTGGACAGCTCCGGGCTGAACGGATGCTTCAACTATTGTTAAGCGGCGGGGCAACGCATGTAAGGACGCATGTAAATATCGATCCATACATCGGAATGAAGAACTTGGAAGAGATTCAACGTGCCCTATATCGTTTCAAAGGGAAAATGACATACGAGATCGTGGCTTTCCCGCAACATGGCCTGCTAAGAACGAATTCAAAAGGGTTGATGAGACAAGCGATGAAAGAAGGGGCGTCCTTGGTGGGCGGCCTTGATCCTGGAGGGGTGGATAATAATATAGAAGCTTCCCTGTATGAAATGGTAGATTTGGCTGTTGAATTTGATGCAGATATTGATATTCATATACATGATCCCGGTCATCTTGGTTTATATACGATCAAAAAACTGGCTTCTTTGATCGATGAAGCAGGGTGGAAGAACAGAGCGGCCATCAGTCATGCTTTTGCACTTGGTGATGTTTCAATAGGAGAATCGAATGAAATGGCCAGTGAATTATCAAACCTGGGGATAGCGATCATGTCTACAGTTCCGATCAACCGGGTCATGCCCCCGATTGATTCACTGCATGAGAAAGGTGTCCATGTTGCTCTCGGGTGCGATGGCTTTTACGACTCCTGGTCCCCATTCGGTACTGGGGATATGCTGGAAAAGGCAGGCCGATTGGCTGAGAGGTACAACTGGAAGGACGAGTATGCATTGTCTCAATCGCTCCAATTCATTACGGGCGGAGTCAAGACATTGGACCATGAGGGAAATCGTTTATGGCCGAAAGTGGGAAATGATGCAAGTATGGTTTTTGTGGATGCATCATGTGCTGCCGAAGCAGTTGCCAGGAGATCGACGCGGGCTGCGGTCATGGTCGATGGAAACCTGGTTTACGGCGGACTTGATCGCGAATCTGCCTTGAAGTCGAATTGAAGATCTAGTTCAAGAAGGGATGAAGATCATGAATAGAATCTATTGGTTAAAGAATGTTCGTTTGGAATGTGGTTATCGGAAAGAGAATGAAAGAGTTACAGGAACGATCACCGGGTTATTTCATCTGTTGATGGAGGATGGCAGGATCACGAAGATTGTCAAAGATGGGGATGCCATACGTGATGATTTACCAGTGGAAGATGCAAAAGGATTGCTGGCGTTACCATCCTTCATTGAAAAGCATGTCCATCTTGATAAGACACTGATGGGGGATGTTTGGAGAGCGTGCACTCCTTCTTCAAGTGTCATTGAACGCTTTGAAAATGAGAAGAGGGTTCTGCCTTCCATTGCAACAAGCACATGTAAACGTGCAGAATCTTTACTGGAAATCCTGTTAGCTTCTGGCTCTGCACATATACGGACTCATGTTGATATCTATCCGGAAGCGGGCTTGCAAAACTTAGAGCAAGTTCAGCAGGCGCTTGCTGGCTATTCCAATCGACTCAGTTCAGAAATCGTCGCATTTGCGCAGCACGGTTTGTTGCGGTCCGGCTCTGTCAAGCTTGTCAGGGAGGCATTGCGAAACGGAGCAGGAATCGTCGGGGCGGTGGATCCAGCCACAGTCGATAACAATATTGAAGCATCGCTCGTACAATTGATGGATTTAGCAGTGGAAGCGAATGCTGCTGTGGACTTGCATTTACATGATCCCGGCCATCTGGGCACGTTCACCATGAAACGTTTGGCAGCTCTGACCAAGCAAGCGGGCTGGGAAGGAAGGGTGGCATTAAGCCATGCGTTCGGTATCGGGGACGTATCCAGGGAAGAAGCCTATGAACTGGCTGACATTCTTAGGGAGGCGGGGATTTCCATCGTCACCAGTGTCCCGATCAACAGGCAGATGCCCCCTGTTGATTTATTACATGAAAGAGGGGTTGAAGTATCAGTAGGAAATGATAATATCTTTGATGTATGGTCACCTCTCGGGAATGGTGACATCTTGGAGAGGGCAGGAAGGCTCGCAGAACGTTTCAAATGGATTGATGAAGTCTCGCTTTCCCGGACACTCGGATATATAACTGGCGGAAAAACCCCATTGGATGATAAGGGTAACCAGGTATGGCCGAAAGTTGGGGATGCCGGAAGTCTGGTGTTAATTGACGCAAGCTGTTCTGCAGAGGCAGTTGCCAGGCGTTCGGAACGTAAAGCGGTCATTTACAAGGGGAACTTGGTTTCCGGTTCACTATATAAACAAAAGCAGTCCATTGAACGGTAGGACTGAACCAAAAAAGGATTTCTGGATATTTCCGGATTTCCTTTTTCGTTTTTGGCGGCTTCCGTGTACTTTTATTTACATATGTTATATGCTGTGGAAGTGATTTTTGGGGCTATATGGGTTGCCCTCGCATGTCTTTATATCATAAAATGTCCCGCTTTTGCTTGCCGGCCTTGCAACCTTAATCAAGCCAACAAATTAGCGGGGAGCCGCAGTCTTTGTTACTATTAATGGGAACGTTATCATTACTCATGCGCATGCAAAGGTCCAGCGACATAAATTATGTGTCCAGCAATGCAGCAGCGGACCATCCGGGACCGCGTTTATTAACATGGTGATGTCCTATCGCCTTTTTCAAGGGAAGGACAATAGAAATTCACCATGAGCTTCAAAAGTATCATGTTCAAAGGAGATGGAATCTATGAAAAGTTGGAGATCTTCTGTGACTCTATTTTCTTCTTTTCAATGGTTGTTTTTTATTTTTGCAAATACGGTAGTTGTACCCATATCGATTGGCGCAGCTTTTGATCTTCCTCCCAATGTTACGGAAATGACCATGAGAAGCTCGCTCATTTTCACCGGGATCGCTTGCGTGTTTCAGGGGTGGAAGGGACATAAGTATCCGCTTATGGAAGGGCACTCCGGTCTATTGTGGGGAGTGATGCTGAATTTAGGGTTATCTGCACCATCCATAGGGCTCGGTTATGCTGAGATAGGAGGGGGAATTGCTACTGGCCTCATTGCCGCTGGTGTCGTGACCCTCATTATTTCTGCCTTCAACCTGATTTCTCATGTCCAGAAGATTTTCACTCCCATGGTCATGACGGTTTATTTATTCCTTCTGACGTTCCAGCTCATTTTTGTCTTTTTTAAGGGGATGCTGGGGATTACGGAGAATGGGGAAATTAACATCCCGGTCAGTTTCCTATCAGTGGGGATTGTACTTCTAGTTAGTATATTAAAAATAAAAGGACCAAGGACGATAAGCAATTTCTCCATATTGATCGGGATTATAGTGGGATGGATTTTTTACGAGCTGCTATTTCCGGAGGCCGGGGGAGAAATGGGATCGACGGGTGCCGCTTTTTCATTTTTCCCATTAGGTGCTCCAAACCTTCAATTCGGGATAATAGCGATTTCCTTTTTTGCAGGATTGCTGAATTTGTGCAACACGTTCGCATCCATTCAGGCTGCATCGGAATTAATCGGTGATAAAGCTGAACACAAGCAGTATCGAAATTCTTTATTCATGACTGGCGGATTTACCATTTTCGCTCCGTTGCTTGGCCTTGTTCCGTATACACCCTTTACTTCATCGATCGGATTTTTGCAGAGCACTCAAATCTATGAGCGGAGGCCCTTCTTGCTTGGAGGGATGTTATTGACCATAATCGGGCTCATTCCCCCTTTCATCTCTTTCCTGGCCACGATGCCGATAACAGTCGGGAATGCAGTATTGTTCGTTGCTTACCTTCAGCTGTTCGGTACGGCTTTCAACAGCGTCAAGGGTCAGCATTTCACTTCAGACACGATATTCAGGCTTGCCGTACCAGTATTGATTGGCGTGAGTTTGATGAATATCCTGCCTAATGCATTTTCGAACCTGCCCGCGCTATTACAGCCCTTTTTGACGAATGGGCTCATAATGGGAGTATTGATATCAATCGTGCTGGAAAAAACGGTCAACTGGAATCGTTATGAACAACTGCAGAACTAACGTGACTTCGATTGAAAGAGCTATACATAAGGAAAACGAAAATGCTAATTTAAGAGGCGATCATGAAAACCGGAAGGGTGTTTACCCTTCCGGTTTTCTGTTTTTTCATTGGTCTTTTAATGTGAAATGGGCCTTTTAATCAGTAGCAATACCCACTCCCTTTACATATTTTGTTGGAGGGAATACTTGACGTGGTGTTAATTCCCTGACCATTTCGTTCTGGCTTCCCTTTCTAATCTAAACTCTACCTTATAAATAATAAACGGAGGTTATATAAAATGTATGAATTTCAAAATCAATTGCAAAACCTGAATGTAGATGATTTCCAGGTGACTCAGCCAGTTCCTTGGGAGCAAAACCAGTACAATTTGGATGATTCGTCTCGGCAATTCATTGGTGTGGGCGGTTGCTTTGGTTGTTTTGGCTGTTTCTTGTGCTTCGGTTGCTTTGGTTGCGGCGGTCGCTGTGGACGCTGTGGACGCTGTGGTGGATGCGGACGTTGCGGAGGGTGCGGCGGTCGTTGCGGACGTTGCGGCGGTTAAGGTTTCAGGTCTTCTAAAGAAAAGTCCCTGCGGTGCAGTAGGGACTTTTCTTTATGGCATTAGACATAAGAGACAAATTGTCGTACATAGGATGATAGTGAAGTGATGAAGCAGAACTTAGAATGCTTCGGGTTAGGAGGAGCGGAATGGTGAATTTGACCCCTTCTATGCGTTTGAAAGTGAAAAGGGATACGTTTTTTCTTCCGGAACCAAACAGAGGAGTGTATTTCAGGAATAACATAAGTTCGTTCCGTATGGAGGGCAGCTCGATCGTCCAGTGGATTGAAAAGTTATTGCCGATGTTCAACGGGAACCATACATTAAGCGAGTTGACGGATGGATTGCCTGACCCATACCGGAACAGGGTGATGGAAATTGCCGAGGTTCTGTACGGTAATGGGTTTGTTCGGGATGTAAGTCAGGACAGTCCCCATCAATTAAGGAATCAAGTTCTTGAAAGGTATGCTTCGCAAATCGAGTTCCTGGAAAGCTGCGGCGATTCTGGGGCTTACCGTTTTGAAACTTATCGAAAGCAAAAGGCGTTGGCTATAGGCTCTGGCCCCTTGTTCCTTTCATTGGTGTCCTCGCTGATTGAATCCGGATTGCCCACATTCCATATCTTCATTACGGACACGATACCGACCAATAGAAAAAGGTTGAATGAGATCGTGGCACATGCGCGTAAGACGGACGACGAGGTTGCCATAGAGGAGGTCGTGCTTGAAAAGGGAGCAGGGATTGAATGGCAGGAGATCGTACGGCCTTTTGACTCGATCTTATATGTATCACAGGAGGGTGATATAGAGGAATTAAGAGAACTTCATTCGGTTTGCAGGCAAGGGGAAAAGATCCTGTTTCCTGCGTTGATCATCAATCAAGTAGGCATGGCTGGTCCGTTTGTCCATCCGGATTCAAAGGGATGCTGGGAGTCAGCGTGGCATCGTTTACATCAAGCTGAGCTGGAAAAGAATCAGGAACCATCTTCCATTTCCGCCACAGCCGGAGCGATGTTAGCCAATATAATGGTATTCGAATGGTTTAAAGAGGCTGCAGGCGTTACGACAGCAGAACAAGCCAATCAATTTTATCTGTTGGATATGGATACATTGGAGGGAAAATGGCATCCGTTCATTCCCCACCTGGGGGTGACGGGAAAAGGGACTGCTGCATGGATTGAAGATTTTGAACGGCGGCTCGAACAAAAAGCGGACCCGGGTGATCCGGGGAAGGTGTTTATGTACTTCAGCCGTTTGACTTCCTCGGAATCCGGAATCTTTCATAGATGGGATGAGGGGGATTTAAAACAGCTGCCGCTGGCTCAATGCCGCGTTCAGGTTGTTGATCCGCTATCGTCCGGTCCGGCCGGACTCCTGCCCGAAATCATCCGTTCAGATCTGACGCATGAGGAAGCGAGGAGGGAAACCGGTCTTGCAGGAGTTGAAGCATATGCATCCCGAACACTTAGCCAGCTCGTGGCGACTCTTCCGAAACTTCAGGGAGCAGACGAAATAAAGGAATCGATCGGTGTCGGAGCAGGGGAAACATTTGCTGAATGTGTTTGCCGTGGACTGCAAAGCAGTTTGGATACAGAGTTTTTAAATAAGCGATTCAACCAGGAGAAACTTGTGACGGTGCAGTTGTCTCAAGTGGAAGATGAGCGCTGCAGGTATTATTTACAAGCGCTGACCCGGCTGCAGGGAGATCCGATCATCGCGTTGGGTGAGGAAGTGTCCGGTTTCCCGGTAGTTTGGGCAGGAACGAGCGATGGCTGGTCCGGGGCTGTCGGTTTGAATGTAACGATCGCATTACGGAACGCGTTGCAAAAGGCTGTCATGAAAGTCCAAAACCAGACCGTTTGCCTCACAGCTCCTGGTTTAGTGGCATCGCCTGTTCTTGAGGAAGAAAAGGTGAATCTTGTGATTCCTTCATGCGGGGTGAAAGGGAATTCCGAACTAGTACAGTCCGCCATTCAAGTCTTGAAGAAGAACAGTAAGCGAATCTGTGTTTTCGAATTAAATCTGGAACCTCTATTGAAGGAAGGAATGGCAGGAGTGTTCGGGGTGTTTTGCGAGAGGAGGAATCAGGGTGAAAACTGACGTATTGGTTGTCGGGGTAGGAGTGTTGGCCGACCATGTTCATGGGGACCTGTCCGGCCAATATCAGGTGAATCGCCAAACCGATTTCGAGGCAGGAATCCCGCAAACCACGGCGATGGTCCTTCTGCTGCAAGATGCTTGGAATCCCGCTGTCCATGTAAAGGCAGAAGAAGTGATAGGGCAAGCGGGAATTCCATGGCTGCGGGGGTTCGTATCATTTGGAGAGGGAGTGGTAGGGCCGTTGGTGCGCCCGGGTGTTCCTGGCTGCTCACAGTGTGCGGACCAAAGGTACCTCATGGCCGGGCGTGATCGAAAAGAAATGTGGGGAATCCGCCAGCAGCTGGAGGAAAATGGGGGGATGGAGCGTGATCCGGTGGCATCCCGTACTGGCCTTTTACAGATGGCCCACTTGATTTGTGCAGAGGTGAGGAAGGTGATGAAAGGAGAGCGCGCCCGTTCGGAGGGGCATGTATCTTTAATCAGCCTGAAAACGCTGAATGGTTCGTGGCACTCCTTTTTACCAGATCCATTGTGTCCGGTTTGCTCAACATTACCTGATGACTCGAAGGAGCGTGCTAGGATTTCGTTGCAGCCAAGTCCGAAAATCAATCCCGACAGTTACCGAACCCGTTCAATGGATGAGCTGAATGAAGTGCTGGCCAAGGATTACTTGGACCACCGCACAGGATTCCTGAATAATAAAATGATAGACCTTGTGCCGCCATTTGCCGATGTAAGTGTTAATTTGCCTTTGTTCATAGGAGATGAGGGGGCGGCTGGCCGGACTCTCTCATATGCGGTCAGTGAGATGACGGCCATATTGGAGGGATTGGAAAGGTATTGCGGAATGGAGCCCCGCGGTAAACGGACAGTCATACATGACAGCTACAACAACCTGAAAGATTCTGCGCTCGATCCCACCAGGATCGGGGTGCACTCGAAGGAAAATTACGCACAGCATGATTTCCCGTTTCAACCATTTAATCCTGACCGCTCGATAGATTGGGTATGGGGCCACTCATTCTTGCAAGAGAGGCCGATCTTGGTCCCGGAGTTGCTTTCCTATTACAGCTTGGGCTGCGGTCATGGATTTGTCTATGAAACTTCCAATGGCTGTGCTTTAGGGGGAAGTTTGGAGGAGGCCATTTTCTACGGCATCATGGAAGTGGTCGAACGTGATTCGTTCCTGCTGACCTGGTATGCGCAGCTGCCGCTCACACGCCTTGACCCTTATTCTGCAAATGACAAAGAACTTGAGCTGATGATTGACAGGGCGAGGGCGGCAGCGGGATATGATATCCATTTGTTTAATGCGACAATGGAACATGGTATACCGAGCGTATGGGCGCTGGCGAAAAACAGGAAACAAAAAGGATTGAATATCATCTGTGCGGCAGGGGCCCATCTCGACCCGGTCCGGGCTGTGAAAAGCGCAGTCTTCGAGTTGGCCGGCATGATGCTGACACTTGACGATAAATTGGAAGAGAACCGGGATGAGGTTGAGAAAATGCTGCAGGATTCCTCACTGGTACGGAAAATGGATGATCATGGCATGCTGTACGGTTTACCCCAAGCTGAAGAGCGACTGCAGTTTCTGCTGGATGATGACCGCCCGATGCGAACTTTCGCTGAAGAATACGGGGAAAAGGCGAACCATCCGGACTTGACGGAGGATTTGCAGGAAATCCTTCAGGCGTTTCGCCGATTGCAACTCGAGGTGATTGTGGTGGATCAGACGACACCGGAAATTGCACGGAATGGATTACATTGCGTGAAAGTCCTGATCCCGGGGATGCTGCCGATGACATTCGGCCATCATCTTACCCGCATAACGGGCCTTGAGAGAATACTGAGGGTTCCGATGGAACTTGGATATGCTGAACGGCCGCTTGATTTCGAACAGCTCAATCCGCATCCGCATCCTTTTCCATAAGCGGTGACGTAGGAGGTTGGAGGATGAGTCTAGAGGCATTTTTGCACAATTTACATTTTGATATTGAAAAGGCAAGTCCGCCAAATTGGGAAGTGGATTGGGATGATGCACCGTTAACGTATAAGCTTTACCGTGACTTGCCTGTTTATCCACTATCACTGGAGGTGCCGCTGACGCTCGAGGGGGAGAGCGGGCCTTCAAAGCAGGACCTCGAAGGAATCGGTCATTTCCTCTGGTATGCCTATGGCCTGACCCAAGTCAGTCAGGTACCGAGATCCTCGGAATCTGAGGACCTCATGCAGTCATTCCGGCGTTTTCCGCCATCAGGGGGAGCTTTGTATCCAAGCGAATTATACGTATATTTGAAGATCGAGGGATTACCTGCTGGCGTATACCATTATGATGCGGCACACCACCGGCTGGTTTTGCTGCGGGAAGGGAATTTCGATTCATATGTAACAAAGGCTCTTGGTGGAACCATTGATATGTCCTCTTGCTTTGGCACGGTTTTCGTATCGACGATGTTTTGGAAAAACTTCTATAAATATAATAACTTTTCATACCGTCTGCAAGGTCTTGATGCAGGCGTGCTTCTTGGACAGTTGCTCGAAGTGGCGAAACGCTTTGGAATCGCTGCCGGGGTGTGCTTCCAATTCCTTGATCGGGCCATCAATCATCTGCTCGGGCTTTCGGAGGAGGAAGAGAGCACGTATGCGGCGATCCCCTTATCATCAGAGCCTTCTTGGAGATTTAGGGAAGAAAGGAGTATGGATCGACCTGTCACTTCGACGGAATTATTGCTGGAATTGAAGGGAATTCAGCCTGAACACTATGTTCGGTCGCAAAGGATCAGGGAATTTCCGATGCTGACTAAAATGAATGAAGCATCCATGATCGAATCCACCCAAACATTCCGGCGGATCCATCCAAAGAATGGGACGGAATCAGAAGGGAAAATTGTAGCCCTTCCTATCGTGAAGCGGTTGTCCTATGACTTGGCATCAGTTTGCCGGAAGCGATTTTCACCTGAAATGGACTTTATACTCGGGAAAGTCAGTCAATCGCAACTCGCCGCTCTCCTGCAGGAGGCAACCGCTTCGTTCTCCTATCAAAATGACTTGGATGGAACATACGGAAACAAAGGAAATCGCGTTTCCCTCTATGCTTGTTTATATAATGTGGAAGACATACAAGATGGTGCCTACCATTATGACAGCATGACACATTCATTACGGCAGATACACCCAGGAGATCACCGGCTCCTATTGCAATACGGAATGTCCCTCGATATCATGAATTTTCAGCAAGTGCCGATCTGCATACATGTAGTTGGTGAGCGGGACCATTCCAAAACGCAACTTGGATATAGAGGATACCGCATCCAGCAAATGGAGGCGGGGATGCTCGTTCAGAAATTACTGCTGGCGTCGTCAGCCCTTGGAATGAATGGGCACCCGCTGCTCGGCTTTGATGTGAATATGTGTGATGAACTTTATAAGATAGACGGTCCGCAAAGGAAAACGAGCCTGATTCAAATCCCGATCGGACACTATCTGAATCGCCCTTGGCTGAAGGGGAGTCTGCATAGTTGAAGAAGATGAAACGAAAACCTCCATTTGATTTAAGGAATGGAGGCTTTCGTTTTTATATTGTAGTATGGCAGAGTGCAATAATCTCTGCTGAAGATTATACTGAATGAATAAGTAGATAAAGTTATTAATGCAGTACGCTGTTAACTAAACATTTTAAAGGATGTAGCTTATGGAATGGAAAATGGACAGAAAATCCAAGAAGCCTTTATATAAACAAATAGCCGCTTACATCGAGAGTGGCATTGCTGATGGAACCTTCCTAGTGGATAAGCCGTTACCGTCTGAACGCTTCCTGGCAAGTGAACTGGGAGTTAACAGAAGCACAGTTGTTGCGGCTTATGATGAATTGGAAGCAAATGGGCTGGTAGAACGAAAAAAAGGAAGCGGAACGATGATCAGCAAGGATATCTGGGGAATTACCCGAAAACGTATCCCTAGCTGGAATAGATATATTGAAGCGGGTTCTTTTTTGCCCAATATGCCAGTAACCCAAAAAATACGTAAAGAGACGGAAGGGCATAACCTTATTAACTTAGCTAGCGGGGAGCTTTCAGAAGACTTATTCCCAGTCCAATCCTTACGTGAAATCATTTCCAATAGGTCCTTCATTGGTAGCTTAGGTTATGATCACCCTCAAGGCAATGCGAATTTAAGGGAAACGATAGCCAATCATGTTAAACAGTATAGGAGAATTGACACGGATCCATCTTCTATACTCATTACTTCTGGTGCACAGCAAGCCCTGCATCTGGTGGTCCAATGCTTGTTAAAGCCAGGGGATGCCGTTGTATTGGAAGATCCATCATATAGTTACAACCTTCCCATCTTTCAATCCGCGGGACTAAGAACCTTTCCTTTGCCGGTTGATAAAGATGGCATCAACCCAGAGGATTTACTGGAACTACATAAAAAACATCGGATCAGGATGATTTTTTTGAACCCTATATTTCAAAACCCTACAGGAACTGTCCTTCATATCAACCGCCGTAAAAGGATTCTTGAGCTTTCATCCGAATATGGAATACCGGTCATAGAAGACGATCCTTATAGTTTAACTTCCTTTGCCGGGGAAGAAATTTCCACTCTTAAATCGATGGACAACAACGGAAATGTTTTATACATAAGCTCTTTGTCAAAAATTGTTGCTTCCGGTTTAAGAATTGGATGGATCATTGGACCGAAATCAGTCATAGATAGACTATCGGATGCTAAGCAGCAGGTTGACTTCGGTCATGGCTCATTCACTCAATGGATAGCGAATGATTTTTTGGATTCAGAGTATTTTCCTGCCCATCTTGCCGGCTTAAGGGGGCAACTGGAAAAAAGAAGGGATGCAATGGTTTCGAGTCTTCAACAATTCCTGCCAAAAAAAGTTGATTATTATTCGCCAAATGGCGGAATTCATTTGTGGTGTAAGCTGAAAGTGCCATTGAACCAAATAAAGTTACTGGAGGAATCCATCAAAAGAGGAGTCATATATGTTCCGGGTTCAACTCTAGGTACAAATAAGGAATACGTACGCTTTACATTTGGAAGGGAAAATGAGGATTCCATTCACGAAGGCATCAAAAGGTTTGCAGAGGCGGTAAAAAGTTTATAATCATATGATTCCAGACTGTAGACAAACTTGATGAAAACTCAGTTTGCCTGCAGCTTTTTTTTATTAAAAAGTGTTGATTTCAGAAATCCGCTCCCTTTCCGCCGACTGTCTGCCAAGCCTCATCAAAGCGAGTGCCTGAAGTGGAAATCAACATCTAAAAGTTGTAACCATACCCGAGGAGTTGAGGATACAAGTTAGGCATGAGTTCCTGCAATCCGCGGTATCTTAGCGATTTCTTCAGTGGCGCTTTGCGCTTTTCTATGGATATTAACGAGAGAATTCAACAAGTGGATGGTGGAAATTTTACTTGATTGGATGGTCCTAAAAATGGTTGTTCTTTTATTATAGAGGGGAAGGGTTTTACTAATATATTTACTCAGTAAACACAAAGAGCGATCTACCTGTAATTTTGCGATCTCTTTATGTAGTTACACTGCGAAATACGATGAGAATCGGAAGGATTTTAAATGGTTCAAGGAAATAGATAATAATATTAGGAGGCGTTGATTCATGACGGTAAGTGTAATAGCAGTAGTGGCCATTAGTATAGTTGCCCTGGTTGGCACCCTTTCATTAACTGGGAAGAGTGATAGTGATTATTCTGCAGCAACGAGAGGGAATTTGTTGAACCTTAGTTATATTTATATCGGTCTCGCCCTAGTATTAACTGTAGGCATCATCTACTTCGTAATAAAATCAGCCTAAGATACCGTGAATGATTATTATAATAGTCTATCAAAATGAATGGAAATATTGCCTTGATTCATAAGACATACTCTATTTGTATAAAAATGTGAATTCGTTCACAAATGTGGCAAAAATTTGAACGAAAAGAATCTGATCGATACCTTGAAACAATCACCTTTGTAAGCTGAGTGAACAATCCTTTCGACATAATTATGGATGAAAAATATATAGATGAATCATTAAATAATAGCGGAGATGATCAAATATGACATGGCCTGTATTGATTTTGACAATTATCTTAAGTTTGCTTAAATTATTAGTTACCTGTCTTCCAACCGATGCCGTGAATTGGATTATGAGTAAATTTAAAATACATTCTGAAATTAGTGACGCGGATGCAATCGTGACCTTTGATGGAAAGCGTTTGGAAGGTGAAGGTAAAATTCAAGTGCTTAATTATTTTAACGAAGCTAAGTTTTTGAAAAAAAATCATATATTTCCCGGGAACGAGAAATTGTTTTTACATCCAGAGAACAGCGGGACTCCCATTATAATTGATGTAAAAAGAGGAAAAAACGATGTTAGGTTATATGTGTACATGTACAACGACCATGTGGACGTAGTCAAACAGTACAAGAATAAAGTAGTTGCGTATAGTCTTCTTTCCGAGAGCCTTCAAGAACGTTCCATGCCAGTAATAAGGAATTTAGTTTAAAAGGAATAAAAGTGAACTGCACCCCAATTGGAGATGCAGTTTTTTTATGAAGAATAACGAAAAGAACTATCGCTCAGGTTCAGCTAAACAAGCAAACTGATAACTTTCAGTGCCAAAAGTCAGTCGGTCTCGGTTAATACCTTTAAAGTCTTTTCCCTGATGCTTATCCGGTTTTTATAATCTTTAGCTACCAACTCTGTATATAATAAATCAAAAAGCAATAGGAGCGGAAGCAATGGAGAAATGTTTTGTCCCATATGCATGCTGTTTTTGCTTGTGACCAATAGTGTTAGATCGCCAAGCTGGGAGAGCTCGGAATTCTTATCTCCAGTAAAGACCAAGATGCATGCGCCTTGCTTCTTTGCGATTTTAACTGCAGAAATCACTTCTTTCGTCGTTCCGGAAATGGAAATGCCGATGACAACACTATTCTCGTTACTTAAAGCTGCATCCATCATGGACTGATGGGGGTCTGTAATGGCTTCGACAGTTAAGCCGATACGAAAGAACTTGGACTTGAACTCCTGGGCCGCTATACCAGAACTCCCTATTCCATATACATGAATCTTATTTGCCTTTGTAAGGAAAGAGACAGCTTTTTGGATATTGTCATATGTCGTTATATGAAAGGTATTATCAATGATACCTAAGTGATCTTGATACAGTTTAGCGAAATAATCCACCTGCTTGATGTTCTTCATGTTTTTCGGCGTATTTCGGAGATCCACGAACCTTTTTAACTCATGCCTGAACTCATTAAACCCAGAAAAGGCTAATTTCTGGCAGAAACGCGTAATGGTTGCAGGTGAAATATGAAGCTTTTTAGCTATTTGACTGATCGTTAACTGACTTACTTCTTCAGGGCGCTGCAGAATATAATGGGCCAATTCTTCCTCTGTTTTGGTGAACTTGTCCATGCTGCATTCTATGCCATATATGAGGTTTTCTGCTAGGTATTCCATTTGATCACCCGTTTCGGATTTCTTATCTGTATTTATAGTTTAATGTATCCAGTAGGGACGTCAATAACCGGAGGAACGGAAACAGGAATATGAAAAAGAAAAGACCCAAACTGTTGCCAGTCTGGGTCTTTTCATTACTATGCCATTTTCTATTCTTGGATAGCGTCCACGAATCTTTTGGTGATTTGCTGCGGCCTGGTAATAGCACCGCCCACCACTACTGCATGGACGTTCATATCCAATACAGAGCGGGCGATTTCTGGTGTGATGACATTTCCTTCAGCGATCACTTTCGCTTTGTTCACTGCTTTTACTATTTCTTTGAGCACAGCATAGTCATCCTGATATATTTTCTCGCCGAGAGTTTCGTTCGTATAGCCGTATAAAGTGGGCGCCACAATATCGAATCCTAAATCGTCAGCGTATTTGGCTTCCTCAATGGTGGATACATCCGCCATTAGCAGGACATCCGGATATTTTGCCCTTATTTCATCATAAAACTGCTTTAACGTTTTACCGTCCGGCCTTACCCGGGCTGTAGCATCCGTCGCAATGATTTCCGCTTTGGTTTCCATCAATGCATCAATTTCGGCCATGGTGGGAGTGATATAGACATCGTTTTGTCCATACACCTGTTTAATGATCCCTATGACTGGAAGGTCCACATTTTTCTTGATTTCCATTATGTCAGCTACAGAGTTTGCGCGAATGCACTTCGCACCGCCTTCTTTGGCAGCAATGGCCATGCGTCCCATAATAAAAGAGCTGTGCAGCGGCTCATTCTCCAATGCTTGACATGATACAATTAAGCCTTTGTGAATTTTATCCAGCACCTGTTGCATGTTTAACACGTCCTTATCGTTGTCTATATTCTCAATGACCCAAGTATTCTTCCACTTCATTTTTGATGATCGTCACTTGGGGACCGTAAACTATTTGAATGCCGTTTCCTTTTTTTACGACACCTTTTGAACCGGTTTGTTTAATGACGTCTTCTTTCACCAATGATTCATCCTTTACCGTGACACGGAGACGGGTTGCACAGCAATCGACGATCTCGATATTTTCCTGTCCGCCCAATCCGTTAACGATGGTCTGGGTTCTCTCTGATGCCGTTACTTGTGTAACAGCGGCCTGTTCATCATCTTCACGGCCAACCACTTTCAAATTCTTCTTCCTGATCAAGAATTTAAAAGTGAAGTAGTATAGGAAAAACCACGGAATTCCGACGAAAAGTACATAAATCCAGTTTGTTTTACTGATGCCCTGGAGTATCCCGAATAAAGTAAAATCAATAAATCCTCCAGAAAAGGTTTGACCGATCGTTATATTGAATATATCTGCCATCATGAAGGCAAGTCCGTCAAACAAGGCATGAAAAACATAAAGGATCGGTGCGACAAATAAGAAACTGAATTCAAGCGGTTCGGTGATGCCTGTTAAGAAAGAGGTCAAGGCAGCTGAAAGAAGCAAACCGGCCACGACTTTCTTATTTTTAGGTTTAGCACAATGGTATATGGCCAATGCCGCGCCAGGAAGACCGAACATCATCGTGATGAACCGTCCCGACATGAACCGGGAAACACCCTCATAATACTTGACGGTAGTTGGGTCGGCCAATTGTGCAAAGAAGATGTTCTGGGTCCCGCTGACAAGCTGCCCTTTAATCTCCATCGTTCCGCCTAATGCTGTTTGCCAGAAGGGAAGGTAGAAAATATGGTGCAGCCCTAACGGCCCGAGCATCCGTAATATGAATCCGTAAAAGAAAGTCCCGATCGTACCTGTGCTCGTTACCAGCGCACCTAATTGGTTTATGAAAAGTTGGAAATAAGGCCATACGATAAAAAGCACGGCTCCAACCAAGATGGACGCGAAGGAAACGATGATGGGAATGAAACGGGAACCCCCGAAAAACCCTAACACTTGCGGAAGCTGAATTTTATTATATTTATTGTGCAAAAGTGCGGCAACGATCCCTACTACGATACCGCCGAACACACCGGTCTCCAGTGTTTGGATCCCGACCGCCATTCCTTGTCCGGCACCTGCCAAATTGTCTTTGGCAAGTTCCCCGGTTATTTGAAGCAGTGCATTTATTGAACTGTTCATGACGAAATAGCCAATCATGGCAGCCAGTGCAGCGGTACCTTTATCCGAACGTGCCAATCCTACTGCAACACCTACGGCAAAAATAACCGGCAAGTTGCCGAATACGATGCTTCCTGCAGAACTCATGATCGTGAAAATGGCCTGTAGCCAAGCAAAGTCTAAAAATGGATAAGCCTCAACTGTATTTGGATTGGAAAGAGCACCGCCAATTCCCAGCAATAAACCGGCCGCTGGCAAAACGGCAATCGGGAGCATAAAGGATTTACCGAACTGCTGCGCTTTCTCGAAAGCTTTCTTCATAATGATTCCTCCCTCGTTTAACGAGCCTTTGATACTCTTTATTTTTTATCGCTCTATACTAGCTATATTAAATCCCTTTGAGAGCGTTTTCAATGCGGTGAAAGGTTATATCAACTGTTTTCAATCTTGTGCTTATTTCTCTGAAAAAGTTTTCATTAATAGAAGGTGCTGGATGGGATAAAAAGTTATATGAATATATTGAAATCTTTATTGCTTATTTTTATAATTCGTGTATTGGTGAGTAAACGTACTATTTAATAAGAAAAAACATTTTTTTTATCCAAAATCCGAATATTATCTTGTGCAATCAAGAAAAAGTATATATAATTACCTCAAACGATAGTTTGGCAGGTGATAGTCATCTTACCGATAAACGCTAACGAAACGAAGAAATTGCTTTCTCATATGTATAATGAGGTATCGAAGGAATTGTTCGGCTTTGGTACGACGCTGCTGAAGGTTACTGTTGAGCAGAATGTGATTACATTTCAAGCCAAACATCGACGTGCCCCGCGCTCTGAAGCTTTAGAAGGGGAAGTTCCCAGCCTGAAGCAGGAGGTTGACTTTCATATGTCCCTGCTTTATAAAAAGAAACTGAAACAAAAGCTGGAAACGCAAACGAATTGGGATATTGAAGCTGTCCTGAGGGATTATGACTCAGCGACGCAGCTGGCATTCACCAATATAGTATTGAAGGAAAAAATTATATAATCATATAAGTGGATTTCCCTTCGGATTTATCTGGAGGGAACGCCGCTAGAGAACCAAATGATAAGTTTTATCTTTGTTTACAAAGAAAAGACAATCTTGGGTAGAATTTCAATTCTATTTAAGATTGTCTTTTTTTACATGTAAATCAGTAAAAAGGAAATTTTAAACAATATGAACTTGGAGGTTTGAATGATGAAAAAAATATTGATGATGTTATCACTGTTCACATTAGTTTTAGCTGCATGTTCTTCAAAGGACAATGGAAAGGAAAAACCAGCGAAATTAGTCGTTTCCACTTGGGGATTCGCCGATGATTTCTTCCGTCCTGAAGTCTATGAGCCATTTGAAAAGAAGCATAATGTCGAGATTGTCGTTGATTCAGGAAATAATGCAGATCGATTGAACAAAGTGCGCCAAGCGAATAGCGATGTGGATGTTATCTATTTATCCGACTACTATGCACAGCAGGGCATCGATGAAGGGTTATTTGAGAAAGTTGACCATAGCAAAATTCCGAATATTGATAATATCTACGACAAAGCAAAAGCGCCGAATGGTGCTGAGTATGGACCAGCCTATACCATTGCACAATTTGGGATTGCCTATAATCCCGATGAATTGAGTAAACCGATCACCTCTTGGAAAGATCTTTGGAGCAAGGATATGGCAGGGAAGATCACGATCCCATCTATCACTTCGACAACTGGACCGATGTTTTTGGATGCCGCTTCAAAAGTTAGCGGAAGTGAAGAGTTCAATGAAGATAAAGCCTTCGATCAAATGAAAAAGATCATGCCGAATGCGGTTAAGGAATATGGGCAAACATCAGAGTTCGTCAACATGTTCTCGCAAGGGGAAATCGCTGCAGGCCCGATCATGGAAATGTATTTTGGCGATTTACAGGAAGCCGTTCCTAATGCTAAGTTCATTTCCCCTCAAGAAGGCGGCTACGCAGTGATGAATACGGTGAATATTGTTAAAGCCAGCGATCAAAAAGAATTGGCAGGCGAATTCATGAATTACATCTTAAGCAAGGAAGTTCAGGAAAAATCAGCGAAAGCGAAAGTGGATTCTCCTGTCAATACGGAAGTCAAACTCTCTGAAACGGAAGCGAAAGGCTTAACCTATGGAGATGACGTCATTGACAGCTTGCGTGTATTGGACATGAAGTTTGTTAATGAAAACTCGAAACAATGGATCGATCGTTGGAATCGTGAGCTTACACACTAAGAAAGAAACGAGGTGCTTGATGAAGAAAAAAATGATTCTTGATGTGGATACTGGAATAGATGATGCGATCGGGATCATTCTTGCTGTTAAAAGCCGTCAATTCGACATATTGGCGGTCACAACAGTGAACGGGAATGTATCACTTGATACGGCCACATTGAATACATGCAAAATATTGGATTTATTGAATGAACAGGACATTTCAGTCATAAAGGGGGCAGACAGCCCAATTATCAGGAGCCCCTTTTTTGAACACCGGATCCATGGCGAAGACGGGATTGGCGGAGCCTTGAAGGATGTGCCAGTCAAAAAGCAGCCTGATGATGGATTTGCTTCTGATTTTATCATCAATTCCATTTTGAATTTTCCTGGTGAAGTGACGCTTGTCATGACGGGACCTCTTACGAATTTGGCATTGGCGGTGAAAAAATGTCCGCAAATCACCAAGCTCGTTAAAGAAGTCATTTTCATGGGCGGAGTGATCAAAGGGGTTGGCAATGTCACGCCGACCTCTGAATATAACACGTATGTCGATCCTGAAGCAGCCAAAATCGTATTACAGGCGGGATTCGCATCCATCACGCAAGTTGGTCTTGATGTCACGAGAAAAGTTCTATTGGGTGAAGAGCATATCCAATTGATTCAAAACCATGAACTTGCTGACTATATAAGGCAAAGTACATCAGATTATCGGAAAAGGTATTTTGAACGTAACGGTATATGGGCATGTGCGATGCATGATCCATTAGCTGTAGCCATTGCTTTGCAAGAAGATCTTGTCACCAGAGAAGAATATTATGTGGATGTTGAAACAAAAAGCGAGCTTTGTGACGGACAGATGGTTTGCGACTTTCAAAATAGGCTGATGAAGCAGCCGAATGCGCAAGTTTGCCTGGACGTCGATGCGGAAGCGTTTTTCGACCTGTTCATTCGCATAATCAATTCATAAATAATACGAACAGGGGGTTCCGAGGTGAAGAAACGCTATCTATACCTGTTGCTGTTACCAGGCGTTCTATTTTTAACGATTTTCATGATCATTCCGATCCTAATGACGATTGGCACGACCTTTTTTCATGAAGGCGGCGGTTTTTCCGTACAAGGATATCTTGATTTTTTCCAAGACCGATACTTTATTGAAATTCTGCTGACGACACTTAGGGTGAGTCTGTTCACGACAATCATTTGCATTATATTGGGATTTCCAGCAGCTTATTATATTTCAAAACTGAAACAACGAAAAAAAGCCATCATGCTTTTGCTGACGATCTTCCCGCTATTAACAAGCCCTGTTGTCCGCTCATTCAGCTGGATGGTGATCATCGGTAAAAACGGTGTGGTGAATAAATTGCTGATGGGCATGGGCTTGATTGAGAAGCCGCTTGATATATTGTACACGCCCACTGCCATCATCATCGGATTGGTCCATTTATTCCTGCCATTGATCATCGTGACGCTGGTGGGTGTGATGGAGAACATCGAGACGGACTTATTAAAAGCGGCGGAAAGCCTTGGAGCATCAAGATTGGCCGTATTCTCAAAAGTGATCATTCCGCTTTCGGTTCCAGGTTTGGTCATTGGCAGCATCCTTGTTTTCGTAGGGAGCTTCACGGCATATACAACGCCTGCTTTATTAGGCGGGAAACAGCGGGTCATTTCGACCTTTCTTTATCAAAATGCGATTACATTGAACGAATGGCAAGTGGCATCGATAGTCGCTACGATAATGATTGCCGTGACCGTTCTGATCATATCAATCATGAATGGTTTGGCAAAAAAATTAAATCCAAAGGGGTAGAGGTGTATGCAGGAAAAAAATCGAGGATTGGCCCTGTTTACACTCCTGGTGTTCCTTTTTTTACTAGGGCCTTTGCTTATCATATCCGTTACGTCATTTGAAGGCGGAAATATTTTGAAGTTCCCGCCAGAAGAGTTTTCTTTCAGATGGTACGAAAATATTTTTAATGTGGACATGTTTTTGGTCGCTTTTAAAACGTCCATCCTTGTTTCACTGGGTGGCAACCTTTTGGCACTGTTACTGGGAGTGCCGGCTGCCTATGCATTAAGCCGGTTTGATTTCAAAGGGAAAAGCGTGATAAATGCCTTTTTCGTTTCGCCAATATTAATACCGGGAATTGTGCTGGGCTTTGCATTTTTACGTTACATTGTGGGGACTTATCAGCTTCCGATATATGCGGCCCTATTTGTGGGACATACTGTTATCATGCTGCCTTTCATCATCCGTGTGATTTCTTCAAGCTTATCAAACTTTGACTTTTCCATTGAAGAAGCGGCCGAGAGTCTCGGAGCGAGTAAATTGGGCACATTCTTTACAGTCGTCCTCCCGAATATAAAATCAGGAATTCTGGCGGCAGTCATGATCGCCTTCTTGGAATCCTTCAATAATGTAGACATTTCAGTTTATATGACAGGCCCTGGGGTAAGTACGTTTCCGATTCAGATGCTGACGTATGTGGAGAACTACTTCGATCCCACCATTTCGGCCATTTCCGTATTGCTCATGTTCATAACCGCTTTCTTCATGTTTATAGTGGAACGGCTCATGGGATTGTCTTATTTCACAAAACGATAAAGGAGGTAATGATGGGTGGCTTTATTCACTTTACAAGATATATCTGTAGCATATAACAAACAGAATATATTAAAGGATTTCAATCTTGAGATTGAAAAAGGGAAACTGGTATCCCTTCTTGGCCCGAGCGGCTGTGGGAAAACGACGACCCTCCGTTTAATTGCCGGGTTTTTACAGGCGAATGAAGGGAAGTTTTTATTCAAGGAAAAGGACTATACGAAAGTGCCCGTCAACAAGCGGAACTTTGGCTTTGTGTTCCAAAACTATGCATTATTTCCGCATTTGTCGATATTCGATAATATTGCATTCGGTCTCCGTCTGAGAAAGAATGCTAAAAGTGAAATCGAAAAAAAAGTAATGAATGTGCTCGAGATCGTTAATTTGAAAGGTTTTGAAAAACGATATCCCCAAGAGCTTTCAGGAGGGCAAAAGCAGCGGGTAGCGATTGCCAGGGCGCTGGTGATTGAACCGGACATCCTCTTATTTGACGAGCCATTGAGTAATCTTGATGCCAACTTACGGGTGAATATGAGAGTCGAGATTCGTCGTATCCAACAAGAGCTGGGGATTACAACGGTATATGTTTCCCATGACCAGGAAGAATGCTTTTCGATATCCGACCAGGTGGCGATCATGAACAAAGGGATCATCGAACAGCTTAGTGACCCTGCGACCATTTACAAATATCCTGAAACCAAATTTGTCGCGGACTTCATCGGCTTCAAGAACTTCATTGACTTCGATAAGCGGACAGATCATGACGGTAAAATCGAACTGAACAAATCTGGATACTCATTTGTGCTGCACAAGGATCCGCAGATGAGCAATTCAACGGGAAAAATAGGCGCCATCAGGCCGGACGATCTGTTGATCAGGGAAAAAGATAACACGGGAGCTGTTCAGGAAAATAGTTTACCTGGCCGAGTCAAGGTAAGTACGTATCTTGGAAGAAGTTATCAATATGTCGTTGAAACTCCAATAGGGGATTTCACTGTGAACAAGGAAATGGCGGAATCCTATCGGACGGGTCAGGAAATCATCCTTGAAATTCCGAGAAACCAGATGGTGCTTGTTGACTAGCTTAGGAGGGTAAGTTATGCGAATGGATATGCTTGTAAGGGATATCAACGTGTTTAACAGCTATTTTAAAAGATTCATTAAAGGGAATGCAGCCATCAAGGATGGAAAGTTCTATTATATTGGAGAACGTGAATTGGATGCCTTCGAGCCGGATACAATCGTCGATGGACAGGGGAAGTATATGGTTCCAGGTCTGATCGATATCCATCTCCACATTGAAAGTACGATGGTGACGCCTGCGACTTTTTCCTACGGGTTAATCAAAAATGGCGTGACGACAATCGTGCCGGAACCGCATGAAATGGCCAATGTTTTCGGCATTTCCGGTGTGAAGGAAATGATCAAAGCAAGTCAAGATTGCGTAGCGGATATGTTTTATGCCATCCCGAGTTCCGTCCCAGCCACATCGATGGAAACAACAGGCGGTTCGATCGAAATAGATGATATAGACGAATTGATGCAAACGGAGGACATTATATGTCTCGGCGAGATCATGAATTACTATGAGGTCATAACCGACCCGGATTGCAAAACGAATAAGATCTTGTCCCATATCCGTTCCCGTTATCCAGATCTGATCATAGAGGGGCACGTTCCAAAGCTGCTCGACTTGGACTTGCAAAAGATTATTAATGCCGGAGTGAATTCAGATCATACACACCAGACCGTGGAAGGGATGGATGCGAGGATCGCATCCGGGATGTTCATTGAGATTCAAGAGAAATCAATGACTGAAGAAGTGATAGATTACTTGAAGGAAAATCAGGTGGATGAACATTTCTGCTTTGTCACCGATGATGTCATGACCGACTCTTTCCAAAACAGAGGACATCTGAACGTCCTTTTGAAGAAAGCCATCCAAATGGGGATGACTTCGGAAAAAGCCATTTATGCATGCACCTATACACCTGCACAGCGGATGCGGATGTATGACCGCGGCGCCATTGCACCTGGAAAAACAGCAGATTTCCTGCTGCTATCGGATTTGGAAACATTTGAAATTGAACAAGTATACAAAAAAGGTGAACTAGTTTATGAATCTTCACGCCCATATGTCCAAGAAGTGAAGGAAGAACAATTTCCTGAGCATTTCTATCAAAGTGTGAAGCTTGCGGAACTTACCGAAAACGATTTTAACATCACGATCCCGGATAGTCTTGAAAGCAGCAAGTGCCGGATCATAAACGTGCAGAACGGTTCTACTTTCACATCTGAAACCCATGATCGTATCGAAGGGAAGGATGGTCAATTAAGCTGGGAAGAAAGCCCTTATGGTTTAATCGCCACATTCGAACGATACGGGAAAAACGGTAATCGGGCGCACGGGTTGATCACCGGCGATGTATTGAAGCGTGGAGCTGTCGCCACAACCTATTCGCATGATAACCATAATCTTCTGGTGATTGGCCATAATAAGCAGGATATGATGATTGCCGCTAACGAAGTGATAAGGAAGCAAGGCGGTGTCTGCTGCGTCCACGATGGCAAGGTCCTATCGATGATTCCCCTGCCGGTTGGAGGAATTCTTTCCGAAGAGCCGATGGACATCGTATCAAAGCAGGTTCAGCACCTGACAGATGCACTTAAATCGTTAGGCTACGAACATTATAATGTCATCATGTCATTAAGCACCTTATCGCTTCCTGTCAGCCCGGCTCTGAAAATAACCGACCATGGATTGATCAACGTGAACGAAGGGAAAACAGTCCCTCTCATGATGAGTGATGAAGCTTAAACCGAAAAGAGGATTATCCAATGGATAATCCCCTTTATTAATGCATCAAATGTTAGCTGGATTTGTTTATTTTCATATAATTACCATTAGGGTAAATATATGATAAAATAGAGGAACAACTGAGGATAGAGTGGTAGGTCACGCTTTGCTTTTCCATCTAATGATAGATTGGAAAGGAGGTGACCGCTTGATTCATTTCTTATTGAACTTGATAACAGATATGGGTAAAGAGATATTTGTTGCAGTAGCAACCAGTCTTATCCTGTCTATGTTCGCCAAGAAACGGAAAAAGAACCACTCATCCTCCCAAGATGGCAATGGTTCTTCTTCTGACGATTAATTAAGTTAGTTGTGACCAACCACTCTTGCTAGTTGTCAGCCTCATGTTAGCGCATGAGGCTGTTTTTAGTTTATGTCAATATAAGGATAACATACCCCGATTTTAAAGTAAATATTCAGACAATGAATTGGGGGTTACCATGGGCTTCGCTGCATTTTTTTCTTGAATCTTTTAATAAAACTTTGGAAAACGGCAAAAAATGAATTGACTATTTCTTACTGATATGGTATGTTAATTCCAATCTAAGAAAAGGTGTGGTGTTTTATGTCGGGAGTAGGTATCAACTAATTTAGTTGAATAAGGTATTTAATCACTGTTATGTCAGTGGATTACGTATGCCTTTTTTTACAGTGCAATTCTGCATTGTGGATACCTACCTTAAGACTGCTTCCTTTTCCATAAATCGTGTAACATGCAGGTGTTACGGCGAAAAGCATGGTGGGATTTGTCCTATCATGTTTTTTTGTGTACGCAGGTCTATTCGAGCTGCCCTATTTGTTATCGATTTTAGGTACTTATCCATGGATAAGGCCGATGCCCGCAGGAGCTTTCTACTCAAATGGCTTGTTCATTTGTAAAGGTAGGGGGGACCATTGCGGGCATTTTTTGGATTCGGGAATTTTAATCACTCACTCATTCAAGGAGGATCATTAGATGAATACAATGACTTATGAAAAATTACAATATATCCAACTCAAGGAAATGGTCAAAAACCATTGCGTAAGCGGTTTAGGAAAAGCGTTATTGGATCAGCTTAAGCCGAGCAGCACCTTGAAGGTCGTTAAAAATCGTTTGAACGAGACCACCGAGGCAAGGAACTTACTGAATGCGGAAAGCCATATTCCCTTAAAGGGCATTTCACATATTGGCCTCCATATCGACAAACTGGAAAAAGGAATGATTTTGGAGCCGTCAGAGTTAGTGGCGATAGCAGACTTCTTAAGAGGCTGCAGGAATATCAAGAAATTCATGACCGATAAAGAGTTCTTTGCACCGACACTGCATTCCTACGTCCGCTCCATGACTGAGTTCAGGAGCATCGAAGAGGAAATCCAATTCACGATAAAGGGCAATGCTGTCGTTTCCGAAGCAAGCAAGGACCTGAAACGGATCAGGAACCAAATCATCAAGACAGAGGGTAAAATAGAGGAACGGCTGAATAAGTTCTTGAAGAGCGGAGCCAATAAAGAGTTCATTCAGGAATTTTTCATCAGTAAAAAGGATGATCGCTACACCATCCCGATCAAAGCCTCCTATAAAAATCAAGTGGCCGGAACGATCGTGGAAGTATCCGCAAAAGGGGCTACCGTGTTCATTGAACCTGCCTCTGTTACGAAATTGAATATAGAATTGGCAAGTTTAAAAGCGGAAGAATCGATGGAAGAGTATCAGCTTTTGGCCACATTATCCGGAACGGTTTTCGAACAGCTGAAACCGATCAAGATAAACATCGAGCTGATCAGTCAATATGACATGATCTTCGCAAAAGCCAAGTTCAGTAAAAGCATGGATGCCATCGAACCGAAAATCAATGATCACGGTTATATTAAATTAACGGGCTGTAAACATCCACTATTGCCGCAAAACAGCGTACCTTTGGATTTTGAAATCGGTAAGGACTATCGCAGCTTGATTATTACAGGCCCTAATGCCGGGGGTAAAACTGTCGTCCTGAAAACGATCGGCATCCTTACATTGGCTGTCATGTCAGGACTGCATGTTGCCGGGAAAGAGGGGACGGAGCTTGCCGTCTTTGACCAGGTATTCGTCGATATCGGCGATAATCAAAGCATGGAAAATGCACTGAGCACGTTTTCATCGCATATGAAAAACATCTCGGAAATCATGGGGGCAATAACCAATAACTCCTTGCTGCTGTTCGATGAAATTGGGAGCGGAACGGAACCGAATGAAGGAGCCGCATTGGCGATTAGCATCCTTGAGGAATTTTATCAAAGAGGGTGCATAACCGTTGCGACGACCCATTATGGTGAAATCAAGCGCTATTCGGAAATACACAGTGATTTCATGAATGCGGCCATGCAATTCAACAGCGAAACACTTGAGCCAAAATACAAGCTGTTGATCGGACAATCCGGGGAAAGCAATGCCCTTTGGATAGCCCAAAAAATGAATGTCCGTGAAAAGGTTCTGCAAAAGGCAAAGCTCTATATCGAAAATAAAGACTACGACTTGGAGCGTGTCCAGGAAAGTAAAATCAAAAAAGCAAAGCCAGCGGCCGTTCCTAAAGAATCATCTTATGAATATGAAGTCGGCGATAAAGTGAAGGTAAGCGAACTGAATGGATACGCGATCGTTTATAAGAAAAAGGACTCCTTCAATAATGTCGTCGTACTTTTCGAAGATACCTTCAAGGAAGTTCATGCCAATAAGCTCGAGCTTGAAATAAAGGCCGTCGATTTATATCCTGAAGGCTATGATCTCAATACTTTATTTGTCAGCTACAAGGAAAGGAAATTGAACCATGACTTAGAGCGGAGATCGAAAAAGGCGCTAAAGAACGTAGCAGCGGATATCCGGAAGAAGCTTGGTGAATAAACAGGGTTGGATTTTGAACGGAAAACCCAAATCCTGATGACTCATGAAATTGTAATAAAGCGGTTGTGAAAAATGACATCGGCAGGGTATGAGTTCTGTTTTAACAGGGCTCATACCCTTTAATTGTGCCTTGCTTTCTCGTGTGCAGAAAGAAGGATTAGGCTCTAGACTCAGATATAAAAGGTATTAAACAATCAAAATCAATTAGAGTTGAAAGATAAAATAAGAAAGGGATACATACATCATCTGAAAGGTTGTTAGTATCACCTAGATATTTAGCCTCTTACATCTTTTGAATGATCAAACATCTTTAAAATAAAAATTGAACTTAGAAAAAGTACTGGTATTCCTACAACAAAATAATAAATACCTTTGGGCATATACATAGCAAAGAAATATAAAAATAATACTACCCAGAGAAATAGGACAATATATTTGTTTAATTTTTTCATTTTTGATCAATCATCCTTTAAATTAATACCAGAATAAAAATCACATCCTTGTTTCCAAAATAAACGATTTTTTTAGTAGGTGGGTTCCAAAAATGATCAGGACAATTTCAGAAATGATACTGCCCTCCTTGTTTAGAGGGATTGATGTCGACATTACTTTTTCGTGTGGGTTGTAGGCTTGTTGATCAACCGTTAGGTGAGGTAAAAAAGTTTGCGGTTTTTTGTAGCAGCTTACGCGTTCTAATTGCTCGCGGCCGGCGACAAAGTGATTACGATCATCAAAATAAAAAAAAGCCTCTCTAAGAGACTTAATTTATTATTGGAATGGAAGGTACGAGACTCCTGCGGGAAAAGCGCGTCCAAGGGAGACCCGCAGGCGCAAAGGCGCCGAGGAGGCTCCCGGACCGCCCGCGGAAAGCTTAGTGCCTGGAGTGGAAATCAACTTTCAAGTTGTCTATGACTACAGTCTGAAGCCTCTCTAAATGACAGGCTTTTTTTTTTGCGTTGTATCGCCAAGTCCATTTTACTTAATTCTTTTACTTCTTTCATGATACAGATTGATCAATTCTGCATTTTGCTCATTCATCTTTTTCACATTCTTATTAATCGTTGCCAATTCCCAAAGTATAGCCAATCCAAAGATTAGCATAAGCGTTAATAAATCCATTGTTGCCCTCCTATTGATGTTGTGTACCTTTAATTAAATGATTCTCTTCACTTGGATTCATTTCCTTAACCCGGGAAGGCAAGTTCTTTCTTTGAAAATAATTGTTTTGAATCAAAGCATATATCACTAAAAAAGTTCCGAGTAATTCGTAGGATGATAGTGATCCTCCTTGGATGAAAACGATGGCCAACGTGGTGATTGGAACTAAATTGATAAATAGGATTCCATTGATCGGCGTTAAAAGTTTAATGCCTAAATTCCAGCTTAAAAGGGCTATGGCACCAGGGAAAATAATCATGAAAATCATCTCGCCATAAATGGATTGCATAACCTCTGCCGTAGGGACGGACAGGCCCATTGCCGTTGCGAGGAATGTTATGATGGCTGATACGGCTGTTCCTAAAATGCACGTTAAAGTCGAATAGCGGAGTGTTGACCATCCGTTAAATTGGTTGCCGCCCATCGTATAAATTACCCACCCTATAACCCCGATAAGAATGAAAAGGATAGGGATGATGCTATCTTTCAATAAAAATACGAATGATAAGCTGCCATTGGTAATGACAAGAATGGCCCCTATCAAGGCAAGGAACATGCTGGCGATTGTATACTTCATTGGTCTGGCACTTTTGAAAACCCACAGAATTAAAATTGAAATCATGGGCATTAATGATTCCATGATGGAAGCAACAATTACCCCGTTATGCCCCAGTAAATCTTGCCCTGCGAAAATGAGAAAGTTGTATACAGTGAACGCCATCGTCCCAAAAAACAATAATTTCTTTCCTTGCCCTTCCAGGCTAAAAGACTTCTTGCCCTCTTTCATTAAAAGCAATATCCCTAAAATGACGCTAACAGCTAAATATCGCAAAAAAGCGAAATAAAAAGGATCAATATACATTAAGGCCCTTTCTGCAACTGGAAACATCGCTCCCCAAGAAATGCTGGCAGTCAAACATAAAAGTGCACCGATTAAAACTTGATTTTTTTTCATAAAAGCTTCCCCTCAAAAATAATGATTGATTTAATTCCTATACACACCTTATGATAAAGTCATTATCATGTAAAATGACTTAAAATGAATATAATCATCATTATTAATGATAGTTGAAAAGGGGGGGCACTTTTATGGAAATGCGGGATTTGCAAATATTCCAGTGCGTCGCTAAATATGGCAGCGTCAGTAAGGCGGCCGTTGAGTTGAATTACGTCCAATCCAATGTAACGGCGAGGATTAAGCATTTAGAGCAGGAGTTACGGACGCCTTTATTCAATAGGCATAAACGTGGCATGTCTCTAACTGCGGAGGCCAGAAAAATGCTGGAGTATGTAAACAAAATTTTGCTTGATGTGGAAGAACTCAAGCAAGTATTCCTGGATAGTGAAACACCTACAGGGATATTGAATATCGGTACTGTTGAAACGGTCAGCGATCTTCCCAAGATTCTGGCCTCCTATCATAAACAGTATCCAAATGTCGATTTATCCATAAAGGCGGGGTTAACGGAAGACTTAATCAAAGATGTCATTGAACACAGGCTGGATGGCGCTTTTGTTACAGGACCGATCAAACATCCGCTCATTCAGCCATACGATGTATGTACAGAAAAACTTGTATTAGTTACAAGAAATGAAACATTTAACCTTGAAGAAATCATAACAGAACCATTTTTAGTATTCAGTCAGGGGTGTGGCTATCGCTCCAAACTGGAACAATGGCTGAGGGAAGAAGAAGTGATGCCCAAAAGGATCATGGAGTTCAATGTATTGGAAACGATCTTAACCAGCGTAACACTCGGCCTTGGCATTACCCTCGTACCACAATCGGCGGTGAATCACCTAACAGCCAATGAAAAAGTCCACGTGCATCCCATTCCGGAAGAATACCGCAATATCTCGACAGTCTTCATTCACCGTAAAGATGCTTATATGACAAACTCCATGAAAAGCTTTCTGCACACGATTGAAGCTCATCATGAAGACCGATTCAAGCAAAATCCAGAAACAGCTCCTGAGCTGATATGAAGGATGGGGGAGCAGCAAATCGCTTTGCATAGAATGATAGAGGATCGCTGAAACCGATTATTTTAGGCTGCGAAACTATTCATAAAAAGTAAAACATAAAAAATCATGGGGATACTGGGACAGCGATATAGCATAGTATGGCATTTATTATTGCTTCGGTTTCCTTATGCTTGTCGTTTATTAATCATGTTACTTCTAGAAAGTATTTAGCATTAACCATAGGTGAATCTAAAGATAACTTGGAAAAGCATTTGGGAATTATTTAGACAAACGATTTCGTTGGCTTTTTGTCTGTACGATCATTTCAATTTTCATACATTCAAATAACCTTCTATAACTAAACTGGTAGTTTAGTTATAGAAAAATTGTATTACTTTTCATTAATTAGGAAAAAATATAAATAATAACAAGAAGGAGGGAACAGAGATGGAAGTAAATATGAGTGTTGAAGAAGTCGTGAATCAAATTTCTGAATTAGTAGAAAAAGAAGGGAAGCCACCTCGAAAGAAAGAGGTAAAGAAGTCAGATCCGGAGTTAATGAAGAATGCATTGTATTATTTTCCTAATTGGGATACTGCAGTAGAACATAGCATTGGATCTTAACCATAAACGATACATAAACAGTTAGCTTTGAAGGCCGCCAATTGGCGGCCTTTTGACGTGCGATTCTTTACATTATCATACATTCAAGCACTCCTATTCAAACTATCTATCGAATAGTTTACTTAAATAAAGATATGGACGCATCAAAGTGAATCAATTTCATATTTTCCTTTTTCGGAACGAGTGGAGTATCAATCGTTTTTAAGACGATAAAGTCTGATACTTCAATGAAGCACAGTGTAACTTTTTTACATATGGGACCGTATAATAATTTGTTAAAACACATGAAAAGAGGGTTCCAATGAAAAAGATATTGTTGATTTTGGCAGCTGTTTTTTTGGTAACAGGACTTAGTGCTTGTAAAGGAGTCCAGGAGGGAAATGAGGAATCTCCGCCAATTTCAGAAAAGCCAAATGATAATCCTAAGCAAACCGACGGGCTAGAAGATCCTCCAGGTGAATCGGTCGATGATCCGGCAAAAAATCTGCCAAATACGAAAACGGATACGATCATATTAGAAGGTATGGAAGAACCATTCCAATTCACGCTTCATCATAGTCAGGCATTGGGATTCTCAACCTACATCGTGGATGACATGGTCGTTGAAGAGGCTAGTTCTGGTGAAGGAGATGCAATGATTGTTTTTGCAAATTTTACAGGCAAGAGAAATGAGGATGCCAAAGTTCAGATATTTTCCAAAAGTGAGGGTACGAATGCGACAATAGAAGAACAGGCGGAGTTTGCGAGGGAAGTTGTGATAAGCAACGACTTTGAGATAAAACAGCGATCTGATAATTCGCCTAACCGATTTGATTGGTCTGAGGTGGAATTTGACATTAGTCAGAAGGGCAGTAATTATTCCATATTGGGTACAGTGTCGGTTTTTCAACATGGCGACCGCGTTTACTATGCGATCGTTCAATACCCGGAAGATTATGAAGAAGGCTTCATACCGCGGGTTGTAAAAATGTTTGATGATATCGTATGGTATGAAGCACCTTGATAAATGAGTATCCGAAAATGGGTACACCATTTTGACGGATGATGGTCATATATATGTCTAAAAAGGGGGTATAAAAAGGAATCCTGTTGAACGGTAGGGAGCTAGTTTGTCTACAGTCTGAGAGCAGCTCTTTTGCTGCTCTTTTTTGTATGATAGGATTGTCTGCTTTATTCAGATTAAGAAGGATAAATGATTGGGTTAGAGAATAATTAGTGATAGGATTTCGAAAACGAATTTGATAGAAAATAGGTGAAGCAAGTGGAGTTGGATACATTATATAAGACATATCGAACTTTTCTTTTTTCCATAGCATACCGGATGCTCGGATCGGTTACCGATGCAGAAGATATCGTTCATGATTTATTCCTGCAGCTTAAGCTTGATACCGACGAAATTAAGGACATGAAAGCATATCTTGCGAAAATCACGACAAACCGCTGTCTGAATTTTTTAAAGTCAGCCCGTAAGAGAAGAGAGGTTTACACAGGTCCTTGGCTGCCAGAACCTCGGGTAAACGAAACAGATCAGCCTCTAGATAAGGTCGTAACGGATGAAACGGTTGCATATGCCTTCCTCGTTTTGCTGGAACAGCTTTCACCTGTTGAAAGAGCGGTTTTCGTGCTTAGGGAAGCATTCACTTACAGCTATGAAGATATCGCCGAGATGCTGGAAAAGAATGAAGTGAACTGCAGAAAGATCTACAGCCGGGCTAAGCGGAAATTAGAGAATGATAGGCCCGTCCATCCGGAGGATACGAAACATGTCGATCTGTTGGCAAAAAAATTCATAAAAGCATCTGCGACAGGAAACTTTGAGGAGTTTTTGGATCTTCTTACAGAAGATGTTGTCCTTGTTACTGACGGCGGAGGTAAAGTGCTTTCTGCATTAAACCCAATTGTAACCAGACAGCGCGTATCCGCCTTTCTTAAAGGCGTTTCCGCTAAAGGAGGCTTCATAGGAGAACTTCTTCCGGTGATGGTCAATGGCCAGGAGGGAATTTTGCAAATGAAAGAAGGAAAGCCTATCAAAGTCATCTGCTTTGAATTAGATCCAAAACAAAAAAATATCCGCAAAATCTTCATTGTTACCAATCCCGATAAATTAAATCATATTCCTGTGATAGATTGAGGGGTCTTTTTTTGGGATGTCACAAATCAAACCTCTATTTTGTCTTATAAGTGGAACCTAAAAAGATTTAATGGAGGAGATTGACATGGAACAACGGATTAACTACATGAAGACAAATCGTGAAGTGGTCAAATTAATGATGGGTTTGGAGGAGTACAAGAAAACAACGGAAATCGATAGCGCATTAATCGAATTGATTAAAATTCGCGCGTCTCAAATCAATGGCTGTGCGTACTGCTTGGATATGCATACAAAGGATGCCCGGGCAATGGGTGAAACGGAACAAAGAATTTACTGTTTGAGTGCTTGGCGTGAAACACCATTCTATTCTGATTCGGAAAGGGCAGCGCTGGAATTGACGGAAGCGGTCACGGCCATTTCTGCCAACGGTGTACCTGATGAACTGTATGAGAGGGTCCGCCTTCATTTTGATGAAAAACAATATATCGATCTCGTTACCATAATCATCACCATCAACGGCTGGAACCGATTGGCCATTTCAGCCCAAAACATACCAGGGCACTATAAGCCTGTAATGGAAAAATAATGTCGTTATTAAAACCCCTTGTATGGTTACAAGGGGTCAAACTGTAGACAAACTCGATGAAAATCGAGTTTGTCTACAGTTTTTTTGCTTGTACAAATTTGGACGTTGATTTCCACTTCAGGCACTCGCTTTCCGCGGGCGGACCGGGAGCCTCCTCGGCGCACTTGCGCCTGTGGGGTCTCCCTTGGACTCGCTATTCCCGCAGGAGTCTCGCACCTTCCGTTCCAATCAACTATGTTTAAAAATTTGGATAGAACTCCTTTTGTCTACAAACTGAAACCACGTTTTTGAAAAAACGTGGCTTTTTAATTATTTTTCTTTTTTATAAAAGCGTTCACCCGTATCAGGATTATAATACACCCTTGTTTTTTCTCCTGTCACGGGGTCTATATTTATTTCACCTGTCGATTGAAATCCATCAGGAACTTTTACACCGTGATTGCGTTTAAACCGTTTATCATAGATAAAGTATCCAAGTACAATGCATAAGATAACTATAATAATTTGTAATATATAGTACCCTACGATGAATTTCATTATATTTTCTCCACAATGACGGCGGTTCCATATGCAACAATTTCGCTCATATTCGTACCGATTTCCCCAGAATCATATCTCATCATAATAATTGCGTTTGCACCCATTTCATTGGCATTTTTTATCATACGGTCCATAGCTTCTTTTCTTGAATCTTCAAGCATCGCTGTATATTGCTTGATCTCTCCGCCTACCAGGGATTTTAACCCTGCCATGATATCGCCGCCAATCCCTCTGCTTCTTACAATTAGACCGAAGGCAGGCCCTTTTACCTCTACAATTTTGTACCCTTCAATTTTTTCTGTGGTAACTACCAACACATTAATCGCCTCCGACTTATTTACTTTATTATGAAATTTTCCTGAACTGAAAGCATAAACAAATGATCCAAGTTCGCATGAAGTTTAAACATTCCCTTTAGTTCCTTTTTATCAAGCGCAATAATCATTCCTTTAAATTTTACCATAATATAAGCTTTATCCCTCTTATACAATAGGTAACATATTTCGGGTAAGCAGAAAAAATCCCATTTCGCCGAAAAGAAATGGGATTAAATTCATCAGTGTTTTTACTGCTGTTTTTTGATTGTTATATGTGTAGAGTTATGATGCTCATTGGCTTTTTATTTCTATAAGTACTATAAATTGCGGTTTTCCATCTTCACTTCATGAAGAATTTCATGCAATTTACTTTCATAATGCAAGCTGATTAATTGTGATCTGGAGGCCACGTCTAATTCTTCAAACAATTTATTTATATGGTTACGAACTGTAGAAACACTAATATTCAGATTATCAGCTATTTCTTTATCTTTGAGACCTTGCGTTATATTCTGGATGATCCGCAAATCAACTTTATGTTGCGGTTCCCTGGTGAATAAAGATGATCTATCTGTTTTTATTATTTCTTCAATTGATAATTTCTCACGATGCACATGTAATTCGTAGGAGATTTGATTAGCGAGCATTTCAGAAATCATTTTGAAATTTTCACTATCATCCGTTGTGAATATACCTACATAGCCTTGCAATTCCTTATTTTTATTTTCATGGAACGGGGAAGATATGACACTAAAATCCTTTCCGGAAATTTGATTTTTAGTTTTTACAGTAGTATTTTGCAATGAACTTAAAATAAATGCATTATTTTCAACAGATTCTTCTATAACCAATTTACATAAATCTTGATTTTCATCATTACTTTTGGCGTATAAAACATTTAGCTCTTTATCAAAGATAAATATAGCAGTTTCAAAATTAAATTCGAAATTCTTAATACTATTCAATACTTTTTTACTGATATAAATGATTTGATTTCTCAATTCCATATTCATACCTCATACTCGTTCCTAAAATGAAATAACCTGTTTACTTTCCTCGTTTAACAATAAACTATTTTTGGGTGTGAAGGGTTCCAAAAATGACAATTGCTATTTCAGAAATGATACCATCATAAACCTTCCAATCAGGTAGAGCAGAAGAAAGCGGGACAGAAGCTTTAAGGAATTCATGACAAATTATTTCATTTAAATGGATATATTTCCATCCAAGGTGAAAACATAACCGTAACGTTCATATGTCTGCCCGGCTGTTGGAGCAGCAATGAGTTGAATGAACTTGCCATCGTTACTGCCTTGGGAATGAAACAGAAGGTGGATATGCATTCGGAAGTGAATGTAACCGTTAAAGGATTCGCCATTTAGGCACCATAACAGAATCCTTTCAAAAAGAAGTCGAGGAGTAAAGATCTATGTGGGCAATCATTGGAACCGTGTTTACTGGAGCAATTATTTCATATTTTGAGATACCTCAACTTTTTAAAAATAAATGCTGGAGGGAAATCTCCGTCTTTATTCTATTGCTTTTAGTTGGTATGACGTTGAGCATTTTGTTAATTAAAGATGTTACCATTCCTAATCCCTTAGACTGGATAACAAACATTTATAATCCCTTCACATCTTTCATGGAACGGATTTTGTCTTAGGGGGGATTTATTGATTATGCTCGAGAAAGGCAAAATTAGCTCAGGAGAATTTCTTATATTGGTCATCATTTTTACAATAGGAGGTTCGATACTCAATGTACCTGCGCTGCTTGTCCATTTAGCAAAGCAGGATGCCTGGATTTCCTATATAATAACTACTCTCGTTAGTTTGTGTTTTGTTTTCTTATATAATAAATTAGCCTCGATTTATCCTTCTAAGACTTATGTCGAAGTTAATGAAAAAATATTGGGAAAATGGGTTGGGAAAGTTTCGGCACTGCTCTTTCTTTTTTATATTTTGTACCTTTTGTCCGCTTTATTGTATGAAATTGGAAGTTTTTCAACGACGCAAATCCTGGTTGGAACACCTATTGAAATGATTATGATTCTTTTTTTATTGACATGCATAATCGGTGTACGATTAGGATTGGAAGTCATCAGTCGAACTGCATTAATCTTTTTTCCTTGGATTGTCTTTATGCTTTTCATGTTATTTTTACTTCTTATCCCTGAAATCAAAGTAGAACATATTCAACCTATTTTTGAAGAAGGCATGAAACCAATTATTAAGGGCTCCTATCACACTTTAGCGCTCCCGTATGTACAGCTCGTTTTCTTTTTAATGATCATGCCCTATGTAAATGAAAAGGATGAAATGAAAAAGAACTTTTATCGAGGAACATTATTGGGAGGCTTCGTTCTATTCTTAGTGATCATTTTCTCTATCCTCGTATTGGGTATTGATATAACCGCACTGCAAAACCATCCTTCCTATAGATTGGGAAAGAGGATGAGTGTTGGTGATTTTTTGGAGCGTATTGAAGTCACTGTAGCCTTCATTTGGATTCTATCCGTGTATTTCAAGCTAACGATCTGTTATTATGGACTGTCTCTCGGGTTAGCTCAAGTTTTGGGATTAAAAAATCACAAACCTCTTCATTTCCCATTAGCATTTTTAATTTTTGCCTTCTCCATCATTACACATCCAAATACAGTACATAGTCAAAACTATACTGTAAAAGCATGGACGCCCTTTTCCTTAACCATTTGTTTTCTTCTCCCGGTGTTATTGTTGGTGATCGGAATATTGAAAAAAAAGCGATCTGATTCAAAGGGGGCCAAAGGATGTTAATAAATAATTCAATTACTGCCTTTGGTCCCTGATGTCCGATTCCTCGATAACGACTCTGAAAAAATGATTTCTTTCTATTGAAAAAGTCTTGGTATTTATAGGATTTTTTTTAGATTGAATCTAGCTTTTTCTCCGATATGGTCCCTCATTTTTTCCATGTTTTTGGAATCGTAAAAACAAAATTCGACAAGGATTTCATGGCTGGTGTAAGATGAATGAAAAAGCCAGAAATGGGGTGAATGCTTTGGTTGATTTATTACCGTCGCTGTTTGAAAAAGTGGGGATCATCGTAATTGCTGCCTTCCTGCTTTCTTATATGAAACCCTTTCGGCAAATGATAGGCCATGAACATGAAATGTCGAAGAAAATCATGTTTATCGCACTTTTTGGAACATTCGGCATCATAAGTAACTATACAGGAATCGAAATCGGAACTCATGCCATGCCGGATGGTGATTGGCATGCTGAGATTGCTCCCGATAACGCGATTGCCAACACAAGAATTATGGGCGTGGCTATCGGCGGTCTGCTGGGAGGACCCTTTGTTGGGTTGGGAGTAGGCTTGATTGCGGGGCTTCACCGTTACTTTCTCGGGGGCTTTACGGCGGGGGCTTGTGCGATCGCTGCAATTTTGGCTGGGGTTTTATCAGGTCTTTTGGGGAAAAGGCGGCGAAAGCATGGGACGATCACCCCTTGGTTTGCCCTTCCCATATGCATGGCATTGGAAGCAATCCAAATGGGCATCATCCTGGTGACGGCCAACCCCTTTGAAAGGGCATGGGAGCTCGTACAAGTAATCGGGATTCCCATGATCATCATCAATGGATTCGGGACTTTACTTTTCATGCTCATCATTCAGTCGATCACAAGGGACGAAGCACGGACACGGGCCGTACAAACCAATCTTGCGTTCCTGATTGCGGATCAGACTTTGCCCTTTTTCCGGCAAGGTTTGAATCAAACTTCATGCAAGAGAATAGCCCAAATCATCTTGGGGCTGACTGAAGCCGATGCCGTGGCCATTACCAATGAACATAGCGTGCTTGCCCATGTTGGTGCTGCGTCAGATCACCATGTCCCTAAGGTGGGGATAGCGACAGGCTTAACGAAACAGGCCCTTGAACAAGGGAAAATCATCGTGGCCAAAACAAAAAAGGACATTTATTGTTTTCATGATCAATGTCCATTACAAGCGGCCGTAGTCCTGCCGTTGCAGGTCCAACAGAAAACGGTCGGGACTTTGAAGATGTATTTCAAGCATCCGGATAAATTAAGCCAAGTGGAACAAG
This sequence comes from Peribacillus sp. TE19612, assembly GCF_056279465.1. Taxonomy (NCBI): domain Bacteria; kingdom Bacillati; phylum Bacillota; class Bacilli; order Caryophanales; family Bacillaceae; genus Peribacillus; species Peribacillus sp. TE19612. The sequence goes on along the minus strand of NZ_JBWCCL010000014.1, from coordinate 9,788 downwards.
AGTTAGCTGAAGGATTGGCCAAGCTGTTTTCCACTCAATTGGAACTGGCAAAAGCGGAAATGCAAACGAAATTATTGAAAGATGCTGAAATTAAAGCATTGCAGGCACAGGTCCATCCTCATTTTTTATTCAATGCAATCAATACGATATCCGTTCTATGCCGGACGGATGTCGAGAAGGCAAGAAGTTTATTGCAGGAGCTCAGTGCCTTTTTTCGCTCTAATTTACAAGGGGCCCGACAAATACTGGTGCCGCTTGAAAAGGAATTAGAGCATGTTAACGCATATTTATCACTGGAGCAGGCGCGTTTTCCAGATAAATATCATATCGATTATCGCATTGAGCCAAGGCTTAAGGAAGTTCTCATCCCTCCATTCACATTGCAGCCACTTGTTGAGAATGCGGTACACCATGCATTTCCACATGTGAAAAACAAAGGTCAAATCATCATCCGCGCATACTTTAAAGACGATGCGATGCACATTGTTGTGGAGGATGACGGAAAAGGGATTCCGGGCGGGAGAATAGATGAATTGGGCAAGCATGCTGTAGAATCGGCTAAGGGAACAGGAACGGCCCTTCATAATATCAGTGAACGGCTGGAAGGGATCTATAAAGGTCAGGCCAGCCTCTCGATCGAAAGTGAAGCGGGACACGGAACCAAAGTGAACATATCAATACCACTCAGCGAGAAAGGAGTATGGCAACGATGATGAAAGCATTTATCGTAGAGGATGAACCACTGGCTAGAGATGAATTGAAATATCTATTGAAGAGAAGTAGGCAAGTTGAAGTCGTGGGTGAGGCCGAGGGGATAGAAGATGCCATGAGGGATATCTCCCGCCTTAAACCTGAACTTGTCTTTTTGGACATTGAGCTTGCAGATGGCAATGGTTTGCAGTTGGCTAAGCAATTGGCGGAACTTGACCCCGCACCTTCGCTCATTTTTGCGACCGCTTATGATGAGTTTGCCCTCCAAGCCTTCGAGTTATATGCATTTGATTATTTATTAAAGCCCTTTAATGAAAAAAGGATACGTCAAACTTTGGATAAGCTCATGAAGCAGCGTCAAATCGGGAAAGACGAATCCGGAACAGAAGCTCCCGCCAGCCGAATGGCGGTGGAACAGACAGGTAAATTGGCTGTAGTGATAGATGATCGGATCGTTTTGATCGACCGGGATCATATTTTGTTCATAGGACTCGTGGAAGGAAAGACGGTCATTAAAACCGGGAAAAATGAATATAAAATCGGCGACCCTCTCATCGTGCTTGAAAAGAAGCTCGATAAGCGCTCATTTTTACGGGTGCATCGCAGTTTTATCGTGAATGTCATCCATATATCCGAAATACAGCCTTGGTTCAACTCGACTTATAATCTCATTATGAGTGACGGATCAAACATCCCGGTAAGCCGGACGTATGTGAAGGAGCTAAAGCAGCTGATCGGTTTTTAAAAATTTTCATAATTCTGCATTTTAGCTTCATCATAATGCAGTCCATCCCTCGATATCTGCATTATAACTTGAAAACCCATTGTATTCGCTTTCATTGTGATATCATTTTTTTACGATGTAAGTAATAGAGGGGGTTCAAATATGAATGCGGTTACAATTGTCATAGGCTCCATTTGTATATTAATGATTGCCTACCGTTTATACGGGACATTCATAGCACTTAAAGTATTAAAACTTGATGATTCCAAGCCGACTCCGGCCCATAAATTAGAAGATGGAAAAGATTATGTTCCAACAAATAAATGGGTGGCATTCGGCCACCATTTTGCAGCCATTGCAGCGGCTGGTCCTTTGGTGGGACCCATCCTTGCTGCACAATTCGGGTATTTGCCAAGTTTATTATGGCTACTGATCGGGGCTGTAATCGGGGGAGCCGTCCATGATGCCGTCGTGCTTTTCGCGTCGATGCGTAAAGACGGCAAATCCCTTTCGGAAGTTGCGAAAGAAGAACTTGGACCTGTAGCAGGCTTCTGTACAGGACTCGCGATGCTTTTTATCATCACGATCACGATGGCAGGACTTTCAATGGTCGTTCTGCATGCTCTGGAAAACAATCCATGGGGGACGTTCGCTGTCGGGATAACCATTCCGATCGCCATGGGTGTAGGGCTTTACCATAAAAAAACCGGCAACCTGAAAGGGGCGACCATCGTCGGGTTCGGGCTCATCATGGCCGCAATTTTACTTGGGCCGAACATTCAAGGAACGGCATTTGGCGACTTATTGACACTTGAGGCGAGCACACTTGCCATCATTTTGCCGATCTATGCTTTCTTCGCTGCCGCCTTGCCTGTTTGGCTGCTGCTGGCACCTCGTGATTACCTTAGTACATTTATGAAAATCGGTGTATTTGCCGCATTGATTATCGGCGTTTTCGTAGTGAATCCAGAAATCCAGTTTCCTGCGTTTACCGAATTCATTAATGGCGGGGGCCCGATTGTAGCCGGTCCTGTTTGGCCATTCATTTCAATCACCATTGCCTGTGGCGCGATTTCAGGATTCCATGCATTTGTCGGATCCGGCACAACTCCAAAAATGTTAAACCGTTGGAGTGATATCAAATCCGTTGGTTTCGGAGCGATGCTTGTGGAATGTGTCGTTGCCATCATGGCATTGATTGCTGCGGTTTCATTGCAGCCAGGAGATTATTTTGCGATTAACTCCACACCTGAAGTATTTCAAACATTAGGTATGGAAACCGTACACCTTGACGAACTCAGTGAAGAAATCGGCATTAATCTGGAGGGACGGACAGGCGGGGCAGTTACACTTGCTGTCGGCATGACCTATATTTTCACCGAAATACCCTTCTTTGACAAACTGGCATCGTTTTTCTTCCAATTCGTCATCATGTTCGAGGCGGTGTTCATATTGACTGCCATCGATTCAGGGACACGTGTTGCCCGTTACTTAATCCAGGACTTCTTCGGGGAGTTCTATAAACCATTAAAACGAGTCGACTGGCTGCCGGGGAACATATTCGCCAGCGCATTAGCCTGCTTTATCTGGGGATATCTGCTTTACTCTGGGGACATCGGTTCGATCTGGGCACTCTTTGGCGTATCCAACCAGCTTATGGCTTCGATTGGACTCATCATCGGTGCGACCGTCGTACTGAAAATCGCAGACAAACGCTGGTATATCTGGACATGCCTCGTACCCCTTGCCTACTTATATGTAACAGTCAATGTAGCAGGGTACTGGATGGTGAAAAACGTATACCTGAACCCGGACTCTGCAGGATTCAGCATCTTGAACGGAATACTATCGATCACCATGTTAATCCTAGGCTTGATCATCCTGGTTGCCGCCTTGAAAAAATGGCGGGAGCTTTGGAAAATCCCTCAAGCAGAACTATTGAAAAGATCCGCATAAGCATACAAAAAATCCGGGCGGAAACTGCCCGGATTTTTGTACGTTATGACGCCCTCAATTAAAATTAAGACACCAAAACCTGAAAAAGGAAAGTATCAATAACCCCAACTTTGTTAATGATAGCAAATGAGGAGGTGTGATAAGATGGCAAAAGATGTTCTATGTGAAGTGAATAATTGTAAATATTGGGATTCTGGAAACAAATGCAGTGCAGATGCTATTTATGTTGTCAGCCATAAAGGGAAGCAAGCATCAAATAGCAAAGAAACGGATTGCAAAACATTTGATCCAGAAATTTAAAACATCGGGGGTAACCATCAACTGGTTACCCTTCTTTCATTTTATTATTGATAATAAAAATCATTTTCATTCAAGAATATAGAAATTCATTTTATTTTTCTTCATGAAAAGGATATTTGTGTGACAATATCGTGAGTTTGAGCGGTTTACTCGTGAATTTAAGCAGTTTACTCGTGAGTTTGGGCAGTTTACTCGTGAGTTTGAGCCGTTTACTCGTGAGTTTAGGCAGTTTACTCGTGAGTTTGGGCGGTTTACTCATGAGTTTAGGCAGTTTACTCGTGAGTTTGGGCAGTTTACTCGTGAGTTTAGGCAGTTTACTCGTGAGTTTGGGCCGTTTACTCGTGAGTTTGAGCCGTTTACTCGTGAGTTTGGGCCGTTTACTCGTGAGTTTGAGCCGTTTACTCGTGAGTTTAGGCAGTTTACTCGTGAGTTTGGGCGGTTTACTCGTGAATTTAAGCAGTTTACTCGTGAGTTTGGGCAGTTTACTCGTGAGTTTGAGCCGTTTACTCGTGAGTTTGAGCCGTTTACTCGTGAATTAAGCAGTTTTACTAGTGAATTCGCACATTACTCGAGAGATTGATCGATAAACTCTGGTTTGATTGATATAAACTTAAGTTTGATCGATATAGTTCAAAGTTTGGTCGATAAAATCAAGAGTTCGTGCGATATCCCCATGAATTCGCAGTTTACTCGTGAATTTGGGCAGTTTACTCGTGAGTTTGAGCAATTTACTCGTGAATTCGAGCAATTTACTCGTGAATTTGCACTATTTACTCGTTAGTTTGATCGATTACTTTTGAAAGGGTCAGTCCATCACCAATTGGGATTAGCATGGATTGCAGTTGAGGATGTTTGGCCACCGTTTCATTGAATGACTTCATAAAGGCAGTGTGACGTTTAGGTTCAGCATCTGGATCTGCGACTCTGCCCCTTGCAAGTACGTTATCCATGACGATTAAAGCACCCGACTCTGCCAGTTTAATGCAATATTGCAGGTAATTTTCATAATTGTCCTTGTCAGCATCTATAAAGAAGAAATCAAATTTCTTGTTATCACGAGCGAGTTTTTCAAGGCTTTGCAGGGCTTCTCCGGTCATATAGGATACTTGATCGCCAAAGCCAGCTTTGGTTAGTTTGCGATAAGCCAATTTTGCGTATTCCTCCTTTAATTCAAGGGAGGTTAATTTTCCTTCGCTGCCGAATCCCCTGGCAAGGCAAATCCCGCTATAGCCTCCAAGAGCGCCTATTTCCAACACATTTTTAGCTCCTGAAATGGATATAAGCATGGTAAGAAGTTTTCCAGATGAGGGAGATACCGAAATGGACGGCATTCCGTTTTCTTGTATGGACGCAATGACTTCTTCCAAAAGATCATCTTTAGTATAAAATAATGAATCGATATAACTGTTAATTTGTTTCATTCATTTCCATTCCTTTCTCATTGGAAGTTTCCTTTTCTTCATTGCCCTTTTCGGCTGCTTCTTCATTTTCTTGTATTTCAAATAATTGAATGAATTCGTTGATTAACATATCAATCGCTTTTAATTCACCGACTAAGATTTGCTGAATGGATTGAAATTCTGGTTGATCTAACTGTTCCTTAATGGTTGAACGTTTAAGGTTCATCATGTCTAAAAAAGCGATGGCTCTTCCGCGGCGGGGCAATGGGCGTGATGGGCTTAGTCATCTTGGCGGGTCCAGCATTCGGTCCTACATTGGCAGGGATGATTTTAGATACGCTATCATGGCCTTGGATATTCTGGTTTACGATTCCATTTTTGTTATTCTCGCTTATCTTCGGCTATATCTATATTCCGAATGTCAATGAAACCAGGAATGTATCAATCGATATCTTGTCAGTCGTGTTATCGACGATTGGCTTTGGTGGAGTTGTATACGGTGTAAGCGTAGGCGGGGATCATGGTTGGACGAGTATGACGGTAATTGGCACGATCATCGTTGGATTGATCGCCCTGGTTCTCTTTGCAATCCGTCAAACGAAGATGGAAAACCCAATGTTGAATTTAAAAGCATTCAAATACCCGTTATTTGTGCTAGGTCTAGCGATGAACATGATTACGTTCCTTAACATGTTATCGATGCTGGTTGTGTTACCCATGTATATGCAAATGGCGCTATTGGTATCTGCGTTCGCCACTGGGCTGATCATGCTGCCAGGCAGTCTATTAAACTGTGTTTTTGCCCCGATCATCGGCCGGCTATTCGATAAATATGGACCACGTTCCGTAATTACACCAGGAACGATTCTGGTCGTCATTGGCTATGGGCTATATGCAATGTATGGAACGGACACAGCACTATGGATCATGGTTGTTACGCATATCGTGATGATGCTTGGCATTGGCATGGTACTTGCTTCCGTACAAACGAATACATTGAATGCATTGCCAAAACAATTCTATCCGGATGGCATTGCGATTACGCAAACATCTCAACAAGTATCGGGGGCAATTGGCATAGCGGTCATGGTGTCTCTATTCTCTGCGAAGCAAAATGGCTACTTGAATGATGTGGCAAATGATTTACCGTCAGCTGCTGCCTCTGGTTCATCACTTGTATTTAAAATTAGTTTGATTTTCGCCATCGTGAATGTGGTGCTTTCATTGTTCATGAAAAAACCGAAGTAACAAAAATAAAAAAACAGATCACCTTTCAAACGGGTGATCTGTTTTTCTTATTTTTGGACTTTACTAAGTAAATCCAATAGCTGCTGTTTTTCCGTCTCATTCAAGTTGGCAAACTGTGACGCCTGAAAATGCTCTTGTTTTGGAACGACTTCATGAAAGAACTCTTTACCTTGCTCAGTCAATGACAGGTATTTTGTCTTCCATTCCTGCTCCCGTTTAATCAATCCCAACTCTTCCATTTTCCTTAATAGTTGAGTGATATTGCCTTTCGTTACAAAAAGCTTGTTTGCCAGTTCTTGCTGAGACAATCGTTCATGGGAACCCACTTGAACCAAGATATCAAATTGGGCTGCCGATAGATTCCATTTCTTTAAATGTTGATTGGATTCCCGGATACTCTGGTTATATATCCGTGTGATCCGGAACCATAACATTAAACCTAGTCTTTCCTCATTATTAGATGTGGAGGGATGCATGAATGTCACCTCATACTTTCTTTGTTCCAATCAGTTTATGAATAAACCAATTGTGTGTCAAATGCAAAAAATTCCAACTTCCATATGAAGAAACCAGTATTATCGTATGATACTGGTTTCTTTGATTCCTTTATTATGTAGTCGTTAATTTAGCATAGATGATAAAGAACAGTGTTAATTCGGCTATTATCACAATATTCGGTACCCCGACAAACAAATTAAAAATAAAAAAGACAGCTAAAATCCCTAAAAATAACCCTAAATGATATATTTGCAACCGCTGGTGCTTATGTCTATATTGGTGGAAAACAAATGTGGCTGACATGAAATAGAGCAATACGGAACCAAAAACAAAATAGAGGATAAATGAATAATGGACCTCATGTAAAAACAATAACCTGATGGCTGCTGCAATCATGCTTATAGACATTAAAATAAACAGGTGACCGTAAATGATGATTTGGCCGGAAGATTGTACAGACTTGTCGACTTTCTTGTCCATATTATCGAAATATTGCCACCACATGGCTATTATCAGGGCAAATGAAATGATGGAGAAGGCAATCGAATCCCAATTTCCTTGTTTAGGTTGAATGACCGCAAGCGTGCTGACAAGAGCTTCCCCAAAGAGAATGATGGTAAATAGGCCAAAGCGCTCCAACAGGTGGGCCGTATTTGTAGGCACCTTTTCTAAGCACTTTCTTCCAAGGATCGGGACAATGATATCGACCAGGATGCCCAAATACAACACAGCATACCGAAGCCAAGAATCAAAAAAAACGGAGAATAATGAAATGGCGATTCCAATCCAAAAATACCTTCCCAAAAAGAGTGCTGCCTTTTTTCGAAATCCCTCTTCTATCCGCTGTACAACAAGATATTGGATAGCAGTAACGGCTCTTAAACCAATATAACCAATTAAAAAAGAAAGGTAATAAGGATCAAAATCAGCAGATAAGCTTGATGTCATGATCAGGACAAAAAACATTTGCAATATTAAAAATAGCCGTTGATGAAATACATCCTTTCCAAACCGGTTAATAAATATGGTTTGCCCTACCCAAGCCCACCAGATAGGAATAAAAATCAGCACGAACTTTAATAAATACTCTGGATGGATATATCCATCTTCAACATGCAGTAAAACATGAGTTGCGCCCGCAACGGCCGCCACAAATAACAAATCATAAAAGAGCTCTAACCATGTAACTTTCTTTTCATCCATTTCTGTACTCCTCCCAACGCCTTATAGGTTATAGTATGTTGGAAATATTCAGAAAAAGGAAGGGGCCAATATAACTTTGGGGTAAGATATGAATGTCTTTTAACCCAATATTAAGTTAAGCCAAATTTAGTACATACAAGCGTGTAATTAGGAATAACGTTACTTTTTTAACATTGGTATATTATGGTACTATAGGAGACAAACAGGGAGGGAAGTAGATGACCAGAACCATCGGCCTTATTTGCGGTAGTTTACGTGAAAATTCTTATAATCGGATCATTGCTCAATCATTGACGGATATGGTTGATTCGTATCAATTTCGCTGGATCGAAATTAATGATCTTCCGTTGTTTAACGAAGACCTAGAAATAAGTGGGGTTCCAGAAACAGTGACATCATTTAAATCCGCCATCCAGGGCGTCGACGGTATCATTATCGTAAGTCCAGAGTACAATTCTGGAATGCCAGGTGTATTAAAAAATGCATTGGACTGGGCATCAAGACCTCGGGAGTCCGCCGTCCTTACCCAAAAACCAGTTGGCCTGATTGGAGCTACTCCAGGTGGAATGGGTACTGCATTTGCTCAAATGCAAATCAGGCAAGTACTGGAAGCCATGCAAGTACATGTCCTTCCATTTCAAAAAATGCTGATTTCGCAAGTACATAAAAAGATTGATTCTGATCGGAAAGTGCTTACCGACGATCAAACAAAACGTTATCTTGAGCGTTATTTACAACAATTCATTCATTGGATCGATCACACTCCAGCTATAGATTAATCAATAATCAATGATTCTTACTATATATATGATTGACAGGCTATAAGTTTATAGATAAACTTAGAACAACAATCAGTTAAGTCATAAACTGATTGGAACCAACGGAGGAGTTGGGGGATTTCCCTACATATGAACTTTCTTCGATAGCTTTTAATAAAAGGAGGACTTTAAAAATGTCTGATCTCTATTCCCGTCTTTCCAAAGATGATGCTGCCGTTCTTCTGGTGGATCATCAAACCGGTCTTATTTCCGGGCTAGTGCGTGATTATGGTGTTGATGAATTCAAGAACAATGTCATGGCCCTTGCCAACACAGCAAAGTTTTTTGATTTACCAGTCATTTTAACGACAAGCTTTGAAAACGGACCAAACGGACCGCTCATGCAAGAATTGGAAGAACTTTTTCCTCACGCACCAAAAATAGCTCGGCCTGGACAAATTAACGCATGGGATAATGAAGATTTTGTTAAAGCAATCGAAGAAACTGGAAAAAAGCAACTAATCATCGCGGGCGTGGTTACAGATGTCTGCGTCGCTTTCCCGGCACTATCCGCTTTGAACGCCGGTTATGAAGTATTTGCTGTCACTGATGCGTCTGGAACAGTCAGCAAACAAGTAGCTGATGCAGCATTAGCGCGTATGGCCCATGGCGGTGTGCAGCTTATGAACTGGTTTAGCGTAGCATGCGAATTACAACGCGATTGGCGCAACGATGTCGAAGGTTTTGGTGCTTTACTTTCCAGCCAGCTTCCTGGTTATCAAAATATCATCGGAAGCTATAGGGGAGCGCAGCGCGACTTCAGCAAGCAGATCTAGAGATGACGCACCGATTAAATAAAGAGGGGATATTTGTTCCCTCTCGGACTGTAGGCAAGCTTGATCTGACCCAATAAAGTTAGACATATAATTTAAGCAGCTTCTAAGACCTGAGTTCGGTATTCTATCGGACTCAGGTCTTTTAATTTTACCT
>NZ_JBWCCL010000013.1:0-168392 GCF_056279465.1 Peribacillus sp. TE19612 | reverse complement strand
TGAATCATTTGATACGAAACTTCAAATATTTTCTGAAGATCCATATAGCTGTGCTTTCCTTCAAGGTAAAGTCGTACAATGAATATTTTCTGTTCAGCAGAAAAATTAGCCATAAAAAACACCCCGTAAATGTTAGTTTGGTGTCTAACATTTACGGGGCAGTTCAAGTTTGCCTACAGTTTTTTTTATTAAAAAACGTCTCTGATGGTTTAAAATCCCATACGGAAAACCATAACCAAGTCTTGTTTTCATAATTTCAATTTACGATGGCGTCACCGTCTTTTATAGCACTGACCGCTATAACCTCATAAAGATCGGAAACCTCACTGCTTTCATTCGTGAAGGCTTGGATCTATTCTTTAATTTAAAGACAAATAAAAACGTAAGCACACCGGACCATGTTGACGTATTGACATTAACCAATATACCAAAAACTGCAACTTATTATGGGTAATTCACCATAAATACCCAACAACCAAGTATCTCGACATACAAAAAGCTGCCATAAAGGCAGCTCCAGACTGAAAGAAAAGCAAGTTTGCCTTCAGGTTCTTTATTTATTAAACATTCCTGTGGATAACAGTAAAAAACACTAAAGATAATCTAGTCCTATTTTAAAATCATGGTTCCGGGTGAGACCTCCATAATCTGATGTTGATAGCAGGGATTAAAACATCACATTTCTTTAACTTCACATTCATTCCGTAATTTCTTCAGCAATTGGAATATCTGACCTCGATGATGTGATTCATGTTCAATCAAATGGTAAACGACCCATTCAGGTGTGACATCATATTTTTCAAGTACCCTCGGTTTACGCCAATCCGTCAGGTCCATTGTGCGAAAGTTTGAAAGAAATACCTCACGCACCTTATTGAGTCGGTAGAAATGTTCGTCTAATGTTTGTCCTTCAATATGATTTAGGGAGCCATCTTCAGCACGGCACCCTACTGGAAACAACGCGGATACTTCCGAATCCCATTCCGTAACAAGGACCTCTTCGAATAACCAATCTGCCTCTATCAGCGCTATGTGATATAACATCGAGCCTATCGTTTGCCTTTCATCGATTTTTGAATCGAGTATATTTTGGCTGATTCCAGTCAATTCCGATATAAGCGTACGGCGAACATCTTCTAAACACCATAGCCACCGCCCAATTTCCTCTTCATATCCCGGTAATGCTGATACAAGCAATGCTTTTCTCTCCAACAAGATCCTCCTCCTCTTCATGAACGTACATTCTATTTAAAAGTGCTGTTTCCTTCTTTTAATGGAAAAATACCCTTTATGGCCGGACAAAAAGAGCAATCTTTTCGATTGCTCCTTTTGTATTTTTTCGTTTATGTTATCGATATCGCAGATCGAAATTAGCTCCCTAAAAAAAGATTGGCTCTCATCTCCTCTGATATACGCCTGCCCTGTAGATAATCCTGTTCCCGTTCTTGTTCAACCATCATGCGTTGCTCCAGTTTTTGAGCATATTGTGCATAGCCGATTCCATGAGCCTGAAACATCGCTTTTTCCATTGCCGACGTGTACGTTAGTTCGAGAAAATTAATGAAGAATCAATCCTTCCCATAGTGAATTTCGTACTCATCTTATCATTGAAAGGGATAACTCACAAAGTTGCTATGGCTCCATATTCACTGATAATTCAGATTTTTTAACGACTGTTTCCATCTCCGTGTCCAAAAACGCCAAATCCCTCGGTCTTCCTCTAATTTCCTTTTTTCATTCACAAAAATAGCCTCATTTATTTTTAAGACCAATTAAAAATCCCATTAACAAACCTCTTGTTAATGGGACTGAATGTTTATTTATATGAACCGAAAATTTCCTTTGCCAATTTTCGCCCAGTAGGAGTCGCAGCCAGGCCGCCTTCTGCCGTTTCACGAAGTGCAACCGGCATGGTCAATCCTATTTTATACATGGCATCGATCACTTCGTCACATGGAATGCGGCTCGTAATGCCCGCAAGTGCCATGTCAGCTGCCGTTATTGCGTTGGATGCACCCATTGCGTTACGTTTCACGCAAGGAACTTCAACCAATCCAGCCACTGGGTCACAAACCAATCCAAGCATGTTCTTCAAAGTGATCGCCATCGCTTCTGCCGCTTGGCTTGGTGTACCGCCGGCAAGTTCCACTATCGCAGCTGCGGCCATTCCACTTGCCGAGCCCACTTCTGCTTGGCAGCCGCCAGCCGCTCCAGAAATGGAAGCATTGTTTGCAACCACGAATCCGAAGGCTGCGGAAGTGAAAAGAAATTCAATCATCTCTGCCCGGGTCGGGTTTAATTTTTCTTTCACGGCAAATAATGTACCGGGCACAACGCCCGCAGAACCTGCAGTCGGAGTGGCACAAATCATTCCCATTGCTGCGTTCACTTCGTTCGTCGCAACAGCTTTACTGACGGCATCCAATAATAAATTACCTGCCAGTGCCTTGCCCGACTTGATATAATTTTGCAAAAGAACGGCATCTCCGCCCGTTAGGCCTGTCACGGATTGCACACCTTTCAGACCTCTTTCCACCGCTTGTTCCATCACTGTCAAATTCCTGTCCATCTTATCGATGATCTGTTCTCTCGACAGGCCTGAGAACTCCATTTCTTGTAAAATCATGATTTCCGCGATTTTTACCTGTTTACTTTCAGCAAGTTCAACCAACTCTGCTACATTTCGGAACATGTTTTTACCTCCATATCTATGCCAGCACTTTTAATGATGATCATTCAACCATCCTTATGACTTGCGACACGTTTTCCAATCCTTCAATTTCCTTCATGACATCGCTCTGGATTTTCTGATCGACTTCAATCACCATGAGGGCCATTTGACCTTTTTCTTTTCGTGAAACTTCCATATGACCAATGTTAATTTCGTGATTCGCCAATACGGTCGAAACGGAAGATATGATTCCAAACACATCGTTATGCACGACTAAAATGGCTGGGTTTTCCCCTGACAATTTTAGCTTGAATGTATTCAGCTCCGTTATTTCTATCGTTCCGCCGCCAATGGAGATCCCAACCAGTTCCAATTCCTTATCTTCGTCGAACAGTCTGATCTTGACTGTATTAGGATGATCCATCACAGTATCCTCAATTGTAAAGGAAACGTCCATACCGGCTTCTTCCGCTATCGTTAAAGAGGCAGGGATTCGTTCATCATCCGTATCGAAATCCAAGATCCCGCCTACGACAGCAACATCCGTACCGTGCCCCCTGTATGTTTTTGCAAAAGAACCATATAAAGAAATAATCGCTTTCTTCGGTTGCTTTCCAAATAATGTCCGTGCTACTCTGCCAATTCTGGCAGCTCCTGCTGTATGTGAACTTGAAGGTCCAATCATGACGGGACCGATTATATCGAATGCAGATCTGTATTTCATCGTGTAATGCCCCATTTCTGGCAATAAATTTTTTAACCGTCTTTTAAAGTGAATGAAGATCAAAAAGCGGCATTATTACTATATTAAAATATTTTTATCATTCTTGCAATGAAAACCCTTTCATTGCATATCCCATATTAACATATATTACATAACATACCTACCAAAATTTTTTATTATTTAACTTAGAAGTAATATTTGATTTTTCAGTATTTTAAGATAATTAACCCATTCACTTACATGCCGCTTTCTTTTAAAATCATGTTCGGGGTGAGGCACTTTCTAATTACCTGTGTAATCAAACTAAAAAAAGCAGCCATCAGGCTGCTTCCCCTTCGATCTCCGATTTAACTCGCCTTTTTTTCATCTCTGGATTCAGCGGCACCCCAAATTTCGGATGCCCATTCCGGATGGTCGATGAATGGATTGCGGTTATTTTGCCAGTCCTGAATGACATCATTGCGATGGCTCTCGAAATCGTCGACTGGATCGAGTTCATTCCATTTTAAAAGTGTCGATAGCTTTCCATGAAGCGGCTTCGGATACGTATTGACTGTATCGGATAATTCAAGATCCAACTCGCCGTTTCCTTCATATCTGACGGCCATGTAAAATAGCATCCGTGCTATATCACCTTTAACATGGTCTGGCGGCTCCCATGAATCTGAATCAAACTTACATTCACATCCACTATATGTTTGACCTCCCTCGTCGAAATCAAGGTGGCCCCGCTTGCCATTGACTGTCACATCAGCGGGACGAAGGTGATGAAGGTCTGTCCCGGGACCTTTGCTTGTCCCAAAATCACCGTGGGACTTTGCCCAAACATGTTCGCGGTTCCATTGTCCGGCATTGCCCCCATTCGCGTTCTCCGAGATGGATTTTCCAGAGTAAAGCAAGATGACATTCTGTTTGTTCACCGGATCTTCATCCGTTTCTTTAAGGGCATTCCACACTTGATCATAAGATAACATCGTATGGCCCTTAATTATCGAGTGCAGAACCGATTTCAGTTCCGTTCCCGTTTTTCCTGCCGCCGTTTCGTAATAAGCTTCAAGCGGCTTATCATTCGATACGGTCAACGTGAAACGGGCAACCGCTTCCGATTGCTGGTCCTCGGCCTTGACTGCGACAAGGTATGTTCCAGCTTCATTTGCAGGAAGCGTTAATGTCTGGCCAGTGACTGTACCGATAGTGGATAAAAAGGTCAGCTTATCTCCATCAGGATCTGAGAAGTGCTCACTCAAATCGATGGTGACCTTTGAACCGGCTTTCACTTCAAGATTTTCCAGTTTTTTCGTTACGACGGGCGCATGGTTTTCTTTAGGGTCGAAAGGGGAAGCAATTGCTTCCCCCTTGGAATCGACAAACTTGATATTCGATGTGTCAACACCTTCTGTCACCGACCATTTCTGAACATTTTCAGCGCCTCTGATTTCTTTTACATTGGCATTATCAATGATGACTTCCTTCACCGCCATGCCGCTAAAATCAATGATTGCACCATCCTTATCCGGTTTTATCGTCACAGCAGCATTCTTCAGCCCGAGGCCTTTGAGTACAGCATATGAGCCTTTTAACCAGATACCTTCTTCGATGCTGGATGCTTCATCAAGATCGATCAAAGCACTAGGTGAAGCAATCGTAAGTTTTTTCGTTTTAACGTTTGTCAGATTATATGTTTTTTCTGGAGCAGGAGTTTCAACTCCGCCTGATTCAGATAAAGTGGTTGAAATCAATACAGGGTCATGATCGCTAGCCCTTCCGTGAACTTCCATGAAGGATGAATTAATATGGACAATATCGACTTTTGTGGCCGCGGCCATATTATTCGATACCAGGATATGGTCCAGTACTTGTGAATTGCCTTGATAGGTGTAAGAATAACGTTTCTCAAAAGGGACTTTCTCAATCATATTGGTTAAATCTTTGCCCTTCAATGTTTTAAGCGGAGCCGAGAATTCAAAGTCATTAAAGTCTCCAAGCAAGACGATATTCGCTTTGGCATCCTGTGACTTGATATCACTGACAAACCGATTGACGATGGAGGCAATTTGAAGCCTTTGCGTTTCACTTGAAAGGACAGGTGGCTGGTTTTTGCCGAATAACGGCTGGTCACCGCCCTTGGAATTGAAATGATTGGCCACCACCACTACGCTTTCGCCTTTAAATTCGAATTGAGCCGCTAAAGGCTTCCTGCTTGAATTGAAGGCGGGATCGGCAGGCTCGATTCGTCCAGGGTTCAAGGTAAGTTTTCCATCTTTGAAAGCCACGGACTGTGTTGCTGTCCCTTTCGTTCCTTCAGTCAATTTGACACGGTCGGCATTATATAAAAAGCCTACACGGATATTCCCGCCAGGTGCACCGCCATCAAGTTTATTTCCTGGAGCGATATCGATGTATTGATATTGCGGTCCGCCCAGCTCTTTTATTTTGTCGGTTAACTTCTTGGCACTTTGAGCAGAATCCGTTGTCCCGCTATCTGTTTCCCCATCGTTATCCTGCATTTCCGTTACCCCGATGATATCGGGTTGTTTAAGATTGGTAATGATGGATGTTGCGATCGTTTCAACTTTCGAATTAGCGGTTTGAGTGGAGAAATTCTCTATATTATAGGAAGCGATCGATAGCTCATCAGCATCCTTCTCTAAAGATGTCACTTCCCGAGCCGTACCGCCATCCTTTAACGCCGGCAGCTGAGCTTTATCCGTCACTACCCTATAGTTGCTGTATCCATAGCTGATTACACCGGTAACCGAGCTTTCAAAGAAATCACCCGATTTCGCTGCAAATGATTCATCATTTATATCCAGGGTAATTCTTTCAGGGTTGAAATCCGTTTCCGTTATTTTGACGCCGCCAACTGCAGTCGTCGTTTCCATATTCCCTGGAATCACGACCAATTCACCATAGTCTTGAGGAGCAACCACTTTCGGGTTATATACTTGCACAAGCATTCCTTCCAGACTCTCGTAGAAATCAATGCCGTCTTCACCCGGATTAAAATCTGTCAATCTATCATCATCGATGTTCTCAGACGGCGGAATGACATCTTTTCCGATGACGATCGGTTCTGGCATCGATGCAGTGCCAAGCTTTTCAATCGTCGTATTGGTCAATTCAGTTGTCGGCAGATCCGTCGTTTTCATTTCAGCGTATCCTTCGATATACCATTCGGCGACTTTACCTGCCACTTTGACATGATCACCCGCTTTTAGGCCATGCGCTTTGTTGTACACAAGTATTCCCTCGGAAGTCGTTAAGTCCTTATCCGGGTTGGGATCTTGCATGTAAAAGTTATTCGCATCTTTTACATAAGTGACGACACCTTCCACACCTGAGACGAGTTGGGTTTCATAAGATGAAAAATGATTCATCCCCTGAATGTCACGAATCTTCACTTCAGTGGTTTTGTTAACGGTATAGGCAAATGTGAAAACTTCCGATGTCCTGTCGTTGACAGCAATTGCCTTGATGACCGTATCTTTCGTTAAAATGATGGGTTCTGTGTACACAGCACTCGAAGACGTTGGTGCGGATCCATCCAGCGTATAATGGATTTTCGCTTCTTCCCAACCAGATTCAAGTGATATCTTTGTATTTTCACTAACCGTACCAGGGAAAATATCCGTGTAAACGGCTGGTTTGTTCACCAGTTCATAATCTTCAATACCACGGGGCTTCAACTGGTACGTGTCATTGAACCTCGATCCGATTCCGGTTACGGAAATGACATCCCCTGCTTTAAAGCTTTTCACGAAATCTTCATAGCTCGAACCGGTCCGGTTATCATGGCGAACGATGACGGATTTCCCTTCAGAATCTTCCGCTTTGAATTCGAAAGTTCCGTATGTGCCCGATGCCGCCAATTCTGTAATGGTCGCCTTATCGATGGTGACCAGCTCACCTTGTGTATCCTCATTGATCCCTGAAGCATCAATCGTTTGGATTTCAGGAAGTTCATTATCAGAAGATACGACTTCAAGGGAAGTTGGTTGGATTTGTAATTCCTTATTATAAGCGGATACTTGTCCGATTAATCTAACCTTATCCCCTTGCTTTACTTCCACAGGCCACGAAGAACCATAAACATATAGCCCTGCCGTTTCATCTTGGATATAAAAACCTTTTCCTCCCCAATAACCAAGTCCCGTCGTGACCACCCCATCGACCTGCACGACATCTTCCGTATTCGTGCGCGCCTCGGCAATGGAATCCAGAACCTTCACATCAGGCTGTTCAGGTGTTGTTCCCCCATCAGTGATGATCGTGAAATCCGTTGCGGATTTCAGGCCGGGTACTGAAAAGTACTTTTCCAGCTTCCCCGTAATCGTCACCTGCGCTTTAAGTAATTCCGGATGTTCGACCAAATTCAAGGCCGTTCGGATACTTCCGGCTGGAAGCTGAACAGGCATGATTTTCTTAACATCCGTTTCATCCGGACTATCGGCAATGCCTATGTTCGTACTTTCAGTAAAAGGCGATGTTTGTTGATAGCTTGTACCGCTTTTAGCTGTACCGACGATATATCCCTTCACCGTCGCCGTTCCGCTATTATTATTAATCGCTTCCATGACCGATATTGTCGCTTCGGCATTTGCTGCGGCTGCATTTGGCAGAACCGTTGACAGTACGATCAGTATGGCAAAGAAAAGCTTGCTTATCCCGTTCTTCTTCAAGATCTCAACCCCTCCAACTTTTTTCCATAGGCTCAGCAATCAATTGAAAACCGTTTAAAGAATGGTTTCGCCATTCACCGTGACACCGCTTAGGCTTACGGTCTTACCGTTAAGTCCCGATAAATCCAAATCACCCTCTACTGTAACCTCTGAAAAAGTAAAATCATCCGGAGGAGTTCCCGTTAATGTAAGATTCCCTTTAACCACTGCATGTTCCAATGAAGCAATATCCGTGATATCCACAACTACATTGCCTTCATGTGTTTTTGGCGCATCAGCCGTTCCGCCAAAGTCTTTAGCCAATACCACAGTCGGGTCTGTATCATTTCCGGCCACATCCTTGATGCGTCCTTCGATGCTTGGATCGATAGTTTTCAGCCCGCTTACATAATCACGTAAATTCTCCCAATCAGCGAGGCCTATATCCGTCACTCTTCCTTCTTCATAAGCCTTCTTGAAAACGGTGAATCCATCTCCGCCCTTGGCTGTAAAAGCATTGGTCGCCACAGTATATTCCTTCGCTGGATCCAATTCGGAATAGGTTCCATCTTGTCCAAGGACTTCTGCCTTTGTCACACGATTGCCTGCTTCCTTCGAACTGTCGTAGGTGAATTTCATTCCGGAAACATGCAGGAAGCCGCCATTTTCCTTAGGGGCGAGGCTTACACTATGCTCTAATGCTTCATTGATTTCTGCACCCGTAAGCTTCATCGTCGCTAACGTATTCCCAAACGGTAAAACGGTGAGGATTTCCCCTAAAGTGATCTCACCTTGATCGATGCCAGCGCGGATTCCCCCGCCATTTTGGAATGCGATTTCCGTATCCTTATTGAATTCCTTTGCTTTACTAAGCATTCCGTCCGTAATTAAATTACCCAGTTCCGTTTCATTTTTGCGGACGCTCGGTTTCGTTTCATCACCTGAATCACGAGGGGTTTCCAAGGCCTTTACAGCTGTTGCACCCGTCTTCGTTTCCTTCAGCTCCTTAATCTTCGAGGAGTATGTTTCAAGCACTTTTGCCGCTTCAGCATCATCCTGTTTTTCAGAAAGCTTAATCAGCTGACCGGCTTGTCCGACAATCTTGCCTTTCTTATCGAATTCCACATCGATCGTGCCTAAAAAGTCGCTATACTGATACCCTTGAACGATGACTGTCGGATCTTTCGTTTTCCCCTTATCATCCTTATCAATAACAACGGGGGCGTTTAACTGCGTATGGCTATGTCCGCCAACGATCACGTCGATGCCCTTGACCTTGGCAGCTAATGTTAAATCATTGTCATAGGCCGCATTATCATCGTAACCAATATGGGATACGGCAACGATTTTATTGACACCCATGCCTTTGAACGCCTTGACCGCTTTTTCGGCTTCTTCAAGATAGTTTTCGAATACTATACTTCCAGGGCTTGAAATATCTTTCGTTTCTTCAGTCGTAAGCCCGAAGAAACCTACCTTCTGGCCATCCACTTGTTTTACGATGCCATTGTATATTTTCCCTTGCTCTGGCTTACTTGAAATCAAGTCCGAGAAAAGTCCCTTAAATTTATCATCTTTGGAGAAGTCCACATTCGAACTGACAAATGGGAACTGTGCCCCTTCAACGAAGTCAGCCAAAGCTTGATGCCCTTCGGCGCTTGAACCCAAGTCAAACTCATGATTCCCGAATGTCATGACGTCATATTTCATTAAGTTCATGAAGCGAAGATCCGCTTGCCCTTTGAATTCATTAAAATAGAGGGTACCCGAGAATACGTCACCTGCATCCACCAAAAGAGCTTGCGGTTTACTCTTACGCACTTCCTTAACAGCTGTCACCCTTTTGGCCACATTGTCCAAGTGGGCATGCGTGTCATTCGTATGCATCAAGGAAAGCGTGATTGCCTGCGCTGGATTTTTCAAAGCTTCTTTAGCAGCTGCTACTTTCTTATCCGCCAATGCTATTTTCGTTTCGAATTCCTTTCGGTCCGACTCCTTGATCCCATTTAAATGGATGTCGGCTCTGGCCTTTTTAGCCGCTTTTATCTGTTCTTTCGTTTTAAGTTCCCCATTGGCAAGGGCTACATAGGCATTGACCTGCTTTGCCACTTCTTTTTTCTTTTCTGCATATACCGCATCATCATACTTACCTTTCACTTCTTTAACATAGGCGTGTATGGCTTTTCCGAGCTTGGATGTTTTGCTGACCTTCTTCAATTGCGAAGAAACGGTTTGCATCCGTTTGTCCGCGGTCTTTAAATCACCTTTCTTCACCCAGTAAGCAGCTTTTTCATAGTAGTATGGAACTTTCAGGTCACCGTTCAAAGCTGTTTTGGTCGCTTTAGTGAATTTATCGTATAGGAGCTTTTCGATTTTCGCACCGTAAACCGTATCTTTAATATCTTTATCTGCCTTTTTCACGGCTTTATCCAATGCCTCGTATTGATTCCTGATATCAATGGATTTCTTGGCAAGTATTGAATTCGTAAGGTTGCCAATCGATTTGCCATGTGCAGCTTTTGCTTTCTCAGCCGCTTTATATCCTTTTACATAACCTTCTGAACGAGTGATGTACTTATCATAAGCTTCAATTTCTTTGTATTTGGCATCTTTTTCTTTTTTGCTTAACATTGATTTTTTAATGGTAGAGTTGATGTCTTTTTTTGCTTGTTTTGCAGACTTGATTTGTTTTTCAACAGTGGACACTGAAGCGAGTTTAGAAGTGTAGAAATAGGTATCGAATGGTTTTTTGATGGCGGCCTTGGCCGTTTTGATTTTACTATTAAGGCTAGTCGCAGCATCCGATGGTGCCGGTGCTACTGCTACGATCGTTGTCGCAGCCATTATGGTAGCTGATGCAATTTTTACGATTTTCTTTTTCCCCATTATCGTAATCCCCCCATTAGTTCTATACTGGCATAACATTCTGATAACTTATACATATAAATGACACACTTTTCCCAAAAAATGAATTCCGACAAATTTACTTACCCATACACAAATCCACCCTACTTTTTTCCTCTAAAGATCCGTGTATCTCCTATATTACAACAAAATAATCCAATTTTAAAACAAATTTACAATACTACATCGAATATTAACAGAATATTATCATTATAATCACCCTAAAATACCTAGTAACAGATAGATGATATATCAATAAAATGATTTAATGGTAAAATAGAATTACACCACTCCATAACCACCCTTGGTCTTTATACCTAAATCAAACAAAAGAGAAAGTTAACTCTCTCTCAGAAACTGCAGTTTTTATTTATAACTTCCAGCTGATTCCAGCAATCCGCTCCCTTTCCGCCGACTGGCTGCCAAGCCTCCTCGACTCAAGCGTCTGTGGGGTCTCGGCTAGCCAGTTATTCGGCAGGAGTGTCGCAAATTTATTCCATCCAATGAGGGTTATAGGAAATTGACGTATTGCGAGAATCAAGAGACGCCTTGCTGCAGTATGGACGTATCCTCCAAGGGTTTCTTACAGAGGATAAGTAGGTACATTTCTAAATTAGTAGGGGAAGGTTAAATATAGTATATAGACATTGTGAATATTGTACTTCAAGTAATGGAGACTAAATAAAAAAAGCCGATTCTGTAAGAAAACCAGAAAATCGGCTTGAAGCAGTATCCCCAACAGGCAGACCATACCAACAGTCAATCCATAGGGGATATTCACTTTGCTAAGATATATTAACAGAACTACATTAATCCATTTTTTAAGTTGGATAATATAAGATCATGCTTAATCGAGTTAATGTATCCCCTGAATTATGGTAGGCATGCGTTCTGTCAGCCTTGAACCTGATAGAATCACCATTCCTTATTGTAAATTCTTCGTTATTTACACGTACAGTCACTTCCCCTTCAAAAACAGTTATGTACTCTTCCGTCCCTTCCCTATGCGAATCGGAACTTAGGAATCCACCTTTTTCTATCTCGACTGAATATACTTCAAAGCGCTTCTCATCCTCAAAGGGAAAGTGGGGATAAACTCGATATTTGCCGTTATCTTCAGATAATGATTGAATTTCACTTTTTAAAACAATTTTTGTATCCGGCTGCGGACTATTTATCAATGAAGAAAATGAAATCTTTAACCCATTGGCTATTTTCCAAATTGTCGTAATCGTAGGGCTCGATCCTCCCCTTTCTATTTGTCCGATCATCGTTTTGCTTACCCCAGTCAATTCTGCAACCTTTTCAAGACTTAATTTCTTACTTTCCCTGATGGCTTTTAAATTGTTAGCAATAATAAAATTTATTTCTTCCATAAAAATGCTCCTTATTTACAATATAACGTCGGCATTGTACAATAAAAAGGAAATCGTTATAATGTCAATTTTGGTCATTATAGCATACAAAGGGGAGTCAACCATGCCATTACTATCTTTTTTGCTATTTGTTTTTGTTACAAGTTTCACTCCGGGTCCAAATAACATCATGGCCATGTTATTTGCGAACAAGTACGGGTTAAAAAAGACGATTAAATTTTGTTTCGGAGTAGGTGCCGGTTTTTTTGTAATCATGCTATTGTGCAGTTATTTTAATGTTTTGCTTGAAAATTTCATACCAAAGATTGAATTTATCATGACGATCCTTGGGGCAATTTACATGCTGTATCTGGCCATAAAAATCATTTCCAGTTCAACTAAAGCGAAGGACGATAATGATGACAAGAACAATAGTTTTATAGCAGGCATGCTTTTACAATTCATAAATCCAAAAGGAATCTTATATGGCATCACGGCAATATCGACCTTCATCCTACCTTATCACTCTTCAAATTTCAGCTTACTATTCTTTTCATTATTTCTTGCTTTCGTTGGTTTTATGAGTACGTTCTGCTGGAGTATGTTCGGTTCTGTTTTTCAAACGTTTTTATCAAAGTATAGAAGACAGTTTAATGTAATCATGGCTTTGTTATTAGTGTATAGTGCCATTTCGATTCTTGCACACTAAAAAAAGGTAAAGGGCACAAACCTTCATTAAGAAGGATTGCTAGTTGTAAATTTCGAACGTTCATTTCCACTCCAGGCTCTCGCTTTCCGCGGGCGATCCAGGAGCATCCGCGGCGCCTATGCGCCTGTGGGAACCCCTTTGGACGCGCCTTTCCCGCAGGAGTCTCGTAACTCCGCTCCAATCAACTTTGTTTTAATATTTAGATTGAACCCCCTCAAACCAAGTCCTGCATTAAATGGTTAAGTTCCCTTCGAATATTGTGATGGCATGTCCGGAAAGGTTAACTGTGTCTTCCGTTACTTCAACCTTCAATTGACCTCCTCTTTCCGATGCCTGATGGGCTATAAAAATACTTTTGTCCAGCTTTCTTTTCCAATATGGTCCCAGACAGCAATGGGCCGAGCCCGTTACTTGATCTTCGTCAAGGCCTTGGGCAGGGGAGAAGAAACGTGAAACGAAATCATATTCACTGCTATCCGATTGACTCGTTACAATGACGCCCCGAACCGGCAATTGGGCAATGGAGTCTATATCCGGCTTTAAATTCCTTACGATTTCCTCTGATTGAACTTCGACTAGAAGATCCCATTTGTTTTGCCCAACATACGCAGGCACAACTCCTAAAGCTTTTATCAGTAAATCAGGGGCAGTGGTCTCCTTCTCCCTTAATGACGGAAATTCCAACTGAACCATCCCATCAACGAATTTTGCAGTGAGAAGCCCGAATTTCGTCTGATAGGCAATCGGCTGATCCCTTGGCACGTATCCTTTATCCCATAAAAAGAAAGAGCTTGCCAGCGTCCCATGTCCACAAATCGGGATTTCAATGGAGGGTGTGAACCATCGCAGTTTCCATTCACCATTATGAGGTTGAATAAAAGCGGTAACAGGCATATTAATCTCTTTAGCTATTCTCTGCATCCACTCGCTGTCACTTTCCCCGGTAAGAAGGCAGACTGCAGCAGGGTTTCCTTTAAAAGG
This sequence comes from Peribacillus sp. TE19612, assembly GCF_056279465.1. Lineage (NCBI taxonomy): Bacteria > Bacillati > Bacillota > Bacilli > Caryophanales > Bacillaceae > Peribacillus > Peribacillus sp. TE19612. The sequence continues at coordinate 154,390 of NZ_JBWCCL010000013.1, read as the reverse complement.
TTGATCTGTAAACGTATTTATGATGGTTAATTCCATTAAATGTGCCTCCGGTAAGTAATATTCTAGTCTCCTAATTCCACAAAGAGAAACCCTTTTCCTTTTTTAAATGACCATTCCCTTGTTTTTAAAGAGTCCTCTTTATATCATTAAATGAAAAATTGCCCTCGATTAAGTCCCTTTATCGACTCAAATTCCAAACGATTTTTAACGTTGTCATAAAAAACCGGTAATTCTTGTAGTGCATTTCGAAATCACTAAAATAGACAGCTTTATAAAAAAGCTGCCCATCACTATATTAATTATGTGATCAACCTTGCTGTAACAAAACACCCTACAGTTTCCGTACAATGAATGTATCCCCAAGCAGTTCCCAATTCTGGGGGAACGGATAACCAAGTACCCAATAACTGAGACCTCTTGACCTGTAAATCTTCACCAGATCGAATTTGGCTTTAGCACTGCGTGCGTCCTCAAACCAAACTTCATGTGTGTGTCCCTGATTATCTTTGTACCTGTAATAAGGTGATTGGGCTGTCTCGTCATATTTTATTTCTGCATTATATTGGACGGCGCGTCTGATGGCTTCCTGCATGTCGAAAGTCTCTGCTTCCTGCCCCTCTTCATGAGGAATAAGCCAGTCCCGTGCATAAATTTGAAATCCTATGAAGATTTTATTTGTTGGTATCACCGTTACGGCATAGTCAAGGACACGTTTTATTTCATTAATGGGGGAGATTGCCTGCGGCGGCCCCTTTCGGTAACCCCATTCATATGTCATCAGCACCACGAAGTCGAGCAGCCGTCCGTGAACTGGATAATCATGTGCCTCAACTAATGGTCCCTTTTGATTGGCGCTAGTTTTTGGGGCAAGGGAGGATGACACAAAGTAGCCTTCAGGATGCAACCGATCCACTGCTCTTTGGAGAAAGCGATTATAGAAATCACGGTCCTCTGGTGCTACACTTTCAAAATCGATATTCAATCCACGGTACCCTTTATCTTTCATCGTTTTTATGACGTTGGTTAATAATGTTTCCACTAAATTTAAATCAGAAAGTATCGTATGGGCAAGCTGAGTTCCCGCTTCCGTCGCGGAAAAATTCGTTATGCACATCATGGGTATGACGCCAGTCGACTGTGCCGCCCGTATCGTCGGGATGTCATCAATGACTTCTAAGCTGCCATCTTGCCTCATTCTATAACCAAATGGACTTACGTAGGTCAGATCGTAGGCTACTTCACGTACTTGCTCCGCACCGGCTTGCCCGTAAACGTTTGTAAAACCATTTACTTCAATGATGGGTTTTGGTTTCTGGGGAATCCTTATTATCCGTCCGATATGGATATTGGACGGATCTGTAATCCTATTCATCTGCATAATGGCCTGAATTGTCGTTCCATAACGTCTTGCTATATCATAAAGAGTATCTCGTTCCCTTACGGTATGATAAATAACCGGGATGGTTAGTCTCTGTCCTGGATAGATAGCGGAAGGATTTGTGATGCGATTCGATTGCATGATTTCCTGTACCGTAATTCCAAACTGATTTGCGATATTATTTAGAGTATCCCCTTGCTGAACCCTGTACTGAAAATAAGGTTCAGGAATCAAAAGAGCTAGGCCAATCACCAGCTTATCTGGATTTTCAAGTCCATTGATCCGAACAATCCGGTTGATACTGACACCATATTGCTGGGAAATTCCCCACAAAGAATCCCCCCTATTCACCACATGGATTTTCACATGCACAGCCCCGCTTTCCTTCAAAATATTCCTTTCATTTTATTCCCTGGATAGCCCTAATATGTTTTTTTGCGTTCAACACTCATTAAATGAATGTGTTCATAAGCCTGTGAAGGATATAGGGGAAAAAATAATAATGGCAGCTATCAATTCCAGGGAATGTATCGAGGGCTTGTCCATGTATTTTAAAAGAAACTACAGGCATGATAATACGATTTTTAGAGGGGATTTTGAAGCCGAAGTAATCCAGAAGAGAACTATTATTTAGAAGGAAAGGATTCATTTGAATTAACACTTCAAGATATACACCCGCTTCCCCTGCCTTATTTTTGACTCATAAGCAACAAAAATAAAGGGTGTGTACCTCTCTATTAAATATCATTTCAAACACTTCACAAAGAGTGTAAAACGCCTTAAATAACCCGTTTTCAAGTTCGGTTACCTCGGTCTAAAACTGGATTGGTATGGTATAATTATTAGAAGGGTTATTGTGCTTTTAGGAGGTGAAAGAATGACGATCAGCAGCATCATATTGGTGGTGGCGGCAGTCTTTATCGGCGCCTTGATGCGGACGATGTTCGGGTTCGGTGAAGCGATTGTCAGCATGCCTTTGCTTGCCTTACTTCACATTCCGCTTAATACTTCGGTTTCCTTAATTGGATTGGCCGGTCTTACCGTCGCTTCACTAACCGTCGTTAGCGGATGGCGGCATATCGAACGCTCGGTATTAATCAGGCTGGCGGCTTCAACGGTGATCGGCATACCAGCTGGCCTGGCTTTGCTCCATTACGCACCTTCTATGATCATTACTTCTGCACTGGGTGTTTTTTTGATTGCATATGGGGGTTATTCTCTTCTAAAGCAAAGACTTTTTCAGGCTGTGGATAAACCATTACTTAACTCGAAGGGCTGGGTATGGCCGTTCGGTTTTGCGTCGGGAGCCCTTGGCAGCGCCTATAACTTTAACGGAGTACCGGTCGTCGTCTATGGAACTTTGCGAAGGTGGAATCCAGATCGATTCCGCGGAACATTGCAAGCCCATTTCCTGATATCCGGAATTCTGGTCGTGACAGGTCATGCGCTAGGCGGACTTTGGACAACCGATTCACTTATTCTTTACACTTATTCCATTCCAGCTATATTACTTGCGACAGGTCTCGGAATGTTCATGAATAAGCGAATTCCCGCGAAGAAATTCGAAAGTTATTTATTCTTTATCATCATTGCGCTAGGTGTACTATTATTGATTCCCCATGACTGATAACCAATAAAAGCCTGATTTCTAAACAAAGAAATCAGGCTTTAGTCTGAAGACAATTTACAACAATAATAGAATCATAGTCGAACCATCAACCGCGGATATCCCGTTTGTTATATCCTATAAAGCCTGCAGCCAGTAATAAGATAGCTATGATTATAAGCATGGATACTTTCATGAAGTCCATATCTTCAACAGGAAGTTTCGGAATATGGCCAAATGGTGTTAGTTTCCCCATCCATTCCGGAAATTGAAGCATTCCCCCTAAATAAACGACTAAGATTGAGTATGTCAAGTAAAGCCAAGTCAAGCCGGATAATTTTGGTGCAAAGCCAATAATCAGCACGGCGATACCAATCATGATCCACATCGCAGGCAGGTAGACCATCGCTGCACTAAATATAGTGCCGAAAGCAACCCCTTCATCCATCACTGAATTCCCGACTGCCCAAAGACCGATGTCAGCATGCGCAATCATGAGAAAACCTCCAATAACGGAGATGATAAGATAGCTGCCCATAAGCCTTGTACGGGATACAGCGCGGCTCAGTAAATGTTCAGTATGGTTCTTTTTTTCTTCCCCTTTAAGTTTTAACATCGCCATTAAAGGCGGGATGGTGCATATCATGGCGATGACTGACATCAACATTGTCAAGAATTGTTCTGTCAGTGAATAGCCTTCAACTGGCGTCAATAGTTCGGCCATCATTTCATTTTTTGTAAAAAAGGATTCCAAATCACCTAAAACGGAACCGTAAGATGCTCCCAAAATGAACATCCCGGCTGCCCAGGCGATCAATCCTGTACGCTGAAGCCTTAGCGCGAGACCAAGCGGACTTTTTAAAAACGATGAAGCATATTTCCGGCCGGGCTTAGCCGGAATGAATCCAGCTTCCAAATCACGGATGGCATTCAAATATAGAGATAAGGCAACCAAAATGATTGCCGCACCGATCGTAAGGATGATTGGCCACCAATAATTATTCACATATACTTCTGAACTTAAAACCCAACCCAATGGTGAAAACCAGGAAAGTGTTTCATTGCTGACATCCCCTATCGCCCTAATAAGATAGGAGAGAAGCAATACAGTGATGGAGTAACCAATCGTACCTCGAGCACTCTCGGTAAGCTGGGCAAATAATGCCGTTATTGCCGAGAAGAAAATACCGGTTGCCCCTAAAGCAGCTCCATACATAAGGGAACCTTCCAAATCCATGCTTTCTATTCCCAGAGCATACAACCCGAAACCCATTATTATCGCGATCAACGCATTTGTTCCAAACGATACCGAAATGGTTGCATATAAATTAGCCAATCGTCCAGCCGGCAAAGAACGGATCATTTCGATACGTCCGTCCTCTTCATCTGCGCGTGTATGGCGTGTAACAAGTAAAATACTCATTATCCCCACGGCCATAGCGGTTAACAGTAACATTTGATGCGCCATCATCGCTCCGTTTGTATAGTCATCCAGGCCGTAACCTTTCCCCACCATCGCTGTCATTGCAGGGTTCTTCATCGTTTCTGCAATGGTTTGCCTTTCTAGCCCAGTCGGGTACAGATCGGTGAATGCCATCGCAACCATAAAGGAAAGGACGGATAAGGAAATTATCCAAACAAGGATCCGGACCCGATCTTGCCTTACGATGAATCGGGAAAGTCTTCCTGTATTATGATAGGACTGGTTCGCCATTATAACGCACCTCCCGCCCCAGAAGCTGAAGTCTTCCTTACACCTTCATAATGGCTCATGAATAAATCTTCCAATGTAGGCGGCGCGCTTTCCAATTTCACAATTCCAAACTGGCTTATATACTTCATGACATTATCCAACTCATCTGTATCCACTTGGAATGAAAGTGCCTGGTCTTTCATCACGATATCCCGAACACCGTTTACATTCCCTAAAGCAGGAATAGGCTGCTTCGTTTCGACAAGCAAGCTCGTTCTCGTTAAATGTCGTAACTCATCCAATGTTCCCGTTTCAATTATTTGCCCTTGCCGAATGATTCCCACTTTATCGCATAACCTTTCCACTTCAGAAAGAATGTGACTGGAAAGCAATATGCTTTTTCCTTCATTTTTCGCGTTCATCACACATTCCTGGAAAACCCTTTCCATCAATGGATCTAGACCTGATGTTGGTTCATCCAATATATAAAGGTCGGCATCAGATGAGAAAGCAGCAATCAAAGCAACCTTTTGCCTGTTTCCCTTTGAATAGGTTCCACATTTCTTGGAAGGATCCAAATCGAATTTTTTTATTAGTTCTTCGCGTCTGCTTTTATTGTTCGCCCCGCGTAATTCAACAAATAGATCAATAACTTCCCCGCCTGTTAAGTTGGGCCATAGGTTCACATCTCCCGGTACATACGCGATTCGCTTGTGAATTTCAACCGCATCTTTCCATGCATCCTTGCCAAAAATCTTCGCTTCCCCATCCGTCGCTTTTAAAATCCCGAGCATCACACGGATCGTTGTTGATTTTCCAGCACCATTGGGACCGATGAACCCAAATACCTCCCCTTTATTCACTTCAATGTTCACACCATTTAAAGCAGTGAACTTTCCAAACTTTTTCGTTAAATCCGTTGTTTTCAATACTGACATTCCTCATCCACCTCTTCCTCATTGAAAAAATATGAAATATCTTAACTGATTTAGTTCATAATATACAAAAGAAGAATTCCTGACAATAGTTTATGAACTAATTTAATTGTTCTATTACATATTTTTAATTAAACTAAAGTTGAGGTGAAACAAATGGACGGATTTCAACGCCGCAGGGAACAAAAAAAATTGAATATATTAGAGGCTGCCTTGGCTTTATTCATGGAGTATGGTGTCCAAAAGATTTCGATTGGGGAAATAGCAAAAAAAGCAAATGTATCTCAAGTAACGATATATAATTACTTCGAAAGCAAACATAATCTAATTCATGAGGTTTTTGTTTATTATACAGATAAGGCATTGGATGAATTTGAACAAATACTGGCCAGCAACATGGCCTTCCCTGAAAAAATAAAGCAGCTCATGTTCACGAAGAATGAAACAGCCAAACAAATTCATGAAGATTTTTATCAATATTTAATGAAGGAATATACTTCCGGAATCAATTATATGGAAAAAATATATACAGAAAAGGCCCTGCCCCGCTTTATCGATCTGTTTAACCAGGGGAAGGAACAAGGATATGTTGATCCGAACTTATCTAATGAAGCGATTTTATTTTATATAAAAGCAATGAATGAATATATCCAACGGGAAGAGGTTTATCAAAGCATCCTGCCTTTGACTGAGGATATTATGAAGATTTTGTTTTATGGGATCGTTGGGGAAAAAGAGAAATGATTTAAGAAAAAACGGTGTGAATCGATATTTCCCATTCACACCGTAAAATCTTATTTAGGAATTTCCTGCACTCTTTAAGTCAATGTTAATAATTTGGCTGAAGTGTAATTATATTTCTCGATTGATAAATCAAAAACGGCTCCCGCTTTTAAAAAGACCGTACTTTCAACGATTAATGTCGGATCACCTGGCTGCAAGTCCAAAAGCCTGGCATCATCGTCGTTAAGTTTTTCACACGAAATGATTTTATCCGCAAAACCGATATTCAACTTCAAATCCTCGACTATATATTCATAAATGGAACCATTTGCGATTTCTTTATTTATGATGGGGATGATATCTTTATTGAAAAAGGACTCTTCTATTACAATGGGTTCACCATTTAAGTATCTAACCCTTTTGAGGTTATAGATTTTGGTTTTTACCTGGCATTTCATTTGTTTGGCCAATTTTTCATCGGCTTCTATTAATTCTAACTTCAACACTTTACTTTTCATTTCATCATTTGGAAACACTTTGGTTAAGCCACCCATATCCCTCATCGAAATGCAGCCCGGTCTGGTAAATTCCCTAAGAAATATGCCGCTTCCTTGAACTTGATAGATATACCCCTGCTCAACCAATATGTTGATTGCTTTTCTAATGGTGTTCCTGCTGACATCGAACTTCTTCATCAACTCTTCTTCAGTAGGTAACTTAGTATTTAATGTATATTTTCCATCTACTATTTCTTTTTCCATTTGTTCTACGACCATTCTATACTTTACACCCATTTTTCCATATACCTTCCTCTATACATAATGATTAAGAACAATAATTTAGACTGAATGATAGGTTTTCTTTACAATAGTTTATTTTATAACGATTGTAAAGAATCCTCTGTTTCTTTCAGACTGCAGACGAAACCAAATTTGTCTCAGTTTTTTTATTTACCATTCCAGCTGATTCCAGAAATCCACTCCCTTTCCGCCGACTGTCTGCCAAGCCGCATCAAAGCGAGCGCCTGTGGGGTCTCGGCTAGCCAGTTTTTCGCCAGGAGTGTCGCATATTTCTTCCATCCAATAAGGATTACAGGTGAAAAACTTAAAGGATAAACTAGTCTTAAACATAATTCGGGATGAGATCAGCCTGCAGTTTTTATTTTAAAAAACGTTCCAGTTGATTGGAACGTAAGGTACGAGACTCCTGCGGGAAAAGCGTGGCCATGGGAGACCCCGCAGGCGACGCCGAGGGCGGACCGCCCGCGGAAAGCGAGTGCCTGGAGTGGAAATCAACGATCAGATTTACTAATCCTCAAAAACGTGCGAAACCATATACCTTAGGGTATTTATATATCATGATAACAAAGCGGATAACCAAGTGCGAAATGAGGAAGGAAAATAACTGATGAAGACCACAATAAATGAAGTCTCGAAAGAAAATGTAACGGATATTTTGAAATTGCGAATAAACGAAAAGCAAAAGGCTTACATCGAAACGACTGAACAATGTTTAAAAGACGCTAAGGAATGTAAATATTACAGGCCAGTTGGGCTCTATTATGATGATATCTTGGTCGGCTTTGCGATGTATGGATTTTTCCCTGGGGAAGGCGAAAATGGCAGAGCGTGGTTAGACCGCTTTTTCATTGACGCTGCACATCAGGGTTTCGGGCTTGGAAGTATCATGTTGGAGGCTTTAATAAAAAGAATAATAGAAGAATATGATTGTCCTGAAATCTATTTAAGCATAGTTGAAGATAATCAGGCTGCCCTTCATTTGTATAGGAAATTCGGCTTTGCATTCAATGGCGAATCAGATTATAAGAACGAAAAGCTCATGGTCAAAAAGGTGTAAGTATCTAGATCCCTTTCAACTAAAAGTATGTCAGTAAAAAAAGCCGCTTCCTCACTTTCCAGGAATCCGGCTTCTTTTGTTAAGTTGTTGATTTCATAGCGCACGGTATTTTTTTAAGCTAATGATATTGATGGTGATAAAAACGATGGCAAAGGCCAGGAGAATGAGCAGATCCAGTAAGACCTCATTGAACGTGAAACCTTTGTACATAATGCCGTTCATGGCATCCGATGCGTAATAGAGAGGCATGACCTTGCCGATTTTTTGGAGCCAGTCTGACATGCCATCCAATGGGAAAATCCCTGTAAAGAAGACTTGCGGCACGATGACCAACGGAATGAATTGTACCATTTGGAATTCAGATGTCGCGAAACTCGATAGTAATGTACCAAGCGATAATGCAACGAGCGCAACCAGTATATTCGTCAGTAAAACGAGCCAAATGGAGCCAACAAGGACGATATCCAATACATTGACAGCATATAGCACGACAATTATGGTTTGAACGAGAGCAAATAAGCCATATCCGATCACATAGCCCGCTACGATTTCGTGTCTTTTAATCGGGGTGGCAAGCAGCCGTTCCAACGTACCACTTGTACGCTCCTTCAAAAGCGCAATCCCCGCTATTAAAAATACAAAGAAGAAAACGAAAAAGCTGACGAGCATCGGACTGAAGGTATCAAAACCCTTTGTGTTGGCATCTCCGTAAACAAATTTCTCCTCAATTGAAGGAGTGTTTTTTTCATTCCCTTGCAAGCCTTGCATCATTTGCATTTGAACGGCCTTTGCCCGGGTCGGTTCGTCGTTCAAAAGTGTGAGTTTCATTTTGCCATTTTCAACATGCAGCCAGCCATCCGTATCCTTTTCAATCATCTTTTCCTGTGAGAATTCCTCAGCAGCCGTCACTTGAAAATCCGCTTTTTTCAATGCTTTAACGATCGTTTCATCACTGCCTGTAACAACGATTTTCATATCACTTGCCTCTGTATCGAAAATAAAATACATGAGCGTTAAAATGAGCAATGGAGCCAGGAAAAATAAAGCGAGCGTCCTTCGATCCCGGCGCATCTGCTGGGTAATACGAGTAACAAGAGAGGCAATTCTCATTTTAGGCTGCCTCCAATCCTTAAAAAAACATCATCAAGCGTTTCCGCGGCAAATTGAGTTTTTAAAGCTGCAGGGGTTCCTGCCGCGATGATTTCACCTTCACGCAGCATCGCCAGTTTATCGCATCGCTCCGCTTCATCCATCACATGCGTCGTGATGATGATCGTCTTATCATCTTCATTCCTTAAACGCTCAAGTTCCTCCCAAATCGATTGTTTCAGCAAAGGGTCTATTCCTACTGTCGGTTCATCCAAAATGAGAATCTCCGGATTTTGGATGAGTGCAACCGCAAGTGAAAGACGGCGTTTCATTCCCCCTGAATAATGGGCAACCCGAACGTTTAAATCATTCGTCAGCTGTACGATTTCAGCTGCATATTGAATGCGTTCCCTTCGTTCCTTTTTCGAAAAACGGTATAGCTTCGCAAAAAATTCGAGGTTTTCAGCTCCCGTCAGTTCTGTATATAAAGCATCGGACTGTGCCATATAGCCGACATCCATTAACAGGGCTTCATTTGGCACTTCATGATTCAGAACCGTGACTTTACCCGCATCGGGCTTAATCAATCCGACAATCATTTTAATCAAGGTCGTCTTTCCGCATCCGGATGGACCTAACAAGCCAAAAATTCCGCTTTTTTCAATATTCAGGCTCAATGGCTGAATGACCTTCTTCTGCTGAAAACCCTTAGCAATTCCATCAATGGAAATCGCATTTTTCATTGCACACACATCCTCCCTCTTTAATTAACACGGTGTTGAGTGTATCATCATTCTAAGGTAGCATTCGGTCTAATACAATCAACACATTTGGAAAAATGTTTAGTGAAGGAGACATTCCATGGCATCGATTCATGAGGATATGGTACAAAAGACGAAAAAGCAGATACAACATCATTTTATTGCACTTATTGAAGCAGAGGGGTTCTCACATGTATCCGTGAAGAAAATTGCAGAGCGTGCCAATATTAATCGGGGCACATTCTATTTGCATTACACAGATAAATATGAATTGATGGATCACTTACAGCAGGAATTGTTACATGAACTTCAAACTCGCATTACTGCCATTTTGCCTAAAGAGGCTTTTTTGGCTCTTAATCAACAGCAACTTTATCCGCCTTTCATAGCGATTTTTCAATTCATCAGTGAACATGCTCACGCATTAAGGGCCATTCTTGGTGATCAGGGCGACCCTTCTTTTGCGAAAAAAATAAAACGGGTTTTCGGGGAAGTACTGTTGGAGCGTTTGATCAGCCTTCATCCAGCAGCTAAAGATGAAGCATTCCGCATGTATATGCACGCCTTCCTGACATCGGCGATTTTAGGGGTGATTACTGAGTGGCTGGAGAACTGTGAAGAACAAACGGCGGAAGAAATGGCGAAAATCCATTTTCAAATCTTGAACTTCATCAGCCAATTGCGCACATTCATCCAATGAACGATTCATTAAAGGCATGTGCCATCAACATGCCTTTAAATCGGATTACATCTTTTCCTTCGCTTCTATCTCTACATCACCAACGGCATAATACCTGCTCTTGGAGGTCTTCATACTAAGCATCGACAACCATATGGATAAAGCGAACATGATCATGGAACCTGAAATCACCACGAACCGAATCGAAATGAAATGGGCTGAAACACCAACGATTGCGGTAGTAATGATGATCAATAAAGCTTCTAACAAGCCAAAAACACTTCCGACCCTGCCCATGATTTCCACAGGAATATTATTTTGATAAAAGGTTTGAAAGCCAGTGTTGGCAAAAGCCAATGAAAAGGCAATGATGAAAAATCCGATGGCGGCCAGTGAAAAGGAATTCGAAAAGGCAAAGATCATATAACCTATCGAGACAAATAAAGATCCAAGTCCAATCATGTGCGAGATTTTCACTTTACTGATGAATACGGCATTGACTATGGCACCAGCAATGATGCCTGCCCCGGCGACGCTTACAAGGAATCCGTAATCGCTGTCCGACAAAAGGAGCACGGCCTTGGCAAACGCAGCTTCTTGGGAATCGATGGCCGTTTCCATCACCACCATGCAGCTGAATAAGAAATAAATGAGCATGATATAAGAAGATTTCCGGCTGAAGTCCAGGACGATGCCCCAATCCTTTTTCATGATGGTCCAAGACAGGTAATGATTGGATTGTTCAAGGCGATGATCCTTTTCAAGATTAGGCATGAATAGAGTGATGATTCCGGATAATAATAAGGCAGCCGCGTTAATATAAATCGCTAAAACGGGCGTACCGATCAAGAAAAGGATACCCGCTAGCGCCGGTCCAATCAAAAAAGCTCCAGAATCCATTAAGCTTCGTAATGAATTAAATCGTTTCCTCTGTTCAACGGGTATTAATTTTGTTATATACGACCTAGATGTTGTGCCGAACATGGCCCCTGCCATATTGATCACGAAGACAAGGGAATACATGACCCAAATAGAAGAAGTCAAAGGCAGCAAGGCTATGAATACCGTGCGAAATAGGTCAAGTGCCGCCATTAGATTCCGCTTATTTATCCGGTCAATCACGCTCCCTGCCCACACATTCGTAAATATGGCAGCCATCGGTTTAACGATATAAAGTCCAGCTACCGCCAAGGCTGAATCAGTCATATCCAGAACGATTAAATTAAGGGCAATGAAATAAACCCAAGAACCAAAGTTGGAGATACCTATTCCGCACAAAAGAATGGAAGGGTATTTCCAGGATACCAATGCATTTCTTAATGTCATCGCTTCTCCCCCTTTGAACGTACAATATACAACCCCGTACCCAAGCAATCCGTCTCGGGACGGATCAATTTGCGATGCCACCTTCATGTGTCACCATACATCCCCAACAATCCTCGGCTGTTCTCGGAAAGTGGTCATTTCATTTTACTTTTCTTTACGTCCACATTAATTATTACTAAATTTTAACATTATTGGTCCAAAATTGTATATAACGCAAAAAAACTCATTCAAAATAAATGAGTTTAAAAGCAAAACAAGATATGGATTTTTCGCTCAGCGTTCCTGGATAGAACACAGGGAATTACAATAATTGAATACCGCAAATGAATGTTGGAATCAGTTGATTTACCTTGGGGAAAACAATTTTAAAAACGGATTCTTTTTCTTATCCGTTATCCTTAATTCATTCATGATGATTTGATCCTCATGATCGGCTATCCATTTCCTTAGTGCATCTTTATCCTGGCATTGTGTTAAATATGTTTGGCCACCCTTGCCTGTAGCATTAATAACATATCTATTGAACGTCTTCTCCATAATTGCCCGCCTTTTTAATAAAATGTATTGAATTTAAATAATAATGTACTGCTTTTTCCTTTATCTTTTACAAAAGAAACATAATATATCTATTACAAATTTCGATTGGCAATAGCATGTTCTGCTTGAAATTATTGAATAAAGTACATCGATGCCGGTTATCATAATTGGATTAATCGAACCTATCATAATGTGCTAACTAATATTTGTCAATACGTTTTTTTAATGTAAATAAAACGTAAATTTTCAGTTTTATTAAAGAAATATTTTTTTGCGATTTAGGGGTTTACAACTGCTAAATGATGGGAGTAGAATACGTTTATCAATTTAATACATTTCGGCCAAAACTCATGGTAAATGAGTACGGAGGACCCAATCATTTGGGGTTAATTCTGCCTTGCAGAAGGGATGAGATCAGCTCTTTCGCCATCCTACCCGTCAGCTAACTTCGTCGGCTAAAGCGAAGGAGGTCATAAGACCGCCTATTTCGGGAGCTTTTTTTGCACGCTTTTTGTGGCAATACAGCTATTCGATGTTTTCGCAGGTCTTTTTATTATGCCTTTTAAAAAGATTCGGAATGAGGATTGATGGTTAAGATATTCATACAGTTTTTCACATTTCATTTTTATAGGTAGGGATGATCAATTTGATAAAAGCAAAAAATTTGTTAGATCCGCCAAAAATACTTGTACTCGGCTTCGCCATCCTGATACTTATCGGGTCCTATTTATTGACCCTGCCGATTTCCACTGAAAGTGGGAATGGTCTTTCTTTTCTGGATGCTTTATTCACCGCAACATCCGCTACTTGTGTAACAGGGCTTGTCGTAGTGGATACGGGATCGACTTTCACCACTTTTGGTGAGCTGGTCATCTTAACACTGATTCAGATAGGCGGATTAGGGTTCATGTCATTTGCGACGTTTTTCTTTTTCCTTCTAGGCAAAAAGATTTCCTTAAAAGGCAGGTTACTCTTGCAGGAGTCCTTAAATAATCTATCCATGGCGGGTGTAGTCAGATTAGTGAAACGGCTTTTAATTTTCACGGCCATCATTGAAGGTGTGGGTGCCCTTATCTTATCGATTCGCTTTTCTTTTGACATGCCAACCGGCAAAGCGATCTATTACGGGGTTTTTCATTCCATCTCGAATTTCAATAATGCCGGCTTTGATTTAATGGGTGAATTCAGGAGTTTGACCCCATATGTATCCGATCCCTTCGTAACCCTTACCGTCATCTTCCTCATCACGTTTGGCGGGATAGGCTTTATCGTGATGAATGAACTATACGAATATCGTGACACCCATCGTTTATCCGTACATACGAAGGTGGTTCTGATGACTAGCTTGATCCTTACAATCACAGGTGCAATTTTAATCTTTTTATTCGAGTTCGGTAACGCCAAGACATTGCAGCCTTTATCTTTCATGGGTAAAATGCTGTCGTCTTTATTTCAATCGGTATCACCACGGACGGCAGGCTCCAACACGCTGAATATCCCTGATTTAACTCAGCCTGCATTACTGCTCATCATCTTCTTGATGTTCGTTGGGGCTTCACCCGGATCGACTGGCGGCGGGATTAAAACGACTACATTGGCCACGCTTGTCGGAACGGTTTGGTCACAGATCAAGGGAAAGGGTGATGTGGTTTTGTTCCGCCACCGCATCGTGAGTGAAACGATCTTTAAAGCATTATCCGTTACGTTCATTGGTGTATTCGTGGTTTCCATCATCTCCATTCTGCTGACCATCACTGAAAGCGGAACTGATTTCTTGATGATTTTGTTTGAAGCCACTTCAGCATTTGCCACCGTGGGACTTTCAATGGGTTTGACCCCAGAATTATCACCGGTTGGCCGGCTGCTCATCATTTTCACGATGTTTGCAGGCCGTGTTGGTCCTTTGACTTTTGCCTTTGCTATCGCCATGAGGCGCAAGCCAGATCCGTTCCGACGTCCAAAAGGGAAAATCATGATTGGTTAATAATGAATGAAGGAGTGTAAAAGATGGGAAAACGACAATACGCCGTGATAGGTTTAGGCAGATTTGGAACCAGTGTGGCCCATAGATTATATACGGCAGGCCAAGAGGTCTTAGGTATTGATGTGAACGAGGAAAGAGTCGAGAATGCGGAACTGAACGTTACCCATGCAGTCATGGCGGATACGACCGAAGAAGAGACATTGAAAGCAATCGGAATCCGTAATTTCGATTGTGTCATCGTAGCCATCGGAAATGACATGCAATCGAGCATTTTAACTACCTTGCTTTTAAAAGAGCTTGGAATCAAAAAGGTCATTGCCAAAGCACTTAATAAAAATCACGGTCAGGTGCTCACAAAAGTCGGTGCCGACTGGGTCATCTATCCTGAGAGGGATATGGGGGAACGGGTCGCGAATCAGCTCCTTTCCCCTAATATGCTGAACTATATAGAGCTTTCTAAAGAATACAATATCGAGGAAATCATCCTCCCCATGAGCATGAAGGGAAAAAGCCTCAGGGAGCTTGATTTACGGGCAAAATATAATATCAGTGTCATTGCCATCGTGAGTAATGGAGAAATTATCATAGCACCGTCACCGGATCAGGATATCCATGAAAAAGATATGCTTTTAGTGGTTGGCAATAAAGAAGATCTGGCCGTCTTTGCCAATATTGAATAATCGTTCCGGCTCTTGCTCCTATTTTGAAGGCTAATACATACGAGAAGACCGCCATATGGAGGTCTTCTCGATGAAATTTATAACGAACATGCCCGTGCCCTGGATATGTATGTATTATTTTATCGTACTGATCGCTTGGGCAAGAGTGGACTTTATCGTCACTTTATCAAAAGGAAGTTGAAGCTTAACGGCAGTCATGGCTATTTCCGGCCGAAGTCCTGAAAGGGTTGTTTGAATTCCGATCAAATGCAAGGATTCAATCAATTGAGACAGCTGGTGTGCGGATCCGCTATCAATTGCATGAACGCCAGATAGGTCAATGAAAAGTCTGGAGACATTTTTTTCAGCGCACTTTTGTAAGGTGTTTTCAAGCAAGGACATGCCTCTCGTCGTGTCAATATCGCCTATCAGGGGAAGCAATGCCGTGTTATCTTTAAGGGAAATGATGGGTGTGCTCAATTCATCGATCGTTGCCTGTTGGGCTTTCATGATTTTATTGGCATACCTGTGATTCGCTTCCGTAAACCGCTCCATCACTTCACTGAACACCTTCACCACTATCCGATACCAGGAGTTTATTTCCTCCTGTGTATATTGATCTCCATGCAATTTCACAAACCGGTCAATATAATCCAGATATTGCTCTTGTGTACGGAAAAACTCCCTCAATATAAAATAGATGGGTGTGTTTAAATGCTGCTCATCCTGACCGATTTCTTCAATCCAATCACCAAGCCTCTTAAAGAATTCCCTCTCCTCTGTATCAAAAACCTGAAAGAAACGTAAATGGAATTCATTATTTTGCTGCTTAAGTTTTTTAATCACTTTGGGATCGGATGAGCTATAAACACCCGCACTATCACATTTATTCAATGATGCGTACCATTCCTCAGTCAATTGTGCAGCCACACCCAATAAAAAGGAATATAATTCTTTATTTACGTGCATAAACTCCTCCTATTTAGTTTTTATAAAAAGCAATCGATAAATCTAATTTATCAACAAAGCAAGCATTGAAGACAACTTCTTCCATACTTAAAACCTTATGCTCTCTGATACCTGATGGCCCCCTCTTTCCATATACCTTCCCAGCTGTTTTTGAAACCATGTTTTTTAAAAAAAGATCAGCAAAAGCCTTCATCTATCATTCTGGTAAATCTGCGTTCCCAAAACTTCATAGTGTTTTAATAGTTTACCATTTTTATTTTTTGTTAACAATTCCCACACAAAAAAGGACCTGATCCCAGATCCTCCGTTTAAAACCATTTCGCCTTCTCATTTCCTAAATAAAGCCGTCCATAAACCTTGCACCCCAAAGGTTTCATCCGATTGTTCCATTTTCCTCATTTTCCGTATTTCCACCACTTCGAATTCCTTGAAGATCATTCTGAGTTTTTCTTCGGTAAAACCTAAACCGCCTTTAAGGCTTCTTTGCCTATATACTTCCCAATCTGAAATATCGGAACCACCCAATATGCCGCCTTCGACAAAACAAGTGATCGAATACAACCCCTTAGGCCTTAACGCCTTTTTCACCATCTCCAAATAATTCATCCTTCGATGTGGAGCAATATGGTGAAAACAACCTGAATCATATACGAAGTCATATTGTCCTTTTGCAATATCCAAATCAAATATATTCCCTTGAATGAAGTTCACTTGGACTTTTTTATCTCCTGCCCGTTCTTTTCCCCATTCAAGGGCTTCCTTCGAAAGGTCCACCGCATCAACGGAACAGCCCTTTTGAGCAAGGTAAATGGCATTTCTGCCAGGTCCGCATCCAAGCTCAAGAACCTTCCCTGGCCCAATTAACCCACCATCAAAATATGAAACCAAATTCTCATCAGGGAAATTTTCGAAAAAGGGAACCCCTTTTGTGCGATCTTCATAAAAACCATTCCAGAATCCAGTTGGTTCACGCAATAATGAGTCCAGCATGTTCAACAGATCTTCATAGGTTGTAATCGCCTCCGACAAAACCATCACCTCTTCCATTTTATCCCACCATTTAATTATACTCATTTCGCCCAGTGGCTCTGTAACAGCCGCATCAAAAATGCGTTACATATGACGTTCAGACACCAGTGGACCTTGTTGTTATATAATGCTCACTGGAATTTAAAGGTATCAATGATGCATGCAAACTGCCTTCTGATGATATGATCATTTCTTACTCAATAACCGGATGATCAGCTCATTAACCATGTTAGGGAAGACATGGGTTTTATACATGCATGTCAAATATTACATGTTCTTTACAGCGTATCCGGTTTAGCTTCAAAAAAACAAAACTCAGCTCTATGTGGTATCCTGATGTCCTCACAACCGTTTACTGATGATTATCTTTCTATACATTCCATTCAGCATGATCGGCCGATCTTCTTCAATTTCCATATTCTTCTCATGTCCACTGAACAAGTCTTCAAACCTCAAGCCAATATCCGTTCCTAAAAATCGAATGATCGGCCTCAGAAGCTTTTTGGGCACTGAAAGCCGTTCATCTTTAGAAATAAACTTATCGAATAGTATTATTTTCCCCTCGCCTTTTACAACCCTAATCATTTCCCGAAGACATTCATTGGCATCAGGTACGACGGAAAGAACCAAACTTCCCACTACATAGTCAAACGATTCATTAGCGAATTCCATATGCTGTGCATCCATCTCGAGGAAACTGATCGATGCATCATCAAATTTCCCCATCGCTTTTTTTAGCATATCCGCCGACAGGTCTATTGCCGTTATCTCAAGGTCAAGGTTTTTGATCAACTCCAAATCGGCCCCCGTACCTACTCCCACAAACAGGACCTTTGCATGATCATGAAAATCCAGCTCTTCAAACATTTTTTTCCTGGCATCTAAAAAGAGATAAGAGTTGAAGACTTTGTCATAAACCGGCGACCAAAATTTATAAATCACTTTATTCCACGAATTATTCAACATCCCCACCCCCTTACATACATCTTCCATGAAACATCATAAATCCCTTCCAAACGGATATTATCTCTGGAAAATTAGTACAATTAAAAAGTATATGCGATGCAGTGATTCACTAAAATCGGCATGTTTCTTTTCATAAACCCTCCAAATCTGTATGATCCATAGTAACCAAACTACATTGACTGTCATAGTAATATACTATAAGATATACCAAAGGAGGTGAGGATTTGGTTCAACGACAACTATCCTCTGACTTGCTTCGCGGACATGTAGATACGATGATTCTAAAACTCCTGCAAAGTGGCGATAAATATGGTTATGAAATCAGCAAACTGATATATACGAATTCCAATGAGCAATATGAAATTAAGGAAGCGACGATGTATTCCAGCCTGAAACGGCTGGAAAAGGATGGATGCATCATCTCTTATTGGGGAGATGCCACACAAGGCGGAAGAAGGAAATATTACAAAATCACCATAATCGGGGAAAACACATATATCCAAAATAAAAATGACTGGGAGCAGGCCAAGCGAATACTTGAGCGCCTTCTCTAAGAAGGGAAGATGAAATTTGATTGAAAAACTGAATGCACATGTTCATGGCATTTTTGCCCCGTGCAAAAACAGCAACGGAATTGGAAGAAGAACTGCTGCAAAACTTACTGGAAAAATACGATGACCATAGAAGGAATGGTGCCAGTGAACAGGAAGCGTTCAAGCTGACTGTTGATTCGATTGGGGAGGTATCAGAGCTCATGGAATCCCTCAACCTACAATACAATGTGCTTGAGCAGGCGATAAGCATGGACTACTCCAGGCATCGCTTATTGGATTCCGACTTCCGCTCGGTTTCGGTCCATGATGGGAAGTTCAATTCCTGCGATTTAAGCCGTTCTGACTTCAGCCATTCCGACCTGACGAACAGCACATTTAAAAACAGTAACTTAGATCATTGCATCTTTGAAAACGCCAATTTAACTGGCACCTTATTTAAAAGTGCAAATTTAAAAGGCGTAACTTTCAAGAACAGCATTTATAATAAAACCCATTTTAAAAGCTGTAATCTATCTGGTCTTATATTCGATGGGGAAACTTTCAAACAAACCATTTTCGAAGGCTCTTCATTGAGAAAGGCATCATTTCGCGATGCCACCCTCATCAATGTTCAATTTCGGATGTCCGATTTAAAGAAAATCGACTTTACTGGAGCTTCGATGGATAAACTCACTTACAACTTTTTACATGGAGCAAAGGTTGATCTTAGCGGCGTGACCCTCATCTAAAGGACAGCGATTGTCGCTTCCACCCTGCGTTTCCGATTTACAAGAACCCTGTGCTAAGACACGTAACGTCTTAGCACAGGGTTTTTTCCATATACTTTTTCAGGCTTGTATCTCATTATGTCTTTAAACTTCCACTTCAAATTCTTTAACGTAGACAGCATTGCCGGTGATTTCAATATCGTATGTGCCATCGTTCTTGGTAGCTGTAACGCTAACTCTGCCATCCTTTCCGATTTCATGCCCCTGTTCGATTAACAGATGCACCTCATCTTCAAGATCATCCTTTATGTATTTTGCATAATAAGCGCCCATTACACCTGAAGCCGTTCCTGTAACCGGGTCTTCAAGCGTACCTGAATAGGGCGAGGAAAAATGCCGGGCATGCATATGGGCATCACTATCGTACGTTTCCAGGCAAAAGGGATGAACGGAAGCTCTTGGCATTTCCTTTAATAATTGCGGAAACAGGCTATTGTTGGCCTTCATCCTTTTAAATGAACTTCTTTCTTTTACCGGAACCAGTAAAGTCCATAAACCTGTACTTCCATAAACAATAGGTAATTCACTTTCAAGCTCTTCTATATCAAGGCCGAGGGAATTGGCTAAGCCACCTTTATCTCCGTTAAACGCTTCAAACTGCGGCGCGGCCTGCTTCATCGTAATATATATATCTTGATTCGGCGTCGCATGGATCTTGATTGGCAATATTCCCGCTCCTGTTTCAATCATCAGCTCATCTTTATCCAATATTCCCCTGGTCTTCAGTGCATGGATGGTAGCCATTGTCGCGTGTCCGCAAAGATTCATTTCGTGTCCCGGTGTAAAATAACGGATTCTAAGATCGGCAATATCTGATTCCATCGGAAAAGAGGTTTCATTGAACCCCACCTTCATCGCTATATCCTGCATTTCCATTTCGGTCAGTCCATCCGCATCTAAAACCACACCTGCCGGATTTCCTTTATTCGGTTTACTGCTGAACGCATCGTAATGAAAGACCCTTACCGTTTTCAAATCTAACATCTCCTATTAATTGAATGGTGCTTCTATTTAATAGTAATTCTATATCTCTATCCATATCCCTTTTTCGTCCTATAGTAAGTGAAACAACCATTGATTTTATTTTCTGACTATTATACAATTACTCAAATTCATCAAATGTAAAATTCCATGAAGGGAAGGAGTACGTTATCTTTCTGTTCCAAAGAGAGCTGGTGCTTTGCTGAAAGCCAGTGTCCAGAATCTGACCGAAGATCATCCCCGAGAAGTAAAGCCGAAGCTTCAGTAAGCTTTACCGGTTTCCCCCCGTTAAATGGGAAAACGCATTCATGTGCGTTTGTCATTAAACAAGAGTGGTACCGCGAGTTCAAATCTCGTCTCTTAATGAGACGGGATTTTTTGTATGTAAACCAATCAATGAAAATATCGGGAAAGCGGGTGCAGGAGTCATGCAGACACTATTATTCGTAACGGATTTATACTATGAGGCAAAAGGAAGAAATTATTATGAGGAGGATTTGTTTCTTACCTCGAAGCTTAGAGAGGATTTTCAGTTAGTACTTTGCCATCCTGAAGACATTGAAACGTTTGAAAAGGATTTTGACTTGATCGTCTTTCGAAATGCCGGTCCAGTATCCAATTTTAAAGACAAGTATCTAGCATTCCGTAATAGAGTGGCTGCTGGTTATTTGAAAACATACAACTCATTTGTTGGAAAGGCTGATATGAACGATAAGGAATACTTAATTGAACTGACGAATGCCCAATTCCATGTCATTCCGACCATCGATACACTTGAATCTTTAAATAAACTTCCCAATGTGGAAACGTATATAGTGAAGCCGAAAGATGGCGCGGATTCCATCGGTTTGGAATTTGCCGCGAAAGAAGAATTGGGAGATAAAATGGATGCAGAATCAAAGAACACATTGGTACAGCCATTTATCAACTTTGAGTATGAAGTCTCTTTTTATTTTATCGATAAAG
Organism: Peribacillus sp. TE19612; assembly: GCF_056279465.1. NCBI lineage: Bacteria > Bacillati > Bacillota > Bacilli > Caryophanales > Bacillaceae > Peribacillus > Peribacillus sp. TE19612. The sequence continues at coordinate 132,931 of NZ_JBWCCL010000013.1, read as the reverse complement.
AATTTCAGTACGCCCTTTATGCGCCTGATATAGAGAAAAGATGGGAATTAAAAGAATATGCCCCTACTGAAGCAGACCTGGCTTTTGCTAAACGATTTATTGAATGGAACAATCTTGATTGGGGCATCCAACGAGTAGATGCCTGTCGGAATGAGCAAGGTGAACTTTTATTAGTAGAACTGGAAGATTTAAATCCGTACCTTTCCCTGTTGGAATTACCCGAAGAAACACGCCAAAATTTTGTAAAAGCCATGAAAAAATCCTTAATGAAAGCACTTCAGGCTTAGTATAAAGTGCAAGGTAGGTCGAATAACTGCGTCAACGGCGGAAAAAAGTTAGCAGAAAAAATATGGAAATAGCAGAAGACAAAGAAGAAAATAAAAAGTGGTGGAAGTTTTGGGATTAAACTTTCACCACTTTATTTATGGACAAATAAGAATCTCACTTGCAAGCTCCGATTTTATGAATCGCTGGTGAGGTTTGCGATCCCTTCTTTTTAGCCGTCATTTAGAAAAACGACTCCTTTTTAATTTATATTTTTGGCCGTTTACTGTTTGCGAATATTTTATTAACTATTGTGTGACTTATTATATAAACCGGTATGATTAACAAATATATATAAACATTATGTGGCATATACTCAGTAAAATAGCGAATGAATATGATTAACCATATAATTAATACTAAATACTTTAATTCAATTTTCATTTAACTATCTCCTTTTAGGAATTCGGTTAGTATATCAAACTTTGTAATATCGTCTAGAGGAAAATCGAGAAAAAAGGAATTCCCACTTTTCCCAAAAAGAAAAAAGCCTGAAGCGGTTTTTCTGCTCCAGGCTCTTTTTTTAGCTTTTGGTCTTCATGTAAATTTGAAACAAAGTTTGATCAAAACACGCTATAAATATATTTAGATTTAGCATTGAACTAAAGAATTAATACCAACGAGTATATAAATATTCCCACCAATAACCACCACCATATACACCTTGAAAGAGAACCTTAACAGTAGCACGTGCAGTATACCCTGCATCATTAACCTGCATAAAGTTTAATGAAAATAGATTTAAAATGACCTAAGATATTTGACTGCCGTCTCAGCATATATCTCGGCAGATTCTACTAAGTTCTCCACTGAAACCCGCTCATCGTACCCATGGATAGTGTGTTCCAGCCCAGGACCGTAAAGGACGGTATCAATACCATGGCGCCGGAAGTGACTGGCATCACTTGAACCAAGCAAAAGTACGCTGAAGACGGGTTCCTCCATTCCAAGGACACTCTGGATTCCCAGTTCTATGGCCCTCACAATTGGACGATTCTCTAAGGTCCAGTTCGGGTTAGTACAGGGTACCATTGGCTCTACAACCGCACCTGGCGCTACAGCACTAACAAGATTCCTAGCGACATCAAGTACAAACTCGGGCTTCATACCGAATGGAACCCGGGTATCCACTTTAATGATACACTTGTCTGCGACGACGTTCACATTTGTTCCGCCCTGAATTACACCTGGATTGTAAGAGGGACGATAAAGTAACTGTGACAGTAAGGGATTTCCTAGACGCTGAGATAGGAGCCACTCAGTATTGTACAAAAGTTGACAAGGCTCTGCCGGAGGCGTTGCCTTGAGCTCACATAGCTTGGTTAGTGCTTCGACCGCGGCTGCCCCTCTTCGTACGGCGGAGATTCCATAAAGCGGTTGTAGGCTGCCATGATCTGCCTGACCTGGTATGATCACCTGCATCCATGCCTTGCCCTTTTCACCGGCATTCGGATGGTGGGGGTCCGTTGGTTCACCAATCAGACAAGCATCACCCTTAATCAATCCTTGATCCAGGAGCGAGGCCACCTCAATGCCGCCAGTCTCTTCATCCGGAGAGGCAATAACTCCTAGGCTACCTTTCAAATTAAGAGTGGGGGCGAACTCCTGAAGTAGTCCAGCCACAAAAATCAGTGATGCCAAGCCTCCTTTCATATCGGAGGCTCCCCTACCCAAAAGCATACCTGCTCTGACTTCTCCTGAGAAAGGATCGAAGGTCCAATGTGAACAATCGCCTGCAGGTACGACATCTGTATGTCCACAAAATAGGAGCCGTGTACCAGGTACCCTGGTTAAGGGAGCATCACAGACCACGGTAACCAGCGCATTTTCGCTACGGCGATGCTCGGTAATCAAGAACCCTTTTGCTGCTAGGTATCGGCTAATATGGCGTCCCATTTCTGCTGACTGCTTCATAAACTCGGGCGATGGATTTTCAGTTGGAATTCGAATAAATGAAGCAGCAAGTTCGACTAATTCCTGTTGCCTTGACCTTATCAGCTGCCGGATTATTCTGGTACTCATATAAATACATCCCCTCCATGTCCAGTATTAGCTGCAGTATTTCTATACTATTCTATGTGCTGTTCCTAGATCATATTTCTGGGGTTAAAAGTGGGGAAACATTTGATACATGCTATTTAAAGTCGCGTTCAATGCTATAGTTAAACTTAATGAGCCAAAGATATATAAGATTATGTAGTGGTAATGCCTAACCTCCGTTTAGCTAATTATGCTTGACTGGTTTTAGGGTTTTTGACTTGCTGAAGTGAAGCATTGAAACGGCTGGAAGGCAGTCTTATCCCCTATGCTCAGGAACCTTCTACCCGAAGGCGCTACTGTAAGTTTTAGAGGTTGTATCAAGCAACCGTCAAGCAGGCTCGATGCCTGCTCTAAATCGAGAAAAAACGGATGTTTTTTTCCATGCGTGTTTCAACAAGATTTTTCATTTCAGCAGAGAGAATTTCAGGAATAGATTCTACTTTCCCCTTATTAATTACCTCTTCTTTTTCCTTAATTGAATTTAATAATGAGTCCTTACGCTTTAATTGGGTTAAAAATATCTTGAGGGTCAATCTTAAATAAATTTAAAATTGGGCTTATTAAAACAACTATAATGACCATAGAGAATACTAATCTTATAGATTTACGATAACCATTATTCGGTAACATCATGTAAATAATTGTAATTAGCAATATTATTATTATAAGTTGCGATATCCAATCACTCAAAAAAGACAAGCTATCCCCCCTAAAAAACATTTGTGAGCTTACAAAGTTATATAGATATTAATACTTATGCTAAACTTGTCTGTTTAATATCGCTAATTAATTAAACAAATATAGAATCAAAAAGGGAGCAGATTTCTGAAATCACCTGCAACGTTCTTTAAATAAAAAAACTGCAGGCAAACTCATATTTCTTCGAGTTTGTCTACAGTCTGAAACGACTATCGAGTCCCAAGTGACCATTAGTTCATTTGAGATTTATGCCATTTCCACGCACTTTCAATGATTTCTTCCAAATCTATCGATGCTTTCCATCCAAGCTCTTCATATATCTTATTGGCCGAAGCAACCAGACGGGCTGGATCTCCAGGACGACGGTCTGCATACTCTATGGTCGGTTTCACTCCTGTGACTTTTTCACAAGTGTCGATTACATCCTTAACCGAAAATCCTTTTCCATTCCCAAGATTGTAGGTGGCCGTATCCTTTTTCCCGGATAATAGGGCTTGAAGGGCGATTATATGAGCTTGGGCTAAATCCGTTACATGGATATAATCGCGAATGCATGTGCCATCTTCTGTGTCATAGTCCGTACCAAACACGGAAATCTTCTCACGTTGACCTAATAAATGCTGTAAAATGATTGGAATCAGGTGTGTTTCCGGATCATGGCTTTCACCGATTTCTGCTGACGCATGTGCTCCGGCCGCATTGAAGTAACGCAAGACGACATAATGAAGTCCATATGCCTTTGCAAAGTCCCCTAAGATCTGTTCCACCATCAATTTCGAGCGGCCATATGGGTTAATCGGATTCGTTGGCTGATCTTCATCAATCATATCCACATTTGGTATCCCGTACGTAGCTGCCGTTGATGAAAAAATGAAATTCTTAACATCATGCTTGAGCATGGTATTCAATAATGTAAGAGTTGCACCTACATTATTATCATAGTATTTATAAGGATCTTGAACAGACTCCCCGACCAAGCTATTAGCGGCAAAGTGCATGACCGCTTTAATCGGATACTTAATGAAAATTTCATCCAAGACCGCTTCGTCCCCTAAATTCCCTTCCACCAAGGTGGCCTTCGAATCAACCAGCGAACGAAATCCAGTTGAGAGATTATCCAGAATGACAACCTCTTCAGTTTTCACTAACTCTTTTACAAGATGACTTCCAATATATCCTGCACCGCCAACGACCAAAATCATATAGTATTACCCCTTTTACTTTAAGCTTGAATGAATCTTTAAATCTCGCATATGTCATTAGTGGGAGGTCTGATTATAAGGACCTCCCTCGTTTTATAAGCATTTATTGAAGGTTTCCATGGCCAATCCATTATATTGGGTATAATCAAACTTCGCTAGTTTAGGATTATCATCACTAACCATGGTAGCTAAGCCCTTTTCCAGTCCATCTATGCTATTTTCGACAAGCAAACCATATTTACCGTTTTCCAAAACGGTCCGGTTAGCCACTATATCAGTAGCCATGATTTTCATTCCTAAGGTCATTGCCTCCAATAATACCATAGGCTGGCCTTCATAATGTGAGGAAAGAACGAAGCAGTCACATTTTTCCATGAACGAAAATGGATTTTCAAGCTGACCCAAAAGATGAATGGAATGATTTAAGTCCAGCTCATCAATGATTGCCTGCAAATCTTCCTTTAAAGGTCCTTGTCCTAAAATATACAGTTTACTATTTTTGTGTTTCCCATGAAAGCCTGCGAATGCACGAATCAAATTATCTTGCCCTTTTTCAGGGGATAACCTTCCCATATTGACAAAGTTAAAATCATTTTTATCAGGATATGGAACGAATTGATCATTCACTTCCAACCCATGGACCTCTTGTACGATTAACGCCTGTTTATCGATCCAACCTATAGATACCCCATCCAATGATATATGGGCATACGTACCAAGTTGAGTAACCGCTTCTTTATCGAATTCAACGATCCGGCCATTAAAGGTTGGCCCATTTTCCAAGACCATGGCATCTTGCAGCCCATAAGGCTTATCCCATATATGATAATCGCCTAAGTTAATTTCGGCAGTGCCGCGCACTTCCCGTTCTTTTAACAGGATTGGCTCTTCTATGATTTCGAATGCCCCCGTATTTAACCAGCCTATTTTCTTATTATCGATTTCGAAAAGGTAATAGCCGCCTTTGTTGGTTCTATTATACTTGATGATTCTGACGATTTGCCCTTCAAAATCGATTGCCTTGCTCACTCTTTTAGCCTTGTAGTTCGGATATGCCTTCGTCCAGATTGTATGATCTTCCGGGTTGGTTATTTTACCGTACTTCTGATTACCGGTGTTTATTTCCTTCAGCGTTCTATTCTCGATCTTATCGATGAACTTTTTATTGTTTTTATAGTTTCTCGATATTATATATTTTCTTTTCATCATGATTTGCAGCTTGTCATTATAGCTCATGTCTTCATTGATTGTACAATGTTCAAGCACGGATAAAGCAGAATTATCTATCCAGCCTATGATCTTGTCTTTTACTGATATTCTGCTATAAATCGAATGCTGGGTTTTTGCTTCCCTATCGACTTTTACAATGATCCCTTTAAAATCATGACTGCCGGAAACTTTGTACGTTCCTTCAACTTTATACGGCAAGGACCAAATATAGTTCGATCGAGGTCTTACTAACCTTGCAATTTTATCCACTTCTTTTTCATAAATAATGCTGTCTGGCAGAAGCTCCACAGCTTCGTCACTAATCCAGCCTATTATTTGATTGTCATGACTGAATTTATAAAAAGTCTTTTGATCAGCATAGGTTTTCCTCGAAATCACGATTTCAGCACCTTCAAATCGTTCTTCCAATGGAAATTGAGCGGCATTCGAAATTCCCGGAAGGGTATTCCAAACAGGATTATCCTTGACATCCCTTAAAATCGCCCTCGCTTTGAAGTTTTCTGTGATCATCGCCTTTTCATCATTTTCACTACCTTCAGGCTCATTTGACTCGATTTGAAGGATTTTATCTGGGTTGATGGAATTCATTACATAATCAAATTTATCGAAGTCTGCATACTCCAATAGATTCTTTCGGTTTAATTCCATCGTTCCCTCAGACACGCTTACCAGTTTATCAAATCGATTGTATACCGAAAAAATCCCTCTTAGATTAATCCGGTGAGGTCTCTTTCCGTTAATGATGCGTTCACTATCAGAAAGCAAATCATTATGCATATAACAAACTTTCTTTTTTGCATCCGCCGCCAGCAGATATTTAGCCCAATAATGGCTATAACCGCTAAAATCGATAACAAAATCAAACTTTGTTTTGCCGAATAAACGTGCATGCTCTCTAATATAGGCATTTTCCGGGTAAAGCTTCTTCCCTAAGAAACCTCTTTCCCCTCTGTTATGGATGAATTTATCTTTATAGACTTCCAATATGTTATAAACAGGCAAGCCAGGTTTGAATAGAAAACGCACATTCTTATTAACCTTGCCCATATTTTTCAAAACCTCGTATGAGTGAGGAGTGGCCGTGAAACAGCTGACATCATATTTATCATAATCAATATTATTCATTAAGTTAAGGAAAGAAGATGTAATCCCGTTATCCCTCAAACCGCCCGGATAAATTAATATTTTTTCCTTTGCCGTATCCAGCCCGGTAATTGTGTTTAGTTGTTTCGTAGACTTATTGAATATATTTTTCACTATTCTCTCCGTTACTTTTCCATCCTCATGGTTCGTGAACTTTTCCTGCATTTTTTTATATTTATCGGAATATCTCAATTCCACATCTTTAATATCTTTAATGGCTAGCGCCAATTCTTTTGAGTTAAAAAGCATGGGTCCCGGAAGTTCGTCATTTTGGAGATATTGTCCCCTTTGCTCTGCATAAACGTCCGTATCCCAAGTGTAAAATAGAATGGGCTTATCCGTAACAAGGTAATCAAAGAAAATGCTGGAATAATCCGTGATAAGCAAATCGACTGCAGCAAGCAATTCATTTGTATCCACATGGTCTGGTATTAGCCGATCCTTGATTTCCGAATGCTTGGCCGCTTCTTTATATAGAAATGGATGTACCTTAATTAATAGGTTATATTGTTCACCGATTTGACTTTGTAAATAATGAATATCTGCAATGATTTGAAGAAGATCATTATCCACCTTGGCCAGATTCGTCCCCTTCCAAGTCGGGGCATATAAAATATTTTCCTTAGCATCACTGATTTTCAACCCCAGGGTCCTTAAATAATCCTTATACTCCCCCGGATTCGTATTCAGCGTCAAATCGATCCTCGGATATCCTTCTTCTATTATTTCACCTTTATACAATCCATTTAACTTATAGCTATGTGTAAATATGTTGGTAGTATGGGCATTAGGGCTCAAAATGAAATCTGCACTCAAGAAGTTCCTGACAACGTTTTGAGAGGCCGAAGGGTTACCGGGTATATCAAAGCCCATATTCTTAAGGGGCGTTCCATGCCAGGTATTGATGTAAATCTGATCGCTTTTAGGGATGAAGAAAGACTGGAATGTGGAATTATTGATTAAATACTCACTTGTTGCCAACCACTTTAAATATTCCTTTGAATTACGTTGAACAAATTGAACATTCGGCATATCCTTATACTTCGCCATTACACCTGAGAGGACACTGAAATCCTGGATGGACCAAATGTGCATAAAATCTTGGTAGTCAGGATTTCCCAGCATATATTTAAACATGGCGTATGGACTGTCGGTCATACTGTTTCCATCACGGCTCTCATATAGAATGGTGTTTTTTTGAATGCTTAATTTCTCATAATACTTTGCATATCTATTTACACGCTGATGATTTTCCTTTAATAGGAAATTAACGATAGGCTGTTTAAGGAAATCGACTTTTCTTTTTATTACCTTCTTATTCACTAAATAGGCATCCCCTTTTATGGATTTATATTCCCCATTCAAAATTATGTTTGCATTTCAGTAACCAAAAATAACAACTATGAATGATCAATAGTTGGAGATTTTTTCTAAAATAATTACTCTATTAAATTAAAAGATCACTTATCCACTGCCTTGTGCATTTCGAGGATATTTTCCATTACTTTTAAAATGTCGTCTCTTAAATCGGGACGTTGCAGGGCAAATTCAATTGTCGTTTTCACAAAGCCATCGACAACTCCGACATCATAGCGTTTTCCTTCAAAATCATAAGCGAAGACACTTTGGATTTCATTCAGTTTTTGGATGGCATCCGTTAACTGGATTTCACCGCCAGCTCCTGTTTCCTGCTTGGCCAGGAAGTCGAATATTTCCGGAGTCAGTATGTATCTTCCCATGATGGCTAAGTTGGATGGAGCCGTTCCTTGTTTTGGTTTTTCGACGAAACGGTTCACTTCGTATCTCCTGCCCTCTTGCGTAAGCGGGTCGATGATGCCATATCTATGTGTTTCGCTCTCATTCACCGGCTGCACACCAATGATGGATGAACCTGTCGCATCATATTCGTTGATCAATTGACGCAGGGAGGGCACATCGCTTTCCACGATATCATCGCCTAAAAGGACGGCAAATGGCTCATCACCAATAAAGTTACGTGCACACCAAACAGCATGTCCGAGGCCTCTCGGTTCTTTTTGCCTAATGTAATGGATATTAGCCAAATTGGATGGGTATCGCACCTTCTCCAATAAATCGAATTTCCCTTTTTCACTTAAGTTATTCTCTAGTTCGTACGCATTATCAAAATGATCCTCTATCGCTCGTTTATTCTTTCCTGTGACAATGATTATATCTTCAATTCCCGCTTTCACGGCTTCTTCTATAATATATTGTATAGTTGGTTTATCGACTATTGGCAGCATTTCTTTAGGCATAGCCTTCGTTGCGGGCAAGAATCTGGTTCCCAATCCCGCTGCAGGTATAATGGCCTTTTTAACTTTTTTCATTCTTTGTAACTCCTTCATATTAGGATAAATCAACAAAACTCCCCAAATTTTTCTGAATCATCCTTTTTATAGTAACATAGACTCGTTTTTTGTAAATATATTAACAGAAAAAATTCCTTCATTTGTAAACGCAACCAAAATATTTAAGGCCTTTCCCCGATTCTTAAGGAAAAGGCCTTATTTTCTTACTTACAGCTCATAGATCTAAAGACTTATCAATTATTGATCATCTCACCTGCTTCAATTTCTATTACTCGGCTTCTTCTCTATCGGTGCCCACCGTCGGCTCTTTGATCCTCATCAGCGATGAAATATACATCAACGGTCTTCCTTGGCGAGCCTGCGCCGATTCAGAAGTTTCTATCGTAAAAAAAACGTCACCCCAGAGGAGAGACGTCACTAAATTATTCAGCTTCGGCAACAACGGTAAAGCGCTGGTTGATGTGCTGCGAATTTTCAATTTCATCAAGTACTGCAAGGGCAAAATCGGCATAACTTACATAGCTTTCGCCCTTTGAGTTTACAAGAAGGTTGTCTTTACCCAGTTTATACCCACCTGTTCTATTTCCTTCCGGATCAAAGAAGGCGGAAGGACTGATGAACGTCCATTGGATGTCAGTGGCGTTTTGCAGATCTCCAAGGTTCTTGGATTGATTATACGCTGTTGCAAAGTATTCTTTAGGAAACTCCGGCGTATCCAGGACACGGATCGTTTTTGCTTCGTCAACAAAAAGACTTCCAGCTCCGCCAACAACGATCAGTTTCGTTTGTGGAGCCCCTTTCATTGCTTCAATCAAGATTTTTCCTGCATCCACATGCAGATGTTCTTTCCCCGGAGCAGCGCCAAACGCATTCACTACAACTTCGAATTCTTTAATATCTTCTGCTTTCAGATCGAATACGTCTTTTTCCAGTACGGAAGCTCCTTGAATTTGGACTTTAGCTTCATCCCTGACAATGGCCGTAACTTCATGTCCCCTAGTCAATGCTTCCTTTAAAATCAGACTTCCAGCTTTTCCGCTCGCACCAATAATACCGATTTTCATTTTACATTCCTCCTATATATTGTTTTTGAAACATTAATTGTAACTAAATTGCTTACATGTAATAATATAAGTTACAAGTTAACATTTTGTCAACTTTATTATTTAGAGGTGTTTCGGAGATATATCCGGCCTTTCGTCGATATATTGCAATTTTCGATGATATATCCTGATTTTCGTCGATATATTGCTGTTTTCCGTCGATATACCGGATTTTCGATGATATATCCTGTTTTTCGACGATATAGTCCGATTTTTGATGATATATCTGCAGTTTCGCTGATATATCCTGATTTTTCATCCGATATATATAAAAACGCACCATTCCTTTTAGAATGGTGCGCTTGATTACATGCTGATTTTCTTTTTCATTAGCAGTGCCATGCAGATTGTGATGAGCGTAAAGGCGATGAAGGACAAAAACGGGATCGTGATGAATCCTAGCCAATTTATATACTCACCTGAGCAGGGAACCCCACTTTGGCACATTTCGAAATGCTGTAGTGCTGGAATTTTTTGCAGACTATAGTGATACCCTGACACCGCCATCCCCAAAATCGATAATGGGAGGATGTATCGATAGATTTTCAGGTCCTGTTCATAAAAGGCCCGGCCCAATAAGATGACGAGCGGGTACATCAGGATCCTTTGGTACCAACAAAAGGTGCAGGGTACATAATGGAGAATCTCACTAAAGTAGAGACTTCCGGCAGTGGCGATGATGGACAGGATCCAAGAAAGTAATAGTGGCTTGTTCATCACTATTTCTCCTTCGCTGCATCATCAACCATTTTCACTAAATCATCGATTGTATTTCCTTCAAACTTCTTGCCATTGACAAATAAGGAAGGTGTTCCAGTAACGCCCAATTCGTCGGCCAACTCCATATCCTTGTTCCATTGGTCCTCGGACTTTTTGGATTTAAACGAGGTAACGACCTTTTTCACATCTTTGTCATTTGCGATTTCTTTCAAAGTTTCTTCTAAGAATTTGTCCGTAAAGACATCTTGCTTTTCATATTTCAGGTCAGCTGGCTGCTTATCGAACAAAAGCTCATGAAATTCCCAAAAGGTCTCATTGCCTAATTCCTGATAAACACTTTCCGCGAATTTAGCGGATCTGGTTGAATCGACGTTAATGAACGAATAATTCATGAAATAAAATTGCGCTTTTCCTGTATCAATCAATTCACTTTGTATAGAAGGGAAGAATTGCTCCTCGAATGTCTTACAGACTGGACATTTATAATCCCCAAATTCCACTATTTGGACAGGAGCCGATTTTTCTCCCAAATAAGGTTGTGATTTATAATCGATTTCATTAACGGCTGTATCTTCGTCTTTTTTCCCATTTGCTAAAAATATAAAGCCAATAATGATTACAGCGATTAACCCGATGATCCAAAACGTGAATGCTGAAGATTGTTTTTGATTACCCTTTTTTTTATTAGCCATCATATACCTCCATCACTTGTAGTTGTGTCGATATTTCTTATCCAGCCATGGCGGCCGATTTCAGTTCCCCCTTTCCTGCACCTTTCACCTGTAACTGATTCATTTACACGTTATAATATAAGTTTCACCATGCTTGTTTGTCAATTACACATACCTTTTATTTTTGCCTTTGCAGCAACGGCGTGACTTGACAAGGAAACGGTTAATGGATAAATATTATTCTTGCAGGTCATTATAACTTGTAACCACTTGAATTACATGTTAAATAATTTATACTATATAGGAATAGAGATTTTAAAGGAGAGAAAAAAGAGATGTCCATCAGTACCCGCTTTTCCGTAGGAATCCATATATTATCTCTTTTAGAAATAAACAAAGAAGGCGTTAACACTTCCGATTTTATTGCAAAAAGTGTAAACACCAACCCAGCCTTAATCAGAAAAATCACTGGCATGCTGAAGAATGCAGGTTTAGTGAATGTTCGGCCGGGTATCGCCGGAGCGACATTGGCCAAGGAATTGTCGGATATCACTTTGCTCGATGTTTATCACGCTGTCAACATTGTCTCCGATAAAGAATTATTTGGAATTCATGAAAATCCTAATCCAGCATGCACTGTTGGAAGAAATATACAAGATACAATAGAACCCATCTTTTCCGTTGCTGAACTTGCCTTGGAAAAGGCGTTGGGAGTGGTGACGATCGAGGATGTCGTCAAGGGGATTCTGGAAAAGGATAAAACTGAGTAGCAAAAAAAAACACATGAGCCGGACTCATGTGTTTTTTCTTGTTCCTTTATTTATACTTAGGAACCTCAATCGTCAATTTATACGAATCTAATAAACTATATAAATTATAAATCTGTTTCACTTGTTTTGTTGCCCAGCCAATATCAGTCGCATACTGGTGTGATGCATATCCATATTTCTCTGCAGCTGTAGGGTTCCACCTCATTTTATAAAGCGTGTCCTGTCCAGCAGAGATATATCCTTTGGCGATGAATTCAGCACCGCCTATGATGGCCGCTTCCGGGGTGAACCAGCCTGCATTATAGGCGTATTGAGCGCCGCTGCTTAGCGCCGTTCCGTCAAACGCCCCGACTCCATACATATTATAGACCGTTTTCCCGTTCACCTTTACGCCAGTCGCTAATGGTGAAGTGCCATTCCCGGTCTCCAGCAAAGCATGTGAAATCAGGTAGATTTCATTGACCCCGTATTTTTCCCCTGCCGCAGTGAAGGTTGCCGCTTTGCCTTGCAGTATCCCTTTGCCTGAAAGGATTCTATTATTCACTTCAGAAACGTTCATATTAGTGACTTGGGAGAGCTTGACGAATTGGAATGAACGGACTGGATCATTCACGAAATTATTTGGGTTAAGATTATATTCTATATCTTCCGGACTGGCATTTACCCATGTCTTGTTATAGTCCACCTCATACCAATAGTATCCGTCAGAGCCCCTTACTTTTGATTTAATAGTCAATGATTGATTATTGCTTACAGGACCGACTGCCCAATAATTCAATCCAGCTCCGCCCCTGACACGCCATCCGGTTCCTTTAACGGTACCTTTTGTTGAATTGATTAAAGTTAATCCATCTTCACGTATGTAGGTTTTATACTTCTTATCCGTCTGACCGTTTACGGCCATTTGAATTTCAACCATCTTTTCCATCGTAAGATTATACTCTTTATCGATCCTGATTATCGATCCATTCGAGCTTCCCGGACCTTCCGGTGCTTTGGCCGTTAAATATTGCGTACTGACATATCCGGTTTTTCCATTGGCCGTGACTCTTGACCAGCCATTAGACTCTGAATACACCGTTACGGCCGTATTATTTACAAGCTTGGCTATAATTGAAGCGGAAGCCGATGCTGCAGACCGCATATTTAGACTCGAGCCATCACTTACGTTTACATACTTAACTAATGTGTTTGCTTCTCCATCTGGATTCAGTCCCGGTACAGAACCTGGCTTCGTTGCTGATAGATATTTCGTACTGACATAACCTTCTCCGCCATACGCTTTAATTTTTGACCAGCCATTTGATTCCGAGATGACTTCTACCTCTACACCCCTTGCCAGTTTCACAATGACGGAAGCACTATCCGACGGCTTATTCCGCATATTCAGTGAACCCGAGCTGACATTTACATATTTGGTTGTCGTTTTTTCAGGTATGGATGGTTTGGAGTCCGTTCCAGGCTTTATCGTCGATAGATAGTCAGTACTGACATACCCATCCTTCCCATTTGCCTTGATTTTCGCCCAGCCTTTGGATTCCGAATAGACCGTCACTTCCGTTCCTTTTGACAGCTTTGCGACTATGCTCGCGCTTTCCGACCCGCTTTTTCTCATATTGAGCGTTCCAGAGCTTACGTTTACATATTTCGTCGTCGTTTTTTCAGGCGTGACTGATCCCGTTCCTGGTTTTGTTGTCGATAGATATTTGGTACTGACATGGCCGTCTTTTCCATTGGCTATGATCTTCGCCCAGCCTTTGGATTCCGAATACACCGTCACTTTCGTTCCTTTTGACAGCTTTGCGACTAAGCTCGCGCTTTCCGATCCGCTTTTTCTCATATTGAGCGTTCCAGAGCTCACGTTTACATATTTCGTCGTCGTTTTTTCAGGCGTGACTGCCATTGATCCCGTTCCTGGCTTTGTAGCAGATAGATATTTCGTGCTGACATATCCGCCCTTTCCATTGACTTTGACTTTCGCCCAGCCTTTGGATTCCGAATACACCGTCACTTTCGTTCCTTTTGAAAGTATGGCGACTATGCTTGCGGTAGCTTTTCCACTTTTTCGCATATTGAGTGATCCCGTACTCACGGTTACATATTTCGTCGTCGTTTTTACAGGTGTGGCTGCCGTTGATCCCGATCCCGGCTTAGAAGCAGACAGATATTTGGTGTTGACATATCCATCCTTTCCATTGGCTTTGATTTTCGCCCAGCCATTGGATTCCGAGTACAACGTCACTTTCGTCCCTTTTAAAAGGATGGCAACTATGCTTGCGGTAGCTTTTCCACTTTTTCGCATATTGAGTGATCCCGTGCTCACATTCACATATTTCGTTGTCGTTTTACCCGTTGCCGCAGCTTTGGTCACTGTTCCAGGCTTCGTTGCCGATAGATACTTCGTGCTGACATATCCATCCTTTCCATTGGCTTTGATTTTCGCCCAGCCTTTGTATTCCGAATAGACCGTTACCTGTGTGCCTCTTGTCAGCTTTGCGACTAAGCTGGCACTATCACTCCCGCTTTTTCGCATATTAAGTGAACCTGTGTTCACATTCACATATTTAGTTGTCGTTTTAACGGTCGCCGCAGCCTTTTTTACCACTCCAGGCTTCGTTGCCGATAGATACTTGGTACTGACATATCCTTCTTTTCCATTGACCTTGACCTTAGCCCAGCCTTTGGATTCCGAATACACCGTCACCTGTGTGCCCCTTGTCAGCTTTGCGACTATGCTGGCACTATCACTCCCGCTTTTTCGCATATTAAGTAAACTTGTGCTCACATTCACATATTTAGTTGTCGTTTTAATGGTCACTGCAGTTTTCGTTAAAGTCCCTGGCTTCGTTGCCGATAAATACTTGGTACTGACATATCCTTCTTTTCCATTGGCTTTGATCTTCGCCCAGCCTTTGGATTCCGAATACACCGTCACCTTTGTGCCATTTGCGAGCTTTGCGACTATGCTCGCACCTTCCGCCCCGTTTTTTCTCATATTGAGCGATCCGGAATTCACCTGCACAAACATGACGTCTTCAATATTGGCCTGTTCGGCATGTAGTGGAGCTGCAGATATTTTTTCTTCGAAAGCAACTGTAGACAACACTGCAAAACAGAAAGTTGGTATAATTAATTTCTTCATCTCATTCTCCCTACTAAAGAATTATATTTTTAACATTTATTTAAATATCGGTTAAAATTAGTATGGTAATATAGGCAAATATGCTCATTCGTCTAAAATATAACATATTCCTTTAGATCTATAGGGAGATAAAAGCGATTGTAACACAATAGTAAAATAATAGACATTTAAGTAATTTTATAGAAACATTTGCAATGAAGCTTATGCGACAAGCAAATGATGACTATTAAGTATATTGATATAATTACTTACCACTCAAATTATTGCTAATGAGACGAGCATCTTTCTGCCTAAATCGAATATATATAAAGGGTAGGCACACGATCCTTATATTTGACGGATCGAGGCAATAACCTATATAATTACTGTATATAACTTATAACAATCCTTCTGTTAAGGGGAGTAGCTATACAATAAAGTCGTCAGTACAGGATTGAATCCTCGGCTTTATTGGCAACTGATTTTAGTTGTTTGCAAGACCTTGCCGATTATTTGGTGAGGTCTTTTAATTTAAGACGGTATGACCAATAATCGGTTATACCGTCTTTTTTGATTCGAAAAATTGCACAATAGAGGTGAAAAGTATGCAGAACTATAATAAATTAGCTCAAAGCGTTAAGATTTCCGATGATAAAAAGCATGTATTGCTCGATGCCGACCCATCTTTATCACTGATCGGAAAAGGCCGAAGCGCATATGTTTTCCGAATACATTCCACCAATAAGGCACTAAAAGTGTTTTTCCCGGATCATACTCACACAGCTAAAGTTGAAGCTGAAATATACAAAACCGTCCAATCCATCGAATACTATCCAACCCTTTATGATGCGGGGGTAAATTACCTGGTTATAGATCACATTGAAGGCAACACTCTTTTTGAATGTTTAACATTGGGGATCCCGATTACGGAAGAAAACATTGCGGAGATAGACCATGCGCTGCAATTGGCAAGGAAAGAGGGATTGAATCCTTCGGATATCCACTTGCGAAACATCTTCATCACTTCTGAAAAAAAGGTGAAGATCATTGACGTTGCAAGGTTTAAGCAAGTAAAATCCTGCAATCAGTGGCACGACTTGAAAAGTGCTTTTCACCTTTTCTATTCGAAGTCGTTTTTTCCGAAGAAGATTCCCAGCTTCATACTGAATTCCATTGCAGCAATTTATAAAAAAAGATTTCTGCCCATCTGATCCTTACTATAAAAAAATCACATTGGAGGCACATATGAAAAAAATAATGACCATTGCTCTGCTGTCCATCCTTACATTAAGCGGATGCTCAGCTTTAGAAGAAGTCAATTCATCATTGGAGTATGCAGATGATGCGACGGAGTATGTAAATACCGTTCAGGATTTTGCCAATGAGGTTCCCGCCATGTCACAGGACGCCATCACGAATGCCGAAACAAGAGCAAATCTTGAAAAAGAACTGGAATTGATGAAAACGGAGATTGAAGAATTCAATGCAACTGAACCACCCCAAATCGCTGAAGGCATCCATGAGAAGATCGTCAGCTCAAATCAACAGCTTTCAGATGGAATTGAATTATATCTGAATAATATTGAAAAGGGCGAAATTGATCCTAAGGCATTGGAAGATTCAGAGATAATGAAATCAATCGATAATATAACGGGATTGGCAAAACAAATCGAAGAGTTGGGAAATTAATCCTCCTGCAATGAATAAAAAGGAATCGCTTGAAACAAATTATTGACATGAAACCAAAAGGTTTTATATAATCAGCAAAGCAAAACCAATTGGTTCCATATTCTCAATTACAAAGGAGAATCAGTATGGAAAATACATTACAGGATATCAAGAAGACGGTTATTCTTGATGCACCTATCCAAAAAGTTTGGGATACAGTTTCCACTGCAGAGGGCATAGCTTCATGGTTCATGCCAAATGATTTTCAACCGAAAGTGGGACATGAGTTCCATGTGCAATCACCCTTCGGCCCATCTCCTTGTAAGGTAACGGAGTTAGATGCTCCTCATCGCCTTTCATTCAGTTGGGATACGGACGGTTGGTTCATTTCCTTCCTTTTAAAAGAAGTGGATGGCAAAACGGAGTTCACCCTTATTCATGGCGGCTGGAAAGAGCCTGATACGATTCTTACGAAACCGAACGAAAAAAGCTCAGTGATTCGCGATAGAATGAATCATGGCTGGGAACAAATCGTTAATCAAGGTCTTAAAAAGGCTGTTGAGGGCTAAGTGTCTGCATCAGAAAAACATGATGTATTCCAGGCTATCGCCGACCCAACCCGCCGAAAGGTCCTGCAATTGCTTGCTGAAGGGGATTTACCCATTTCAGAAATCACTTCTCACTTTTCCATGAGCCGCACGGCGATTGCCAAGCATCTTCATATCCTTTCTGAAGCTGAATTGGTCAGTGGCCGGAAGGTAGGAAGAGAGAAACGCTTTCGGCTTCAGCCGGAACCTTTAGCGGAATTGAAACAGTGGCTCTCTTTTTACGATCAATTCTGGGATAACAAATTATCCATCCTTAAACATGTGATTGAAAATTCAGGGGAAAATGGATTGAAAGTCATCGAAAAAGAAAAGGACACGAATGAACCATCATAATGAGAAAACCCCCGGCACATTGCACCGGGGGTTTTTGTTTATGCATTCATCTCAATATTATGTGCTTTTCGCTTCTTGATGACCATCGTTAGCAATAGCAGCAGATTAAAGACAATGATGCATCCAGTAAGGAACACTATACTTGCTGTCAATGCATCCGCTCCAAGGCTCGTACTCATCGCCTGGCGGAAGCCCATGACAGAGTATGTCATCGGAATGAACGGGTGAACATGACTGAAGAAGTTATTGGTCAGTTCCACAGGGAACATTCCTCCGCTTGCACCTAGCTGTAATACAAGGAATATCATCGCCAATAAACGACCTGGATTTCCAAATCCTACGGTCAAGAAGGTAACGATGAACATGAACGTAAGGGAAGTCAGGATGGAAACCCCAATGAATTGCCCCATATTCTCGACCTGTAAATCCATTCCCCAAATCATGATCGCATCCAACACTAATGCAGAAAGCGTCGCTTGGATGAATAGAACCGTAAATTTACTGAACCACCATGCCACTCCTGATGTAGGCCTAATAGAAGGCAAGCCTGTCGGGAATCCCATATTGAAGGCAATGGCTCCAACAAATAACCCAAGAGACAAGACATAAGGAGCCAATGCATGACCATAATTCGGCACGTCACTGCTTTTTTGTTCTTTGACCTGTGTCGGTTCAGCAATCATGCTGTAATTATCATCGGTTGTTTTATTTTCACTAATTTCTTCTGCACCATCACTGAGTTTTTCCGAAAGCTCGACCGACCCATCTTGAAGTGAGGAGATTCCCTCACCCAATTTACCGGAACCTTCAGCAAGGGCTGATGAACCTTCATTGATCTTACCCGCGCCATCAGCAAGCTGGATGACCCCATTGCTCAAAGTAGGCAGATTGCCTGCCAATTGTTCAGTGCCTTTAACAAGTGCTGATGAGCCCTCGTTCAAGGCCGCTGAGTTGGCATCCAGTTGATTGGCCCCGCTAGCCAGTTTACTTACCCCTTCGCCAACTTGGCTAACACCAAATGCGTACTTCTCAAGACCATTCCCAAAGGAGGATGAACCTGCTTGCAGTTGTGAAACTCCATCAACCAACTGACCAGATCCCTCAGTTAGTTTTGAAAGGCCATTATTTAACGAGGAACCGCCTTGTGCTAACTGGTTGATCCCCTTCACTAATTCTGGTGTCCGTTCATTTAAACTTTGCGTTGCCGCCGTTAATTGATTGCTGCCTTCTACAGCTTCATTCAAGCCGCCATTTAATTGGGTCGCACCAGGAATCAATTGTTCTTCCAGTGCGTTCCTTATTGCCGTATATCCGTTTAACGCTGAAACGGCGTTTGGATTGACTTTATTCACCGCATTATTTAAATTGGCCACTTGTTCCGGAAGCTGCCCTAATCCATTCAATACAGGCATTACCTTATCCGTTAATTGTGTTGATAAGTCTGATACACTTGCAGCAAGAGTCGATGCGATTCGTTTTTGTGCCTCCGCCTGGCTTTGAAGTTCATTTTGAATGGCTCCGATTACTTCTGATTGCTGTTCACTGGTCATGCTTTTGAAGGCTTCCGTGTTTTGAACGGCATTGATTGTGCTCTGACCATTATTCGCAATCGTTGATTGAAGTTCCGTTAACGCCGCTTGACTGTTATTGAGGTCTTCGGTAATGCCGGATACGGTACCGGACGCGCTGCTTCCTGCTGGAACCGCTTCTTGCAATTGATTTACACCGCTTTGAATGCTTGTCAGTCCTTGCTTAAGCTGATTCAGCTGTTCTTCTGCGGGCAATTGGCCATCCATTTTTTTCAGGCCGTCATTTAGCGCATGGCTTCCTCCTGCCAGTTTATTGATTCCCTCATTTAAACTCTGCTGACCTGCTGCCAATTTTGGAATTCCTGTCGATTGATCCGTCAGCTGGCTTGCATTTTGTGATAATTGATTCAACCCATCATTCAAATTCGCACTGCCTGTTTGCGCTTGTGCCAATCCAGTATTTAAAGTTTGCGCTCCTGGAACCACTTTGGCCAGCCCAGTGGAAAGCTGGGAAGAACCTTGTATAAGTGCTTCACTGTTATTAGTTAATTCCCCTGTGCCTGATGCGAGTTCGTTCGCACCCTTTTGCAACTGACCTACACCGGAGGTATATTGTGAAATACCCTTATTCAATTCCGACGCGCCACTTTCAAGCTTGTTGGCTCCTTCCATAAACTCGCCAACGCCAATTTGGAGTTTATTCGCTCCATCTTTAAAAGTTAATGTGCTCGAAGCTAACTTATTCAGATTTTCCGTCACTTCTTTGTTTCCATCATGCAGTTTTTTTGCACCGTCATCCAGCTTTGATGCACCATCTGCCGCATCGCCGAATCCTTCTCCGATTTCATCCAGTTGGGAGAAGATCGCTTCCGCATATTCTTTTGTGACACTTTCGGCAATTTCCGTTTTCAAATTATTCGTTGCCTGTTTCCCGACCGTTTCAGAAACGAAACTGCGTCCGGGATTCACATCATACGTCAGATTCATTTTTTTAGGCTCATCATCCATGACGGTAGAAGCATTTTTTGAAAAGTCCTCCGGAATGGTGACGACCATATAATATGTACCATCATCGAACCCTTTTTTCGCCGCTTTTTCCGTTACGAAATGCCATTCTAAATCATCATTGTCCTTTAATTGCTCGACTAGCTCATTACCGACTGTTAAGGTTTTCCCCTCATATTCCGCCTTTACATCCTTATTCACGACCGCAACAGGCAATTTGCCTGTATTTCCGTATGGATTCCAAGCGGAACTAAGGAATAACCCCCCATAAATAATCGGGACGAACAGTAAAACGATTGCGACACCGACCAGTTTTCGATTTGTAAGGAAAAGCTTCCATTCTTGTTTAAGCATATTCACTTCTTTTCACCTTTCTTTTCACGCAGTACATCACTCAATGACGCGGTATTCCAATTAAGAGTCGGGATGTCCGTGGTGCCAAAGCTTTCTTTAAGCAAATCCGCCACTGTTTGGCTGGAAAAGAACTCTATTAAAAGTTGATCCGCCCGGGAAAACATCCGACGAAGGACGTCCATTCCCTTCTCTGCATACTCTCCATCTTTAAACGCTTTTTCTATAAGTCCTGTATCCGGAAACATCGAAATGGGACCTTCCATCGCCTCAATAATTTCAAGGTTTTTAATCTTATCTACACTTTTGGCAAGAGTAAGGCCGCCGTTATTACCAGGAACGGAAGTGATTATCTGCTTTACGACCAATTTCCTTATGATTTTTTTCAAATAAGAAGGAGACACCTCTAATCGCCTGCTGATCTCATTTGACGAAAGCGGGACATTTTTATCCTGGGTAGAGAGTATAACGATGATGCATATAGCTTGCTCGACCCCTTTTGTTAATTGCAAATCATTTCACCTCTTTTAGCATGTATATGGATATCACATATCCATAATGGATATTCGGTATCTATAATTAAAACCCGTTTCACCTTAGAAATCAAGTCATTTCTAGAAAAAATTTCTAAAAAAAAGATGAACCCCTCATTACAGCACCATGGGGTTCACCTTTTCTTTTATAGGTCATTTAGAAATTCATTGACCGCCTCTGGAGTTTTAGCATTTGCACTGTGCAGGTGCGCAACCTTTTCCCCATTTTTAAATACTAAAAGTGATGGAATTCCCATTACCGTTTGCTCTTCGGAAATCTCAGGGAACTCGTCACGATCGATTGTAAACCACTGTTTGTCTTGATGTTCTTGAGTGATCTCATCGATGAACATGTCTAAACGTTTGCAGTCCGGGCACCATGTAGTCGTAAAAATCCCGACCGTCAGTCCCTCTTGATTGATTTGTTCACGATATTCTTGTTCTGTATTGATATTTTTCATGATTGTCTCCTCCGGGCTTTTCTTATCATCATACTTTAATCCATGAATTAATGTACTCAAGGATTAATATATAATTAATTCCTTCACAGTACAAACGGTTTATCCTAAAAGTATCTAACTCTTGCCCGGATATGCTCCGCTTTTCTTTGTGTCCAAATCTCTCGTTTATGAAAGAAGAAATCCTCGAAATGAATTCCAATTTTCATCAATGAAAAGATAGTGGCAGCTTTTTTCAAAAATGATCAATTCACTGTCAGGAATCTTTTCGGCGATGAGAATCGATGCCTCTACAGGAGTGATCCAATCGTGACGGCCTCCTGCCACTAATCTGCATCGACGCCGAAAGCGGCGTCAGGAACGGTTTAAATCCAATGTGTTCGCCCCCAGGTCCGCCATGAATGACGAAACAGACTGGCTTCTTTCTCCATGAATCCCCTTCAGGCACTAATTCTGCGCCTTCCACATCGAAATATATTTTTGTTCCGTTTACCTTTGCAAACATCATGCCCCTCCTCTTTTCATTAAAAATCAAATAATCAAGCAGCCTCCAATTCACCTTTATTGTCCTTGGAAAATTTCCTTGCAATAAGGCTGACTCCAATCATCACAATCACATTTATGAGGAGGGCGACAAGACCAATGTTCAAACCTTTAATGGACTGCGGCAGTGCCGGGAAAAGCGTTCCAACTGTAGCGCTTGTTATGGTTGTATATCCAACAGTAGCTAAACCGGCAATGATCCCCGCTGACGCACCCTCTTTCGTCACGAAGTTCTTTTGCAGGAGACTGGCAATGAAAGATGGGAATAATTGAGTCACCATGCTGTATCCCATCAATAAAAGGGCCACGATCGTATTTCCTCCAGTCAAAGTAAAATACACGGCAATAAGGGCAAGAACAGGGACGAGCAATTTGGCAATCGTCGTGATTTGTTTGGCCGAGGCGGAAGGAGAAAAATGCTGATACACGTTTTTGGCCAGCAGCGTCGCTGAACTCATTAAAATCATCGAGCCAGGAACAAGAGCCGTCAATAGACCCGCTGCCCCGATGACGCCCACAAACCAAGGATCAAATGTACTGATTGAAAGCTTCAATAGCGCAAGGTCCATATCCGTCCCCTGTAACCCAGGAACTTTAATGATGGCCGCATAGCCGACAAAGATTGCACCGACCGATAATGCCCCGTAAAGCGGAAGGATGAACGCATTTTTACGAAATGTCTTTGCACTTTTTGCTGTATATGCAGAACCGAATGTTTGCGGCCACATATAGAAACCCAATGTCGTCAAAATGATCGTGGATATAAACCATGAAGCGCTCATCCCCGTATCCGGGAGTGTCAGGAAATCAGGCTTGACGGCATTGACGGCTTCGAACATCGGCTGGATTCCGCCAAAATAATGAAACGGAATGTAAATCCCTAAAAATAGCGCAACCAATGCGATCATGATGTCCTTGAGTACTGCTGTCCAAACCGATCCATGGATACCTGAAATCATCACATATACGGTAACTGAAACAGCCCCGATCCAAACGGCAACCGTCGGGGAAATCGAACCATAGGAAGTTGTCGAAACGATGATTCCCAGCCCCTTTAATTGCAGCACCAAAAATGGTACCAGGGCCAAAACACCAACGATTGAAACGAATACCCCCAATAATGGACTTTTATACTTTTTAACATAAAAATCTGCTTGTGAAATGAGCTTGTGCTCATTTCCGTAGCTCCAAATGGCAGGATAAATCCAGTAAGAAAACAGGTAGCCCAATGCGGCGAACGCCGTTCCGTACAATGCCGGACCGCCTATCCCATATGCCCACCCGCTGGAGCCCAGGAATGTGGAGGTGGAATAAATCTCTCCCGCCAGCAAAATCATGATGATGAAAGGACCGAACCCGCGTCCGCCTACCGTCCACTGTTCAAGATCCATATCCTTGCCTTTTCTGGCCCTAATCCCTAAATAAAGTGACAGCAACAGGAAACTGAAAATAATGATGATCGCACTATTCATTTCTCTTCCCTCTCTTTATTCTTGGGATCTAACATATAAATAATAAAAACGACTAACGCGGTAAAGATCAGCCACGAAAAGTTCCAGAAAAAGAAAAGCGGCATGCCAAGAATATACGGTTCGATACTATTAGCCCAAAAAGGCCCGCCAAGTATGGCGATTACAGGAATTAAAGAAAGAAAATAAATTGGTTTCATGAAATTCTCCTCTTAATCTAATGATATTGACCAATCAAATGGCAGGAACACGAACATTGATTTCTTCATATCGTTGATTCACCACCTGCGAAGCATTCGTGATAAAGTGCAGAGCCGCCGCAGTTTCATAGTCCCCCTTTCTGCCGTTCCCAGCAATGTGATATTACTTTTAATCTAGCAATCCGCATGCCAATATTGGAATTTTCAGAAACAATCAAAGTGAATGGGATGGATATCAAGGAATTTGGTTGGGCAAAACTTATTATCGAGGATAAATCGGCGCGCTGTTGAGGGGGGAATCCTTATAAATCAGTAAAAATTTTTTTACAAGTAAAAATTTTTTTCATCCCTCATAAGGAACTATGGCCTCTGCAGTCTGAAAAAATATTCAGTTGATTTCAGAAATCCGCTCCCTTTCCGCCGACTGTCTGCCAAGCCTCCTCACCGCAAGCGGCTGTGGGGTCTTGGCTAGCCAGTTATTCGGCAGGAGTGTCGCAAATTTCTTCAATCTATTGGGTGGATTCATAAAACAGTAAAAAACATTATCAAGATTCATGATAAGGCCAGCCTACAGTTTTTTCTAAAAAAACATTCCAGTTGATTGGAACGGAAGGTGCGAGACTCCTACGGGAAAAACGTGTCCAAGGGAGACCCCGCAGGCGCAAAGAGCGCCGAGGAGGCTCCCGGACCGCCCGCGGAAAGCGAGTGCCTGGAGTGGAAATCATGTATTACAACCAGGTCTTGTTTAAGCTTTTTCATTCGTTAACGCACTTTTTTCGATCCGTCCGCGCCTAATGGTTCGGGGGGGCACTTACGAATCCCCATTGGTCAACAAAAGAAAAAAGCCACTATCCAGTGGCCTTTTCATTTCATTCATATTGGTAGAGTAAGCTGCCAGGAAACACCAAACTTATCGGATACCCAGCCGAACTTCTTACTAAAGAAATAGTCACCCAATGGCATCATCACTTGTCCGCCATCAGATAAGCTCGAATAAAGCCTGTCAATTTCCTCTTCACTATCACATGTAAGGAATATTGAAAACGATGGTGTAAATGTAAATTGATGCTTAACATTGCTATCGATGCACATAAATTCCTGATCCTTCAAGGTAAAGGTAGCCTGCATGACACTTCCTTCTGTACCAGATTCATTTGCACCATACCGAACAATGCTGGTTATTTTCGATCCTCCGATTAAAGATGTGTAATAATTCATCGCTTCCTCCGCATTCCCTTCGAACATCAAGAAAGGTGTGACCTTCATCATTCTCATCAAACTCCTTTTCACCTTTACTTAGTTTCTTCCATTGAATCATGGCGCCCACCAGTTACCTGAAACCACGATCATTGTCTGTAATTTTATCGTATTGGCAAAATAGTCATCATCATCTTGTTCCTGTATCGTCCGATTCCATAAGCGATTAATCCATTGCTGGTTGGAGGAATCAACCATGGCACTCACCATGAATGGAGCGACGAAGCTTGTACTATTACCTTCTTCCACGGCTTTTCCGCTTAGCGTATAACCGGATTGGATATTTTCAGGGTTGCCATCCGTTTCCGCTTTAATCCAATCATTCATCTTCTTTAATTGCGGCAGCGCTCTTTCATCACCAGTCAGTAAGTAATCGAGCGTATAGCGCCAAGGGGTCCTGCTGCTGTTCCAGCTATAATTGCCGTCATTCTCCCCTTCTAAAAAGCCCGCTTCTGCCGGGTGATATTCTCCCTTGGATTGTACAATGAAGTCCGGGATGAGCCCCGTATTGCCGCTTTTCTCCTTATAAATAGATTGAATGACCTTATACGCCTTATCTCTTACATCTATCCATTCATCATTACCAGTCGCCGCCTCAAATGTCTTAAAATGATTAAGAAGAAGGTCAGAGGAACGAGTCGATTGTCCGTATATGTCATCTTCATCTTCCGCCCAGTCCCCTAGTTTAACAAGGGACTGCGACCGATTTATTTCATTCGACATGATCGCATCAATGATGTCCTTTGCACTCGAAAGATAGTCGATTGCCCCTTCACTTCCCCACTGGCGGTGTGCCAATAATAATGAATAGGCGATATCCATATCGCCATCAGTTGCTGAATCGGCATCCCCTGGCATATTGATGATTTTACCCGATTTATCCTTTACTTGCTGCCATGCCATTAATGTAGGGTCATTATCACTTCCATGCGCTTTATAAAAACGGTAAAGCCCATCGAAGTACTGCTTATCCTGGCTGCCTGCCATGATTGCCGTTATCATCATCCCATAACCATGCGCTTCAGAAACGGTCACTGCATTCTTGGGCTCAGCATATCCTTTATCATTATAAAAAATATAATATTCATCATTTTTATCGGCAGGCTGCTTAAGGTATTCATTTTTCCAGGTTTCATAAAAATTCGCCACGGCAGCATCCATTTCCTCCTGTGACAGATTGTCAGGTTTTATCGTCCCCGCTTGATAGACTGTATGCTGGGGAAATGCCCTTTTACCGGCAATCTCTTTCTTTTTGGTTTGAGAAACAAATGCTATCGAGGCAATGATCCCAAAAACGATCACGCCCACCACCGCTATCAATAAACTTCTTTTTTTCATAGCTTTGCTCCTTGGGTTATGATGCAGTATTCACTTAGAATATTGAGCGAACCATAAAAATTTGTATGTAATTCATTTCTGCTATCAAAAGGTCCTGCCCACTTTTGCTTCCGAGCCCTTCCATATTCTCTTTATATTTTCCCGATGCAAAATGAGGACGAATAAACAAATAAATGATGAGAGTGCAATGATGAGCCTGCCTTCAAAAAATAAGCTGTATATCAATATGGAAATGCTCCCCAGCATCGAACTGAGAGATACATATTTTGAAGATAGCAAACTAATGAGAAATACCATGCAAGCAATGAATGTACCTAATGGAGCTAAAAATAAAAACACTCCCGCCGATGTTGCCACGGCCTTTCCCCCTTTAAATCCCGCGAAAACAGGAAAGGCGTGGCCAATTATCGCAAGTAAGCCGCATAGTGCAGGGGAAACGTTCGAATACAGCGTCATCGGGAGTACGCAGGCTACGATACCTTTCAATAAATCAGCAAATGCTACAATCGTCCCTGCTGTCTTGCCCAATATCCTAAAACTATTAGTTGCGCCAAGATTTCCACTCCCGTATCCTCGGATATCGGTATTGTAAAACGATTTCCCGATGACCAAAGCAAATGGGATGGAACCTATTAAGTAACTTAATAGGAGAATTATCATGTTAAGCATAAATTACCTTCTTCTTGTTATTATTGGAGATTATTCTTTATTCATTCTTTTACAATCCCGAAGACAAAACCATCATAGGAAATGCATCAATGACAGGCAGCCCTGCTTCTGCTTGATTGCCAAAATATAAATCTACATCATTCCACCTTTTTCAATTCCATACATCCTTCGCCATCCAATGAAATATATAGATGCTGATTTATGACTAGCGAAAGCGGAAAGGTTTCCGACTCTTTATCCGAGAAAATCCAACGCCGTTTCCTTGGACCTAAAAGTAAAAACGAACCTGCTTCATGTTCACCCATGAAATTCAATCCATCTTCTCTTATCGCTTCACCATTCCTTACAGGCACACCATTGCTGATCAACCGATTTCCCAAAGCCCTGACTTCATCTGTCGTAATGTTTATTTCACTGATGCACAGGACGCTTTGAGCCGAAAAAGACTCAGTCCCGGATTCGGGCGATACGGAATATCTCGATATGAACTCGACAATGTTGCCTGAAGGGTCTAAAAAATAAAAAGACTGTGCGTCTAAAAAGCTGAAATAAACTTCGTCATCATCCTCTTCCCTGGTCAATTCCACTTTTGATTTCGCCCATGCTTTTGCCGAAGCAAATAAATTGGTCGGAATGTTCATGGCAAAATGGTAAAAAGGCTTTTCTTTGTGATGATATTTTTTGATTTCAAGTACACTTTCCCCTGCCTTAATTTCAAAACCATCAACCTTTTGCGATAGTAGCTCAAATCCTAACACATCAACATAAAAATTCCGCATTTCATTCCAGGCATGACTATACAAAGTGACCTTATTGATATTCAACATCCAATCTCCCTTCCACTTAACAAATATTGTAAAGAAATACTGCATTTGTGCAAAGATTCCGTACTTTTCAAAATCTATATAATTCTATTCCCTGTGCCTATTTTCACTACAAATAACTCAAAAAGGACCGCCAAATTCGGTGGTCCCTCGTTTCAGCCTTATTGAAAGGTTCACTCTTTAATTTTCAGTCCAAGCATGGCTGCAAAGACTATCGCTTGGTCCGGGGAAACTTCGCAGCCTTTTAAATCTTCCGGGGATACGGTAATCCTTTGAAATGTAGAACTGCTAATATCAATTCCCTTGAGCGGTGTCCGGGAAAAGTTCACTTCATTTAATCTGCATGTTTCGAACTTCACTTTAATGAATTTACACTCATAATAGTCAGCACTTTCCAATGAGCAATGATCGAACCTCACTTGCTTTAAACTGGAATAACCAAAAGCACTTAAATTCAGGTTGCAATTCTCAAAGAAGACATTCCCCAAGCTTGCGTCAGACAGGTTAATGCCTAAAAGTTTGGACTCTTTGAATTCCACACGATGAATCGAGCCGCCCATGAAATCGGCATTCGTTAAATCGCAATGATCAAAGATGACATCCGTCAGCTCGATATTCCTGAATGATACATCACTGAATGTCACATTTTTAAAAATAATCTGGGATAATACGATTTTGTCCATTTTTTCTCTATCGATCGTGCAGTTGGTTATGATACGGGACTCAAGATAAGGCTCATCTTGATAATATATTTCCTGAAAGTTCGCTTGTGTTAGGTCTTGGGGAATTTTTGGCTGTTCAATTTTGATTTTGCCTGACATATTATCACCTTTTCGCTTTATTCTTCATTCACTGGATTATCCAATCGATAGGGTTTCATCGCCGGTAATATAGCAACTGGTCTACTAAATTTCGACTTAACTATAAACTACATTACAGTGAAGTTCAATCTAAGAATTTCGCGAAAATGACTATTATTTTTCGTTATTTTGTGTCAACATTTTGCACAAAATAAGCTGCCTCATCGGCAGCTTGCTTACTTCAAGAAAGTATTGAATCCTCTTGGAATCCGGTAATAATATAGAGCTGCAGCCATTATCGCTATCATTCCGCCTATCAGAAAAAATGCTTGAAAGATATTTCCTCCAACAGTCGGGGAATGGGATACAAAACCACTTGAAAACAGAAAAAGGACACCAAATCCCAACAAGAATAGGGCCATTTTTTTAATCCTTCTTTTGAACAGGATATATCCCGAAAGTATGATGATGTACGATGCGGCTAGGACCATAAGAAATGGAAATAACGGTTTGAATTTTGCGGCATACACGAAATGATCGAAATTCGATATATCAACTGCATCTATCGCCTGTTCATCATTTACGTGTGTGAAAAGCGTGGAATACTTCCATTCCCAAGGTTTATCCACAATTTCGCTTCCTTCATACCAGGTACAAAACGTAAAAACCATAAAGAAAAGTGCAGCGATAATCATTTGCAAAAAATGGTTAAAAGTCAATATCATCTCCTCCAGCTGTCATTATACCAATAAATGGGTGATTTTCAATAGGAGCCCAAAGTGATAAAGCAATATGTAAACAAACACTGTTTCCTGAATAATATAATCTAACCACTTTTAAGGAGCGTTTGAGATATGATCACTCATGGAGATGACCTCCTTATTTCAGGAGCATGGTTACTCGGCATCGGTACACTTGTAGGTGCAATCGGGCAAACCCGGCAAACTTTAACGAGCACTGACCTCGGAAAAGATCTCGTCCTCAAAGGGAATGGCATTGAAGCCGTTGGAAATTCGCTGCAAGCAATCGGCCGTTCGAAAATGCTGAATCCGGAAAATGAACGTACGGAAACCTATTTCATATTCGGTTCTTGGCTTGAGGCCATTGGCAATATCGCAGATGCAGTTGGAATAGGTATGCAGTTGAGTGGTTCAGTGGAGGAGGGCATTAGAACCGATGCAATCGGCAGTGGAATCCAAGGCCTGGGCGCAGCTATTGAAGCATTCGGGGCATCGCTGACTGAGGAGACCATTTCACGCTCTTTTGAGATCAAGGGGAATGGCCTCATTTCAGCCGGATCATTTTTGGAATCCGTGGGAAATATTTTCATTTTAAATGAAAAAGTACGGTTGGGAGAACATATTCTTTTACTAGGCAGCTGGACCCAAGTTTTCGGTGCATTTATATTGATCGAGGCCTTTTCACTTGACCCAGAACCCGAACCTGAGAAAGGGAAAGATGGACATAACCGCCATTATAGCTATGCCAACTATCGCTAAGGGGCCACGAGTTCGACCTTCATCCGATCGGGATCTTCGAAATATACCGCATAATGATCCTTCCCGCCGGCAAAAGGATGCTTGTCGGCATAAAGGATGGTACCCTATAACTTTCTGGCGATCTCGCCAACCTGTTGCCGGACCGGCCACTCCCCCTACGAGAGGTAATGCAGCCATTTCCCCGCCCCCTTTATCAAAACCAACGTTTAAGCGCAGGTCCACTTATTTTATGATTCCGTTATAAATCTCTCCGCCGCCATTTATTTTGATAATTTTCAGGCGATTGGTATTTTTGACGAAAACGGTTTTATATTGTTTTTCACCGTTCAATTCAATAAGGAATACTCGCTTACCATCGTTATCCGTTTCCTTATTGAAAGTATAGTCTTCGTTGCCGATTTGCTCGATGATTTTGTCATATTAGGGCAAAGAAGACCACTTCTCATGTTTAGGACTTGTTTGAGTTTCTGTTTTCGAGGGTTGTTTTTTGTTGTTCATTTTCAGTTTGGGTTTGATTTTCATCGGTTGTTTGGACAGATTTCCCCCCGTTTTCATCCGCTTTGTCATTATTGCAAGCAGTTAGCATTGTTGCTGCGGCAATTAACGCAATCATAGATTTATTCATGCTTCACATCATCTCCTATTCCTATATTCCCATTCATTTTAACTAAAAACCTGATTTAACTAAACAATACAAATCCGAGTGGACAGAATGGATTTATTTTGGTATTATAGTTACTCAGGGTAACAATTACTCACGATAACTATATATTGATAAGAGGTGTTTCTGATAAAGACTTTCCAAAAATTCTTTCAGCAATTATTGCTGCTGTACCGGCCGTTTGAAAATAATCTTAATATCCAGCTGAACAAGCATGATTTACACAGGGCGCAATGGTCCATTTTGTATTACTTGAACAATTATGGTTCGGCGACGCTTGTAGAGCTTGCCAATTACCAAAGCGTGGAGAAACCCACGATTACGAGGACCATTGCCCGCTTGGAAGAGCTGGGGTATGTCGAGCATGTGCCAAGCAAAGATAAACGCGAGAAAAGGATGCGGCTTACGGAGCTTGGCAATAAGGTCTACAGCGAAGTCCGCGTGACAATCGATCAATATGAACAGGAAATCTTGAAAGGGATCACGGAAGAGGAACAACTCGCTGCCATACGCATCATGGGCGAAATTAGAAATAACATTATAAAGTAAGGAGATAATAACATGGATCAATCCAGAACCAGACTGTGGACGAAGGACTTTGTCATCGTTTCGTCCATCAATTTTTTCATAACATTAATCTTTTATTTACTGATGGTGACACTTGCCATCTATGCTGTTAATGAATTGGATGCTTCTACAAGCGAAGCCGGACTCATATCGGGGATTTTTATTATCGGGACGTTGATCGGACGTCTGTTCATCGGCCGTTTCATTGATTCAATCGGCCGCAAGAAAACATTATTCATAGGTTTGATCTTTTTCACTTTGACAACACTTCTTTATTTTGTGGACCTTGGAATCGGCTTCCTGCTTGTTAACCGCCTGATCCATGGGATGGCAATGGGGATGGCAAGTACTGCGACAGGTACGATCGTCGCGCAGATCATTCCGCCGACACGAAAGGGTGAAGGCATCGGCTATTACAGCATGAGCGCAACACTTGCGACGGCTATCGGTCCTTTCATCGGTCTGTTCATGGCTCAAAATACAAGCTTCCAAGTCATTTTCAGTTTCTGCCTGGCTTTAGGTGTGATCTCCCTTATTACAGCATTCTTCCTGTATGTCCCGGCATTGAAAGTGACGGCAAAAGTTACGGAAAGCAAAGGATTCAAGCTTTCCAATTTCATTGAACCTAAGGCACTGCCCATTTCCATCATCACTCTGTTATTGGCTTTCTGTTATTCCAGTGTCCTTTCTTTCATCAGTTTCTATGCCATTGAAATCAATCTGGTCAATACGGCAAGCTTCTTCTTTGTAGTGTACGCAGTAGCCGTATTGTTATCACGTCCTTTCTCAGGACCATTGATGGACCGGAAAGGATCGAACTTCATTATGTATCCGGCTTTCATTATTTTTGGAGTAGGCTTGCTGCTTCTAAGTATGACAACCAATAGTTTCACTTTACTGGCAGCTGGTTTCCTCATTGGCCTCGGATTCGGTAATATGCAATCAAGCTCACAGGCGATTGCCGTTAAACTGACACCGCCTCACCGAATGGGGATGGCAACGTCCACCTTCTTTATCATGCTTGATGCAGGACTTGGCTTCGGCCCTTATATTCTGGGATTCATTATTCCGGTAACAGGTTACAGCACACTTTATGTCATCTTGGGCGTTTTGGTCATCTTAACCTCCGTCCTTTACTACTTCTTGCACGGCAAGAAGGAACGTACAGCCAGAACGAACTTGGCTTCCATTTAAATGAAAAAGGGATATCCCATTGGAGGATATCCCTTTTCATTTAACAGCTTCTAGCTATAGTAGGTCCTTATTTTATTTCCAGGTCATCGATATAAAGTTCAAAACTTTTGCTGTTCTTTTTATTTATGACTGTTTCACCTTTATATATAGTCTTTCCAGTCTTTATATCTGCAATCAGAAGTTTGGCAGGCTTGTATGTTAATAAGCCATCCTGATTCATTCCGTTCAATAGGAAGTACACACGCCCGTTCTTAAAGGCAGCGGTATATTGCTCTTCTTTATTAGCAGCTATATCCAGCTCGGTGTCATTCGTTAACGTTTGACTGCTGAGGTCAAACGTATTAATGCGATATTTACCTGATTTCATTTCAACTGTATAAAGGTTTTTTCCGTCTGTATATCCTGATCTAGCCATGTCCAGGCTAAGTGATCCTTTTTTAACCGTTTCTACTTTTTCCGTTTCATAATTATAAGATAAAAGCTTGCTTTCCTTTAGTTTTTCCTCAAAGCCATCATCATGATTTACCCCTTTAATTAACGAAATGAATACCATGTTGTTTGGCTGGGAGGGAGCAAGATCGATTGGCATCTGAAAATCAACTTGTTCTGGGTCAGTAAAGGTTTCAGATACAAGGGTTTTATCGCTCAAGACTTTTTTATTGGCTACATCGATCGTATACAGATGAACTTCTTTCGTTTGCTTCTCATTGTTGGAATTCACATCATTCATCGTTAAAACCTGTAGTTTTGAATGGACCAATTGCACATCCCTGACATCAATATTCATGATTCTCCCTTGATTCGGAAGTTCAATTTGGAAAGAAGTTTCCTCTTCATCCTTCTTCTCCAGTAAACCGATATCAAACTTTGCTTCCATCTTCCCGTTATTCGTAATATCGCTATTCACCCTAGCGTAAGCAAGAAAATCATCGTCTTCATATAAAGAACTAATGGAATCCTTACCACGCATAAATGAACGATGTTCTTTTACCAATCTTTCAATTAGATGATCTTGTCTTCCAGTTAAGTTCTCCAAGTAAGACCTTTCGCTGGCATATGTCGTTGTATTGGATTCAATTGTTAATGGTTCGTAAAAATTACTGCCATTTTGAAGCGAAGCATTTATGATCACCGGATCAAGCTCGTTATCGCTGCCTTCCAGTGTCTTGAACGTATACTTTGGAAGGCTGGAAGCGGAGGAAGCTACTTTGACATAATAGGTCCCGATGCTTAAGATGACAACCATTCCAATAATGATACTGCATAAATAACGTTTCACCTTGTTCACTCTCCTTTTAAGTTGTTATACGGTAACGCGATTTTTCAATAACCAAGCACCAAGCCAAACCGATAATCCTGTCAAAATGATCCCTATTGCGAGCATCAGGCCAAATAATTCATTAGGATAGAAATAGAAATTCCCGATTTCCATTAAAACTGGGGCTAAAAACAACACAGCAGCGATTCCGCAATATAACAAGCCCATTATGATTCCTTTTATGCGGAAACTTCTTTCAAACATGATCGCCGTGAATAATATCGACATGATCATAAGACCTATGCCATAGGAAAGCAGGAATTGCGTGAACGTGCTTGGGATGATCAATGACAAAATCGGAATGAGTTTCGTAATGCCGTAAGTTGAAATTTCATGCAAGAGCGCTTCCGGCACATTCGAATTAAATAGGGCATTTTCCATAGGTAAAATGATGATTTGGAAAGCAATCAACCCTAATACCATCAGGAAGATGGCCGTAGCTTTTGAAAGGTAGATCGATAATCTGGATGTCGGTAACATCAATAGACGATAAATGAACGTATTCTTTCCAAACCAATCACGATACCAAATAAGGAAAATGTAAAAAATAAGGGCAACCGCACTCAGCGCTATCGGTCCTACAAACAAGAGGGTATGGGCAATATGGCTAAAATCAATGCCTCCATAATTGGTAATATAAGCGGCTTCAGATAGTCTTTCTTCTTTCATGATATCCCTGGCATCATTAAGAAGGCTCTTCGTTACGATGATCACGCCGGCAAATTGCGAAACCAAGGTGATCAACAATAAGCTAAGATAGATTTTACTGAAACGGTTGATTTCAAAGTTCACTAGTTTTATATATCGCATCATGATTGATACACCTCTCTCATTACATCGACTACCGATTTCCCTTCCTCTTCACGCATTTCTTCTGTATTGAACTCTTTAAGCACTGTACCGTTATCCAATAAAATGACCTTATCGATCAAATGTTCAATATCACCGATTTCATGGGTCGTGATGATGACTCCTCTATCTTCAATCAGGTGGCTCGCAAAGACATCGGCAATTTGCTCGCGGCTAAACATATCGATTCCCGAAAATGGTTCGTCCATCAGTACATAATCGACGTCAAGGGACAATCCAAGCATCAGGTTGAGCTTAGCTGTATTCCCTTTTGACAATTCCGAAATGCGATTCTCCTCTTTAAGCTTGAAAAATCCCATTAGTTGGTTAGCTCTTTCCGGATTCCAGGACGTATAGAAATCCGACATGAAAACCATGGCCTGTTTAATGGTCATTTGCGGAAGCATGGTCGGTGCGTCCGGAATGAAGGTGATTTTTTCATAACTGTCCTTTGTCATCTTTTGATCATCGATCAGGATTTCACCTTTATATGGCGTCAAGCCCATAATCGCTTTGAGTGTAGTCGTTTTACCGACACCATTTATCCCGATCAGACAAGTGACTTCGCCTTTATTGGCTGTAAATGAAACCTCATCCAAGATCTTTTTCCGTCCATAATTCTTGGAGATCTTTTTTACTTCTATCATTGTTCTTCCCCCTCCCTTATTTCTTCCGAGTATTTTTCTTTAACCACACGAAGCAGTTCATCAACCGGTACATTAATCGGACGAATCGCATCGACAAACGTATCGACGGCTGCCAAAATCAATTCCTGCCTTACAGCCTGTAAAATCGTTTCATTCGTCGTGATTTGACTGGGGAAATTTCGTTCTGTATGAATCAAGCCCTGTTCCTCCATTTCTTTATACGCTTTTTGAGCGGTATTTGGATTTATATTGAGTGAAGCCGCCAGTTCTCTTCGGGAGGGAATTTCCTGCCCCGCCACGAAATTACCAATGGCTATTTGTTCTTTAAAATGCCTAACGACTTGCAGATATACCGGTTCCCGGGTATTTACGTTCATTAAAACCACCCCCTATTTATTAAAAAAAGCCTGATATGCGTGTATGTACTAAGTGGTTCATACACCTTATAGAAGTACTATACCCGTAATACACCTAAGCTGTCAACAAGGCATTCCAAAAAAATGAAAACCCCGTATGCGCAGTGCAGACGGGGTTTTTCCTTAGTTGCCTTTCAAGGAGATGCTAAAATCTCATTGAAATAGATGATGAAGCAGCCGATCTTTATCTTCAAAAAACTGTTTCATTAACAAATAGTGATTGGACTCCTCTAACGTCACCTCACTCATTCCCTCATCTGAAATTTGGAGGATTTTAGCATCCGGATAGGCCATGATGATCGGGGAATGGGTGGAAATGATGAATTGGGATCCTTGTTGAACAAGCTCATTTATCCTGGCCAGCATCGATATTTGTCTCAATGGGGACAAAGCAGCTTCAGGCTCATCGAGGATATACAATCCATCGCCTTGAAATCGTTCTGCAAAAGCAGAAAAAAACGATTCCCCATGAGATTGCTGGTGCAGCGATTTTCCACCGAAGGAATCGATGATTTTCGACCCAAACGATGACTCCCTGTCCAATTCCTCTATATTCGTAGCTAAATTATAAAAGGTTTCCGCCCTAAAGAAGAAATGATCCTTCGGTTTGTATACGCCTTTTTTCAAACGGAGGTATTCGTCCAAATTGGAATGTGAATCATAATTGGAAAAATTGAAATTCAACGTTCCTCCTTCTGGATTGAAGCCATACGCAATCGCAATACCTTCAAGCAAGGTGGACTTCCCCATTCCATTTTCCCCGATGACATAGGTAACACTGGGATGAAAAGCAACTTCCTGAAGGTGCCTGATAACCGGAAGATCAAGAGGGAAATGGTCATACGAAGATATTCGGTCTCTATTGAGGTAGATGCCCCTGATATACTGTGAATCATAATCTAGTTTCATTTGTTATCACCCTTCTGCAGAATATGTTCTTAGAGCCATTCCATTAAGACTGCAACAATCCAATACGCCATTGATTGTTCAAATTGATAGATTGATAATGTTTAATTCTAAATGACCGCCCACTTTGGATGCAATTCAATTAAACTTACTGAAATGCGCTGGGTTGAATCTTTCACTCCCGATTCGTTTATCAGTGCAGGCAATTCCTTATCCGCATACCGTTGATGTGAATCTTCATTGTCCCATAATGATGCGGCCAGATATCTGCCGTTTTGCCTTTTACCGAATGCGCCTGACAGCTTACCCGGTATCATCCCCCTGTTCCCTGCGTCTTTTAGCACCTGCTCAAAACGGGCTCGTTTAACATTTTCAACAGAACATTCAGCCACTCGAAGTAATTTTCCCTTATCAACAAAACCCGTAATGTCCGTTGTTCCTATATTGGATACCTCTCGAATATATCGACAGAAATATTTGTATACGTACTTCCCTGGTCACTCTTGGCGAAAATTTCATCATGCTGATGCTGCATGAAACGTCGATAACAAAGGAGATCTTTCCAAACGGAGAGAATGCCTGCTTCACAGGGTTCATTTCTATTCACCCTCCAATTTGACCGATGAAGCCAGCACAATGGCGCAACTGTCCCCATCCCAATTGTGCTTTTGAAAATGAACGCTTGTTTTCCTCATTCACTTGGCATTTAATCCACTTCATTAGCATGATGATCCCCACGCTTCGCCCAATGTTTCGCTTTTTCATCGACCTTTTTGATAAGATCATTTTTCCCGTTTACATATCCTTTAATATCATCTGGGAATTCCTCTGCCAAGCGCTGCTTCAGCCTACTATACTCTTGTGCTTCATCAGGGTGTGCCCGCAAATAATCCCGAAAAGCGAGGTGTCGGGCTATTTCTTCATGTCCTTTTTGGAACATGTGAATATGGTGCGTCCTCTCATCCCCGCCTTTACGAAAAAACCGTCGTCCGACGATTCCGTTCTCGCCCCTGGCATCATACCCCATCTCTTCCATCTCTTTATTAAAGTCAGCCACACATTCCACATCTTTCACCACTGCCAAAATATCTATTACAGGCTTGGCATGGATGGCCGGGATGGCCGTACTGCCAATATGGTATACATTCATCATTTCAGGCCCGAAAATATCCTGTAATTTTTGGCATTCATCATGAAATAGCTTGGACCATTCTCTCTTATATGGTACGACCTCGACCTTTCTCATGAAAGCCTCCTTGATAGGAATTGGCGTTTACAT
This sequence comes from Peribacillus sp. TE19612, assembly GCF_056279465.1. Taxonomy (NCBI): domain Bacteria; kingdom Bacillati; phylum Bacillota; class Bacilli; order Caryophanales; family Bacillaceae; genus Peribacillus; species Peribacillus sp. TE19612. Next base: position 94,657 of record NZ_JBWCCL010000013.1, on the reverse strand, counting down.
TCCGTTTTACTATTTCCTTATTTTAACACCAATGTGCATGCATGACGAGGATTGGAATGCAGTAATGGACATTAACCTTAATTCCTTGTATTTTCTCAGTCAGCTCGTTGCCAAAGAAAATGTTGAACAAGGCAGCGGGAAAATCATAAATATCACTTCGATGCTCACCTTCCAAGGAGGCAAGTTCGTACCCGCATATACTGCGAGTAAACATGGCGTTGCCGGGCTGACTAAAGCCTTCGCTAATGAATTGGCGTCTAAAAACATTCAAATAAACGCGATTGCCCCAGGTTATATTGAAACGGCCAATACTGCCGCGCTTCGTGCAGATGAGTCAAGAAACAAAGATATTCTCTCAAGGATTCCGGCTGAAAAATGGGGAACACCCTTTGATGTCATGGGAACTGTCGTTTTTCTTGCCAGCAAGGCCTCTGACTATATGAATGGCCATATCCTCGCTGTTGATGGAGGCTGGCTCGTTCGTTAATCCGCTGATTATGATATGTAAATCAATAGTTTAAGGTTAACACCCTTAGCCAAAGTGCTTAGGGTGTTTCTTACATCCAATGTTTAACAAAATCAGCTAACTGGCGTTGGAATCGTCATGCTCCTTTGTTATGATGAAGGTATCCCGTTCTAGTTCAAGAAATAATATCCTTTAGGAGAACATCATGAAAAAAAAGAAAACTACCATATCAGATGTTGCTGAGAAGGCCGGTGTTTCCAAAAGTACGGTTTCTCAATATATTAACCAGCGTTTTCGTTATATGAGTGCTGAAACAAAGGACAGAATCGAGCAAGTCATCCAAGAACTTGACTTTCGTCCCAATGATAATGCCCGGAATTTAAAAGTGAAAAAAACAAAAGTCATTGGCATACTCGTAGCTAATATTTTACATACTTTATCCACTGAAATCATTCGTACCGTAGAAGAACAGCTTCAGCAGCACAGCATGAAAGTATTCATATGTGACTCTGCCGATGACCCAGAGAAAGAAAAAGAATACCTTGATTTGCTCGTTTCTACTCAAGTGGATGGAATCATCATCTTTCCGGTAGGAAATGATTTTAAAGTCTATAATTACTTGATCGATCATTCCATTCCAATGGTATTCGTCGATCGATTAGTTGATGGCGTAACTTCCGATTCCGTTCTTTTAGATAATCATGCTGCAATCTTTTTAGCCGTTTCCATGCTGGCTGAAAAAGGACACGAAAACATTGCATTTTTAACCTTACCGATTGATATCCCGATCACACCAAGGTTGGAGAGGATCGAAGGATTTAAAAAAGCGATGGCATCTCATAATTTGGAAGTAAGGGAGGATGATATTCATTCTTTACCCAGAAACCAAATTCAAGAAAAACTGGCCCGGATATTCGATGCAGAAAAACCACCGACAGCCATTGTGGCAGGAAATGATTTAGTATTACGTGAAATCCTTAGCTATTTGAAAAAGCAAAAAATCTCAATTCCCGGGGAAGTGGCGATTGTCAGCATTGATGATGTCGCTTATACGGAGTTTTATGAACCATCCATCACGACAATTGGACAGCCCATACAGCAAATGGGAATTAAAACAGCTGAGTTACTATTGAACCGGATAACCAATTCGGATCAGGCCCCGTACATTACTTATCGGTTTGCCCCAGAACTCATCGTTCGAAGTTCATGCTAATTGTCATACAAAAACGGCAGTTTAAACCACTGCCGTTACCATTTTTCAAGTAATTCAAAACTTCACCTTGGAAGTCAACCGCCTTTTGCTGATTCCATGACATTTAAGATAAATGGCGCTTTCGCTTTTGTGTACCCCACTATATCTGCAGGATGCTTTTCTGCTAAGGACATTTTTAATTGCTGGTATTGTTTCCGTACGTCAGGATGACTTCTTAAATAGTCCCTGAATGAAAGTTGATTCTTCCACTGTTCACTTCCGAATCTATAGATATGCAAATGGTGTGTCCCCGCTCTCTATTGGCCTTTTCTAAAGAAACGCCTTTCGGGAAACTCCTTATGCGGGACAAATTCATACCCAATCGATTTCAACGGTTCAATGAACATGTCAACTTCAGCTAAATGTTGGACGCCAGCCATGATGTCCAAAATCGGTTTTGCCCCCAACCCCATGACGGATGTACTTCCAATATGCTCGACACAAAGGGAATCGTTCTTTAAAACCTCCATTATCCTCGCTTTTTCCTGTTGAAATTCACCGACCCAATCAGGGTTATATTCCTCGATCTTCACTGTTTTTTCCATATATTCACTCAACTTTACATGAAATCGTATAGTCAGCCATCATTTTTCATCACGTGACCATTTTACGAAAGGATCTTGGCTGCTCGGCTCATAGTAAGTTCCGGCATACACCTTTTCTTCTCCCGTTATTTTATTCGTTCGGATGACTGTATATCTTCCTTTATCATAATTTTTGGTAAGATGATATGTCCGGGATGAAAACCCTTTTTCGGGCCCGGTTAACTTTTCTTTAGTTTTATACACTTGAGGTTTATTCAAGTGCTCTTTCACTACACTTTTAATATTCAGCGGCGTGCCTTCAAGCTTAACATCACTTCGGAAATCGGCAACCCCGGTCTCTGTTTTCCCTGAAGGAACGGATGCCATTTCGATCGTATCATGGGTTTGTTCCGAGAATGTTTTTGTGACACTGTATGAATAAAGGATATTCATCGAACTTATATTATGTTTCATTTTGCCAGCAAATTCAGGCATGGCAACATTCAATAGAAAGGTGATCGAAATACATGCGATTAATATGATAAGCGAAATTTTCTTCATATTTCCTCTTTCTCAACTATGTATTCTTGTAATCCAACTTGTTCATTTTCCTTAGGAATAATCCCAAATTTGGCGATTAATAGAATGGCAAGAAAACTGAAACTACAAAAACTAGTATTATCACTTGTAATAAATGAAGCCTGTATAATACGGGATGCCAATAATGAATTCAAAATATAAGAAAATAGAAACCCTGAATAGGATAGGCAAACCAGATAGTTTCCAATCAATGCCCTCTTGTAATGTACATACTCCGACTTATTTCCCTTCCTGATACTGACACAATGTCTAAATTGCCTAATGAGACCGTATGCGAAACCAATAATTAATATGACCGCAATGACAAAATCAATTATTGCTTCCTCCACTGTTTACCCCTCCTTGGTAATCCGAACTAAAATATAGTAAATTATTACATTAAACTCATCATATACCATTTATGATAAAATGATAAATATTTCCCACTTTAATATTGGAGTTGTATCATGAAAATTTTTGTAAAAATAGTATTATCGTTATTTATGGTTCTATATCTATTACTCCTTACAAAGCTCATTTTATTTAAAACCTTCTCGATAACCGAAATGAATGGTCATATTAGTTTTTCCCATGGCCGCTATTGGGGGTCCCATAACTTCATCCCTTTTAAAACCATTGCCCATTACCTGTTCTTAGCGGATGTTAACCCATCGATCCGGATTGAAAATATAGCGGGAAATATCATCGGCTTTGTACCGTTCGGCTTGATGCTTCCCTTACTATCAAAAAGGTTTTCCCAACTCAAATCGATCTTGATTGCAACATTCTGTCTTAGTTTCACCTATGAGATTCTTCAGCTTTTATTTGAATTAGGAAGTTTTGATACCGATGATTTGATCCTGAATACTCTCGGCGGGGTTATAGGATACCTGCCTATTAAACTGTTTTACATCGTGTTCAAAAAGAATGGTACCATTCGCAGTCAAACCAAAGGACAGTAATTTGCTGTCCTTCTTTTGTCACAAAAACCTCTTTACGCAGCGATTGAAAGACGAATACATGCATGTCCTTATTCTTACGTATAAAGCCAGAAGAGGTTTCAATATAAAGGAAAATATACCTAATATTACTGCGGATGAATAAAAAAAGACCACCAGATTGGTGGTTGGAGTTTGTAGACAAATTCGAACAAATCGGGTTTGCCTACATTTTTTTATTGCTTGTACAATGAACGTCGATTTCCGCTACAGGCACTCGCTTTCCGCGGGCGGTCAGGGAGCCTCCTCGGCTTGCGCCTGCGGGGTCTCCCTAGACACGCTTTTCCCGCAGGAGTCTCGCACCTTTCTCTCCAATCAACTTTGTTATAACATTTAGTTAGAAACCATACCTGATGAGTTGAGGTTGTTAGCTTGGGAACTTCATTTGATGAAAGATATATTTTCCGAACCCCTTTTGTGTACAAACTGAGGCCACCGGATTGGCGGTTATTTCAAATTCTTAAATCCGTATTTTTCAAAGATTTTCATGGAGGCTTCCGTTTGGAGATAGTCATAGAATAGCTTGGCTTCCTTGGCATGATCCAGGTTATTGATCATTCCCACGGGATATATGATCGGATCATGTAAATCTCCCTGGGCTGCTGCAATGATTTCAACTTTTGATGAGTTGAGCGCATCCGTTTTATAAACGAGGCCTGCGTCCACATTTCCCGTTTCCACATATGTAAGCACTTGCCGGACATCCTTGGCATATACCAATCGATTTTCAATCTCTTTGAAAAGGTTCATGTTTTCCAAAGTTTGTTTCGCATATTGCCCTGCCGGTACAGACTCTGGAGTGCCAATCGAAATTTTAGCGGCCTTTGTGAGGTCTTCCAGTGATCCGATTTCCTTTTTGGAATCCTTTGGCACCACCAGCACCAGGTCATTGCCGACTAAATCGATTCCATTCTTCTCTTCAATAAGATCTTCCTCTACTAATTTATCAAATTTATCTTCTGCTGCTGAGAAAAACAGGTCAACAGGTGCACCTTGGGATATCTGTTGCTGAAGAGCTCCAGAGGCTCCAAAGTTATAATGAACTTCCACATTTGCATTCTCTTTTTCAAAAGACTTCTTTATATCATTCAAGGCATCTTGCAAACTTACAGCTGCGGAAACCGTCAATTCAACTTCTCCTCCGGCTTGCGCCTTCATTTCCGTTTCATCACTTGAACACCCTGCACCCGCCATCACAAGCATCATCATCAAAAAAATCATAAGGTTTGTTTTTTTCAAAGTCACTCTTCCTTCCGGCCTTTCATTATAGGATGGCTACTAATCCAGCAGCCTTCCGTATTCATTCTTCCTTTTAGGTTCACCAGCGGGAACACCAAGCATTTAGCTATAAAGAAGTTTGGGCTGTCGGGCTAGATAGGAAGGCGTACCATTTTGATTGAGATTAAGGATCAATTTCATGACCTCCACTATTCCCTCAGGTTTCTCCAACTCTATTTCCTTATGATAGGACTCTATGGATGTGTTCCATTTTTTCATTTTTTTCTGATCCTTCAATATACTCAGCAATTGTTTTTCAAAAGGCGTTTTCTGATTAAGTTTAAATACAAGGCCTTGCTGTTTTAGATACTGCAGATTGATTTCCTCCTGCCCCGGAAGTCTGGAATGAACAAAAATCGGAAGCCTTTTTCGCAATGATTCACTGATCGTGACACCGCCCGGTTTCGTAACGATTGCGTCCACTTCTTCATAAAGCTTATTCATTTCTGCCCTTGATGAGATATAGGGCAATGGTTTGATATGAGGTAAGTTCCATGTATTGATTTCTTCATAAAGCTTGTTGTTATTTCCGCAAAGAACTAAATAATCAAAGTCAGTTGAATTCTTTAACTCATCACCTAAGTTCAAAATCCCTCCCAGACCGCTATTTCCTCCGGATATCAAAATTTTTGGCCGTTCTGTGTTTCTTTGGACACGGGATTTTTTTGTAATTTCCTCGTGCACGGGAATTCCAGTGACCATCATCGTTTGTTTTGGTATTTGACGCTTACTCATCAGCTTTTCTTTCACTTCTTGACTAGGAAGAAAATGGGCATCTATCCCTTCGCTTCCCCACACATTATTAATAAAAAAGTCCGTGTACACGTTTATTACCGGTGTGCTGCACTTCCCTTTCATCTTTAACTGACTCAAAAGATATGAAGGGAAACCGTGTGTACAAACAATTAAATCAGGCTTTTCTTCCGCTATCAATCGTTCCATCTTATTCATGAATAATTGCTGATACCATTTACATACACTTTCCTTTGGCGAGTGAACATAAAACAGATTCTTATAGGCAAGATTATAGGTTTCCGGAGCATAACGGATCCATGTCAGATAACTATTTGCAATGAATTTTTCTAGAGAGGTATTGGTATAACTGATTAGATCGATTTTTTTATAAGTAATCCCATTTGAATGCTTTTTTAACATATCCATCAATGCCTCTGCAACTTGATGATGTCCCGACTGCATTCGAAAGAGAGGTAAAAACAAAATCTTCTTCATATGTGTCATCTCCTAAGAAATCATTCTGAAAATACAAAATATATAGTTCATGATATCTTCCTCTTACAATATCGTTGAACACATTCCTTAAATCGATTTTTTATTTCCGACGTTTTATAATAAGGAGCCGACTCAACTTTTGGATCTTTGTTTTCTCTTTTTAATGTATTTGATAGTAACATATAGGACAAAAATAACTAAAAATACAACACCTAAATATGGAACATATTTGGGATTAACATTAAAAGCATCCCCCACATAATAACCGGCCACTATAAAAGGGACGGTCCATATTATAGTGCCTAATAGGGAAAAGAGGAAGTATTTCCGAAAGGGTATAGAAGAGATTCCTGCAAAATATGGACTTATTTGCCTCATCCCCGGAATATAAAATCCCAATACTAAGGTTTTTCGTGCATTATCCGTATAGTTTTTCTTTGCTTTCTCCCAGCGTTCAGCCGTAATCCCAATGAATCTTCCATATTTATTTATAAATGGATACCCCACATATTTTCCGCATGCATAAGCTGCAAGCATTCCGATAAAGGCGCCGAGAATTGCACACAGCATAGCTAAACCCATAGAGAGCTTACCTTGGACAACCAGCACCCCAATAAGAAATAGAAGTGATTCTTCTGGAGCAGGCACGCCCACAATGCCGAAGAATAAAAAAAGAAAAATGATCATGTATCCATATGAATCAATAAAATGTAAAAGCGTATCTATATCCATAATACCCCCAGAATTAGTTATAAGTCTTTTAAAGAAATAAAGTGTGTTCCTTTTTCCTTACTCTCCTGCAGGTAAATTTTTAACATTTCAATCATATAGCCTGGCGCCTCTTTATCCGCACCCAAGGTTTCGCCACAGTCATGAAGCAATAGGATGGAACCTTCTGTCGAAGTGCTTCGAAGCTGATCAAGCAGAGTATTTTTACAATTTTCGACTTTCCAATCCCCAAAGATGCCGGACCACATAATTACTTTATATTTCCTACTGAACAGTGGGGTAAACATATTGAAATGGCCCCATGGCGGTCTATAAAATATCACCTTTTCATTCGTGCATTCCGTTATCGCCTTTTCAGTCATTTCCAACTGTTTTCGCAGATGAATTGGTGATAGGATCCAACTTGAAACATGATGAAAATGATGGATACCTATCGTATGTCCCTCTTCATGCATTCTTTTAATAATCCCAGGATTACTTTTCACTTTACTGCCCACAACAAAAAATGTGGCCTTTATCTCATATTCCTTTAAAAGATCAAGTAATTTTATCGTATATTCAGGGTTTGGGCCATCATCGAAGGTTAGCGCAATCCCATTATTCGAATTGATTTTTTTGGTTATTCCCAGGCTGCATACACGAATTAGCACCGTTGGGATAATAGTATAAAATATTAATAGCAATAATAAAATAATAAAACTAATCAGCCATATATGCATCACACAAAACTATCCTCTCATTATTGATATTACCAATACTGATCCTTTCCCTATATCATAATCATTTACTACAATGCAGCAAATGTTATTGTATTCAGGTAATTCATTATAAAACCTCTCCTTACAATTTAGCATTTTTTTTTCATTATTTTCACTTATCATTATTTTTTTATTTTTGTAAAAGTTGAAGGACATTAGTTCTATTACAGCAATGTCTGCATTTTTTTATTTAAAAGATGTTGCAGTTGATTCCAGAAATCCGCTCCCTTTCCGCCGACTGTCTGCCAAGCCTCCTCGGCGCAAGCGCCTGTGGGGTCTCGGCTAGCCAGTTATTCGGCAGGAGTCTCGCAAATTTCTTCCATCCTTTTAGGATTACTGTAAAAACATGAAGGATCCCCTATCATAAACTTGCTTCGGGATGTGTCCGAGCCTTCAGTCTTTTCCTGAAATTACATTCCAGTTGACTCCAGAAATCCGCTCCCTTTCCGCCGACTGCCTGCCGAGCCTCCTCGGCACAAGCGCCTGCGGGGGCTCGGCTACCCAGTTATTCGGCAGGAGCCTCGCTCATTTCTTCCGTCCATTAAGGGGTACTGTAAAAAAACATGAAGGATAAACTAGTCTTGTTTAAGATTATGGTTCGGGGCCAGAGCAATTCGAAACTCCTTTTGCCGGAAAATTGATGGAACCGCCAGACTGTAGACGAATTGGAGAAGAAGAGCCAGTTTCCCTACAATATCTCTAAAAAAAGAAGTTTCAGCTGATTGGAACGTAAGGTACGAGACTCCTGCGGGAAAAGCGTGGCCAAGGGAGACCCCGCAGGCGAACGCCGAGGAGGCTCCCCGGACCGCCCGCGGAAAGCGAGTGCCTGGAGTGGAAATCATTACACATACCCACTTTCGGAAATCCGCTCCCTTTCCGCAGACTGTCTGCCAAGCCTCCTCGGCGCAAGCGCCTGCGGGGGCTCGGCTAGCCAGTTATTCGGCAGGAGTCCCGCAAATTTCTTCCATCCTTTAAGGATTACTGTAAAAAACTCTGAAGGATAAACTAGTTATGTTTAAGATTATGGTTCGAGGTGGGACCAAACCACCCCTTTAGTCGACAAACTGAAAAAAAAACACCCTAAGGGTGTTTTTTTAGTTTCTCTCAATAATCTTCTTTATCATTTAAAGGGCACATTCTTCAATTTCAAATCCCAGGTCTTCAATGATTCCCCAATCCGCTGTGGGTTCTTGACCAGCTGTCGTTAAATAGTCGCCGACGAAGATGGAATTGGCTGCATAAAGTGCCATGGGCTGCATGGAACGGAGATTGACCTCCCGCCCGCCGGCCAGTCGGATTTCCTTACTCGGATTAACGAATCTCATCATCGAAATCAATTTCAGGCATTTAGTGGGGGTCAGCTCGGAAGTTCCCTCAAGCGGTGTTCCGTCAATTGCATTGAGAAAATTACAAGGAATGGAATCTGCATCAAGGCTGCGTAAGGATAGAGCGATTTCCACCGCTTCCGCCTCAGATTCGCCCATTCCGAAAATGGCTCCAGAGCATGGGGACATTCCGGCTTCTTTCACAGCTTCCACTGTATCTACCCGGTCTTCATATGTATGTGTCGATGTAATTTTACTGTAGTTTTCCTGTGATGTATTCAAGTTGTGGTTATAGCGATGAACGCCTGCTTCCGCTAGTTTACCGGCATGTTCCTCATTCAGGAAACCTAAACAGCAGCAGATTTTAAGATCCGTCGTTTCGCGGATTTCTTTTACCGCATCAATGACATGATCGATTTCCCTGTTGGTCGGACGACGGCCAGAAGCAACGATGCAATAAGTACCCGCTTTCCGGCGAATGGATTCTTGCGCTCCCTCGACAATCTTTTCTTTAGTCAGCCAAGCATATTTATCGATTGGGGCTTCCGACACGATCGACTGCGAGCAGTAGCCGCAATCCTCGGGACATAATCCTGATTTCGTATTGATGATCATATTCAATTTTACCTTTTTCCCATAATGATGTTTACGTATGAGATAGGCTGCATTCAGAATTTCCAAAACCTCTTCGTCTGGGGCTTGGACGATGGATAATGCCTCTTCCTCCGTCACTTTATATCCTTTGATAACGTTCTCCGCTAACATCTTCCAATCCCTTACCAATGTTTCCAAACCTATCCCTCTTTTCTTTTATTGTGTGCCGAATCGCCATTCCTTGAAAAGGAACATATCCTGTTCCGGTTCTCCGCACATAAAACGGAAGATATCCAGTAATAGACCTGCTTCCTGCAGCCTGCTGCTCCAGCCGCGAGTTTCCCTGAACCACTTTTCCCTCCAACCAACCGGTTGCATGTGCACCATCAGCCTCAATGGGCAATTAACATTTAGCAGTATCAAAGGAGTGATAATATTTGTTAACCTAAAATATATTAAGTTAACATATCGTTAGAATAATAACATACAAACAAAATATTATTCAATGGCCTTTTTTCAATATTTTCCTAGTTGTCCTTTAAATCCTAAGAAAACTGGCATTTTATATGTTAACTAAATAATAAATTAGTTGACATATAAAATAGGAATCAGGCAAACTAATAGTGGGCATTCTGCCAGCACTTTCAAAAAAGGGGGTTAAAAACTTGAAAGCAAGGACGATTTCTTATGTGGCCCTTTTTACCGCGTTAACTGCCATTGGCGCATTTATTAAGATACCTATCCCTTACATACCATTCACGCTGCAAATTCTGGCAGTCTATTTGGCAGGCGCATTGTTGGGGCCCCGGCTTGGAATGCTCAGTCAGTTATGCTACGTCTTGATCGGACTTATCGGGGTGCCCGTGTTTGCTGAAGGCGGGGGATTCGGCTATATATTCAAACCCACTTTCGGCTATTTGCTCGGATATATACTGGGAGCCTATGTAAATGGATGGCTGATCAACCGGTTTTCCCTCTCCACAATTCGTTCCATATTCTTTGCTAATGCCGCCACTTTGCTGACCGTTTACCTTTTCGGCTGCATCTGGCTGTATGGTTCGATGAAGTGGATTGTGGAAACGCCGCTTTCCATCAGCCAAACGATACTATACGGCTTCTTGTTACCTGTACCCGGTGATTTAATGCTATGCATTCTATGTGCTGTCATCATTCAGCAAGTACGCCCGCGCATTGCAAGATATATAAACGTAAAGGAGCTGAATCATCCATGGGCCAAGCCTACTTTATAACCGGAACTGGCACGGATATTGGAAAGACCGTCGTCACGAGTGCACTCTATCTGTCACTTCAAACATTGGGAAAAAGCGTCACGATATTCAAACCATTTCAAACTGGAATCAATGAGGAAAATCATACATACCCGGATATATCTTGGTTTGAGCAGGAACTCGGTGTAAAGGAAGCTGGGTTTTACACACTGGAACCCGAAACCTCCCCACATTTGGCGATTAAATTAACCGGCAGTCTCATCGATGAGAAGAAAGTCGTGGAAAGGGTTCATGAACTTGAGGAAATGTATGACATCGTATTAGTCGAGGGCGCTGGAGGATTGGCTGTGCCGCTTATTGAACGAACGGAAGGTTTCTATATGACGGCCGATTTCATAAGGGATTGCGGGATGCCTGTCCTCTTCGTATCCACAAGCGGTTTAGGGGCGATTCATGATGTCGTGACGACCCATTCTTATGCCCAAGTCCATGATATAAACGTGAAAACCATTTTGTATAATCATTACCGGGCAGAAGATCGGATTCATCAAGACAATATCGAAACCATTGAAAAGCTGACTGGGCTGAATGGCCTAGCCTGCATCCCGACACTGACCGATGTTAGAAAAGACTTGAGGATCTGCATCCTTGATTTGCTTGGTGATCAAGAATATACCCAACAACTGAAAGAGGTGTTCGAAGCATGAACAGTCAGGATTTAGAACAATGGGATAAGGAATATGTATGGCATCCGTTCACACAAATGAAAACGTATCGGGAAAGTAAACCGCTTATCATCGAACGCGGCGAAGGCAGCTACCTGATTGATGTGGATGGCAAACGCTACCTCGATGGCTATGCTTCATTATGGGTGAATGTTCACGGGCATAACGAGCCGGAATTAAACGGCGCCCTAATTGAGCAAGTGAATAAAGTCGCGCACTCGACGCTGCTCGGATCTGCAAATGTACCATCGATCTTACTGGCGAAAAAACTGGCAGAGATCACTCCTGGTTCTTTATCGAAAGTCTTTTACTCCGACACGGGATCAGCCGCTGTGGAAATCGCCCTTAAAGTCGCTTATCAATATTGGCAGAATATCGATCCCGTCAAGCATCGGAATAAAAACAAATTCGTCTCCCTTGACGAAGCATACCACGGCGATACTGTCGGTGCCGTGAGTGTGGGCGGAATGGATCTATTCCATAGAATCTTTAAGCCCCTCTTATTTCAACGGATTTCAGCCCCTTCACCATATGCCTATCACATGACTGAATATGGAGATCCAGAAGCCGTGAAAAACCATTGCTTGAAGGAACTGGAGAAGTTACTGCAGAAACAATCCGAGGAAATTGCAGGATTGATCATCGAGCCGCTTGTGCAGGGAGCAGCAGGTATCATTACCCATCCCCTTGGCTTTTTGAAAGAGGTCGGGAAATTATGTAAAAAGTACAATATCCTCTTAATTTGTGATGAGGTGGCTGTAGGGTTCGGTCGCACCGGTACGATGTTTGCCTGCGAACAGGAAGACGTCGTACCCGATATCATGTGTATGGGTAAAGGGATCACTGGGGGATATATGCCACTCGCCGCCACCATCATGAACGAGCAGATCTTTCAATCCTTCTTGGGAGAACGGGAAGAACATAAAACCTTCTATCATGGTCACACCTATACAGGAAATCAGCTTGCCTGTGCCCTGGCCCTGAAGAATATCGAGCTAATGGAAAGCCGCAATCTCATTAAAGACATCCAGAAAAAATCAAAATACCTATCACAAAGACTGCAAGCGCTATACGAACTTCCGATAGTCGGCGATATCCGCCAGCGCGGCTTCATGATTGGAGTGGAAATCGTTAAAGACCGTGAAACAAAAGAAACGTTCACTCTCCAAGAAAACGTCGTTTCCGGGATCATCCATACAGCACGGGAAAATGGCCTGATCATCCGGGAACTTGGTCCAGTCATCACGATGATGCCAATCCTTTCCATGTCAGAAAAAGAACTCGATTTCATGGTCGAAACCGTCTACCGTGCCATCCAGGAAGTCTCCATTCATAAAGGATTGATTCCAGCAGCAAACTGATTCACAAAGAACCGGAAGAGCAGCGCTCATCCGGTCCTTTCCTTTCTTAGCTTCATTGACATATGAATTATACCGAAGATATCACACATCTTTGGCTATTCATGAAGAGGCAGATGTTGAATCCTAGAAAGAAATTAAGTGAAATAAAGGACAGAGGTGGACCCCCATTTTGCCCCAGCTTTTCTAATCGCTTGTACGATTTGGATGTTGATTTTCGCTTCAGGCACTCGCTTTCCGCGGGCGGTCGGGGAGCCTCCTTGGCTTGCGCCTGCGGGGTCTCCCCTAGACACGCTTTCCCCACAGGAGTCTCGTACCTTTCACTCCAATCAACTCTGTTCTTAAATTTAGAACGAACCTACCTATGGAGTTTAAGGTGTTGCTTTGGAGCAAATGATTCGGAACTTCTTTTGATGAAAGGTACGTTTTCCGACCCCCATTTGCCTCAGCTTTTCTAATGGCTTGTACGATTCAAACGTTGATTTCCACTCCAGGCACTCGCTTTCCGCGGGCGGCCGGCATTCGGCTTGCGCCTATGGGTCTCCCTTAGACGCGCATTTTCCGCAGGAGTCTCGCACACCTGTTCCAATCAACTTTGTTTTAAAATTTAATAGAAACCCTATCCAACAATATTAAAAAATTTAATTTACCTCACCTTTACGTTTGACTTTTTTGTTTTCCTCCCTCACACATCCAAGAAGGTGACCTCCTGCTGTCTTTTTCACTCCTTAAATAAAAAATATAAATTTTACTAATTATGGTATTATTTACATAATTTTTTTAAGGAGGTTACAAAATGATGTTAGGATTTCCCCTCCTGGTTGCTTGTGTCCCTGGGATGTTAGTAATACTTTTGGCGTGGTGGTTTAGGAAATTACATTTATCTTTATTTGTAAGGCTTTTACCAGGCGTATTAACCGTTATAGCGTCAATTATTTTGTTTTACATTGGTTTTGTGAACATCAGAGGGTTTGAAGGAGCTGGATATGGAATACTGGCTTTCTTTTTACTTCCCTTTGCAATTGTGGCTTCAATAATTGCGAGTAAAAACAAAGGTGTGCAAAGCTAGCCCATTTAGTTCGGATAATCTATGAAAACAGGAATATATACAATGACTAAAACGATTAAAACAAAAAAACCATTGGTGAAATGACAAATAGCTGAATGCGTTGGGCGTTTGACCCCTCCACCCGTATTATTAAAAACAAAAAAGGAAAAGGTTCTTACAACCGGAAAAAAGAGCAATCCTATAAAGGATGCTCTTTTTTTCATATTAGCTTATTTCTTTATGGTAACCGTATCATTTCTGAAATTCCACTGATCGATTAATTTTGTAAGACAAATGGAATAGGATTCCACATTCAGAAGAAACAAGGGGAAGCAAAAATGATAATATTAATAAAAAAAAGATGACCCCGTCTAATTTAGAGGTCATCTTTCTTTTATTGCTTGCTACGTGTTAGCGAATGCCTTTCATGTAACCTTGAATCTTTGGTGATAAGGCCATCAGGGCCAGTCCAAGGACGATTGAAGCAACACCGATCACTCCAAAATAAGCCATTTCGGTTTGAGGTGTGTAGAATCTAACGATTTGTGCGTTCAGTGCTTGTGCTGCTGCACTTGCCAGGAACCACAGGCTCATTGTTTGTGCCGAGAATGCAGCTGGAGCCAATTTAGTAGTGGCAGAAAGTCCAACTGGCGATAAGCAAAGCTCTCCAAGCACTACAAGGAAATAGCTTAGTACAAGCCATAGTGGATTGACTAATGCGTCTGATCCACCGAAATAAACAGGAAGCAGGATAACCAGGAATGATAAACCGGCGAACAGTAGACCTATTGAGAATTTTTGAGGAATGGTCGGCTGACGCTTTCCTAATTTAATCCATAACCATGCAAATACTGGTGCAAGGGTAATGATGAACAAAGGGTTCAAAGATTGGAACCATGCCGGGTTTATTTCCAATCCTGCAAAGTTCAACTGTGTCCGTTTGTCTGCATAGCTTGCCAATATTGTTGCACCTTGCTCTTGAATAGCCCAGAACATGACAGCTGCTATAAACAAAGGAATATAGGCAATCAAGCGTGAACGTTCAACAGAAGTCGTTTTCGGGCTGCGATACATGAAAATGAAATAAAGGGTCGGAATAACGATTCCTAGAATACCCACAAGATTAATAAAAGTTTCAATTGTTAAGATGCCTGCAGAAGCAGTGATGCCGATGATGGCAACTATGATAAGTGCGGCTATCCCCAATTTAGTGAATACTTTTTTCTTTTCATCCTGTGATAATGGGTTAGCAGGAAGAGTTCCAGCCAAGCCCAGGTTCTTTTTCTTTGTTGTAACAAAGACAATGAGACCTATCAACATACCAATTGCTGCAAGTCCAAAACCAAGATGGAAGCTGTAGTCCATACCGACTGTACCGACAACAAATGGTGAAAGGAATGCACCCATGTTGATACCCATATAGAATATACTGAAACCGGAATCCCGGCGTTCATCATTTTCTGCGTAAATTTCCCCGACAATGCTGGAAACATTCGGTTTTAATAAACCAGTACCCAGAACAATGAGTACCATGGAAACAAAGAACATGGAAAGACTGCCTGGTACAGCAAGGACAATATGCCCGAGCATAATCAAGATACCGCCGTAAAATACGGCTTTTGAAGTCCCGAAAATCCTATCGGCGAGCCAGCCGCCAATTATACCGGACATATATACTAAAGATCCATAGATGGATACAAGGGCAAGGGCCGTGGTTTCATCAAGGCCTAGTCCCCCTTTAGAAACTTCGTAATACATATAGTAAACAAGAATGGCCTTCATGCCATAATAGGAAAAACGCTCCCAGAACTCAGTAAAGAAAAGGGTGAATAATCCTTTAGGGTTTCCAAAAAAACCTTTTTGAGGTACACTATCCACAATTTTCTGTTTATTTATCGTTGCCATACCTAGCCCTCCTTTTATTATTGTATAATAACTTTAAATTTCACTATTGTAAACAAATATTTAGTATATTTAAATAATTAATTTCAAAATAAATAGAAGTGGCTTTCCACCATACAAGCAAAAGTCCGGATTTCGCACTAAAAAACAGTCCATATAATCTAATAGAAAGCGGCCATCAATGATATATTACCCTAACTTCATCCATGGTATTACGCTTGATATCACTTTGGTTGCCATGTACTTATTCACGAGAAAAGGAAATGATGAATTTTGAAATAACCCCACCACAACCGTTCTATTCACCGTATAATAGATATAAAAAAAGAGGAGGCACCATAATGTTCGGGATCATAACCGTGGTAATGATTTTTTCCATCCCTATACTCGGAATACTGACAAGCCATTTTGAAAAACAGTCAAAAAACAAACATAAGATGCTGCAAGTTGAACTGGAGCTTGAAAAGCTTAAACATGAAAACTTCCTTATGGAGACGGAAAAAATGAGGCTGGAATTGGACCAGATGAAATTCGAACAAAAAAGAGACGAACCAAGGTTACTGTAAGTCAGTAACGTTGTTCGTCTTTTTTAATGGATATTGTGCCGTTTTAAAAACCTTCCGCCCGTCATAAGAATTACAATAGGGCCGTTTTAATGGATATATTGATCGCCAACAAGAAGGTTTGACAGCACCTTTGTCGGGATGATGAACTCGACGGCCCCCATATACCCCGGCGCAGCTTCATAGCTGTTAAAGGCGATGACTAGCTTGCCATCTTCGTTTATATAAAAGTTTTGGTTTTCATCGATGCCTTTAAAAGCAGTAAAATCATCATCTTCCACCCAATATATCTTTTCCGGATCTTCAGCCATCTGCCGCTTCATCTGTTCCTTGATGTTCTCGCTGATCACCTGAAGATAGCGATCATCTTTAAATAAGCTATTTAGCGTTAACAGCACTTCGTTTTTCTTGTCGACTGTATCGAATTGACTTTCTGTAGAACTGGACGCCTGAATCGTATCCGTATAACGCTGTACGGATAATATCGTTTCATTATCCGTCAATATCACATATCCGCTTTCCACCGAGATATTGCCCTTTTCCCCTTCCTTCAGTTTTGACATGGAGTCCGTGAATTCCTTATAAAGCTGCTTGCTTTCCGATAAGTATTTATCATTCAAGCTATCTTCGAGCTGTTTATTCTCGAGACCGGATATAGCAGGCGTTTTGATTACTGCCGAAGAATTATTCGCTTCTTCTTTCCATTCGACGAAGGTAATCACTTTGATGACCTTCTCGACTATCGGTATATCACTCATGGCTTTCGCCGCTGCCGGACTGATGTTTACGGAAGCTGTCACGATCAGAAGCGCTGCAGCCGCTGACACGAGGATATTCCTGCCAACCCTCGGCTTCTTCCTTGGCTTTTGATTCAAGGCTGCTTGAACGAAATGATTCAATTCCTTTGGTATCGGTATTTTAAGATATTCTTCCCGCAGATCTTTTAATTTTTTTTCCATCTTTTCGTTTCCTCCCGTTCAGTCATGTTGATCCGCAATAGTTGCAGCGCTTTATATAATCTCGTTTTAATCGTGCTTACGTTCTCTTCCAGAACTTCCGCTATTTCGTCCAGCTTCAGGTCCTCAAAGAAACGGAGGACGACTACCGTTTTGTACTTGACTGAAAGTCCTTCCAGGGCCTTTTGCAAATCCAGGTCAGGATAGTGATCCTCCTCACCGCGGCGCAAGTATTCTATTGTTTCATCATCGGCGACGGTCAGTTTCTTATTCTTCCGCAAAACATCCAGTGCCGTTCGGACGATGATCTTATATAACCAACTATCTATAGAAGCGGCGTCTTTGATTTTGCTGCTGGAGGCTAGCGCTTTCCTGATTGATTCCTGCACGATATCCAGGGCATCCTCTTGGTTTTTGACATAGTAAAAAGCAAGTCTGTACAAATTCTCTTGCCTTTCGGTTATCCGGGCCGCGATTAATTGAATCATATCTGGGTTTTTCATTACATGTTAGAGCTCCTTACATTTAAATTACGTATCCTAGGTACAAAGAATAGACGTTGGTGCAGCCATAAAAGTTTGAAAATGAGCAAGGAAAAATATAAATATAAAAAAATGAAATTTTTTACAAACTTTTAAGACTTTTGGCGCGTCTATATAGTAGAATGATTATCGAGGTGGAGTGCATCATGAGGAAATTAAATTATAAAAAAGTCTTTATTTTTCTATTATGTCTAACAGCTGCTGTAGGAACGCTGGGGTTAGCCATTAAAAGCCTTGCTTTTGATAAGAAGAGAACCGTTTCGGCCTATACAACTGATAAAAATTACCCAGAAGCCGATATTCAAACGTATGTGAAAGATAATACGAAAGGCGGGTATTCAGCAAGCAGGCCTGTTCTGCATTTAGAAAATATCGACAAGCAGCTAGAAGCCTACATAAAGAAAGAAATTAAGGATTATGAAAAGAAATGGAAAGCATCCAACGGAAAAGCTTCCGAGCTTAACCTCACCTATAAGATCCTCCATTTCAGCAAACAGACCATTACGATTTCCTTCGATAAATATGAGCAAGTGGAAGGAAAGAAGCAGTCTGGAACCCAGATCTTCACTTATGATATTCCATCTCAGCAAAAGCTCTCTATAGAAGACATCTTTGCCACGGATACTGATTATTTATCCGTTTTATCCGATATTGTTTTTGAAGAGTTAACGCAGAAGGAAGAAGAAGGCATTTCAAACAGTCTCATTAAAAAGGAAAACAAACTGAAGGCAGCCAACTTCAATTCTTTTTCAGTCTTTAAAAATACGCTCGTTTTCTACGTTAAGACTGATGATTCAACCAAGACCCATACAATAGCCATCAAGAAGGATCTTTTTAAAGATAGTTTGCTAGATTCATATCAAAGTCAAGATTTGAATGAGGATCGTGTAAAGGAATGGCAGCCGAAACATATCGTCGCCAAACTGCCCGTGCAAAATGAATGGATCGACCCTTCTAAAAAGGTCATTGCCTTGACGTTCGATGACGGGCCGCATCCAAGTCATACCATGTCCATTCTGGAAGACCTGAAAAAATTTGATGGTCACGCGACGTTTTTCGTACTTGGAAGCCGCGTACAGCATTATCCTGAAGTTCTGCAAAAAATGCTGCAGGAAGGAAATGAGATCGGCAACCATTCATGGGATCATCCGCAGCTGACGCGCTTAAGCAAGAACAAAATCGAAGATCAAATCGAAAAGACCCAAGACGCTGTAAAAAAAGCTACAGGTACTGAGCCAAATCTCGTCCGTCCCCCATATGGAGCGATTAACCATAATGTTCGGGAATACATGGAGGATATGAAAGTCTCCCTTTGGGATGTCGATCCAGAGGATTGGAAAGAACGCAATGAAAAGAAAATCGTAAACAAAGTGATGAGCAAAGCCAAAGATGGAAGAGTCATATTAATGCATGATATCTATCAAACTAGCGCCCAGGCTGCAGGAAAAATCATTAAACAACTGCATGACCAAGGTTATCAACTTGTCACTATTTCAGAATTGGAAAAGGTAAAGAAAGACCGTGAACTTTCCGGAATCACCATAAGTGAATAATCAAAAGGAAAGAGCCTGTTTCGTGATTCGGAACAGGCTCTTTCCTTTCAAATGAAATAAGCAGACCTTTGATCATATAGCAAAGGCCTGCTCATTTCATCATTCACCAAGATCTACATTATGATAAACTTGTTGAACATCTTCCAGATCTTCCAATGCATCAATCATTTTTTCGAATTGTGCTTGTGCATCTTCCGGAAGGGTTAAGTCATTTTGTGCAAGCATCGTCAGCTCTGCCACTGTAAAATCGCTGATTCCTGCATCCTTGAATGCTTGTTGTACAGCATGGAATTGTTCAGGCTCGGCATAAACGATGACACTTTCTTCTTCTTCAATGATGTCACGTACATCAACATCCGCTTCCATTAACAGTTCAAGAACATCATCAGCCGTTTTACCTTCAATCCCGATGACAGCCGTTGCATCGAACATATAAGCAACAGATCCGCTGACACCCATATTCCCGCCATTTTTCCCGAATGCGGCACGTACATCGGATGCCGTCCGGTTCACGTTGTTTGTCAATGCATCCACGATGACCATCGAACCATTGGGACCGAATCCTTCATAACGAAGTTCGTCATAGTTTTCTTCCGAACCGCCTTTGGCTTTTTCAATCGCACGGTCAATGATCGCTCTTGGAACATTGTACGTTTTCGCACGCTCAAGTACGACCCTTAATGCCTGATTGGATTCTGGATCTGGTTCGCCTTGTTTTGCCACTACATATATTTCCCGTCCGAACTTAGCATAAATCCGACTAGTATTAGCATCTTTTGACGCTTTTTTTTCTTTAATGTTATTCCACTTACGACCCATTATATTCCACTCTCTTTCATCATTAATATATACGAATAGATAATTAAGATACGGCCCTATGAGAAAACCCACAAGGGGAATTCCTTTGAAGATAGGCTATACGTTTACTAGATTATATTATACATCAATTGTATAATTTTGAAAAAGTCCTGCACATCCCTCACTGGCATTTATCGGTACTTTGCGCCATTTTTCATGAAATGCTATGGAAAACATCAGTAGTGGTATAGTATGAAGTGATCGGAAAGGAGAGATGATCCATGAAGGACAACCAAATCATCATCGGGATACCCGGTAAATGGAAGGACCGGACAGAATTGATTCAAACGGTCGCTTCCCAAAGCGAAGGGTATCTGTTAGCCGGGAATGTTTTTCATAACAGTGATAAGAACATTACGTTTCAGGCGGAGATCCATGATTATGAACCCACTTTAAAAGAGAGCTTTTCTTACGCCAGTAAAGACGCCTTTTCAGAGAATGCATTAGAGGAAATCAATGGCCATACCTTTACCGTTTATATAATAGCCGATGTATCCGATACCGGAACTGTTATCGATTTGATCGATGCCGGGGCAGCGATCCTCAAGGCAGGCGGAATGGCAGTGAAAATAGAAACGGCTGGAATTGCCCATTCAAAGGAAAATTGGCAGCATCTTCATCATAGCCCGGATATTCTCTCGGTATATGCCCATTTTGTCACGATCATCGGAGAGGAAGACTATTATTGTTCTTTCGGAATGAAAGCCTTTGGTCTTCCGGATGCCGTGACACTTAACACAATGAGTCCGAAAGAGGCGGCTGCCCTGCTTAACACATTCAATTATTACCATGTAGGTGAACGGCCTCTCTTTAAGAATGGCGAAACCTTTAGCATTCAACAAGATGCACCCGACTTTATATTGACGGGCCTTCAGGACTTTAGATATGAAGAAGACCATCCCTTCTACAACCCGTTTGGATTATGGAATTTAGGGACAAGTAAATAGGGGAGCGATCCGCTCCCCCCAGACTGCAGGCAAATAAAGCGAGTGCCTGCAGTTTTTTTACTTTAAAAGTATTCCAGTCGATTTCAGAAATCAACGACCTAGTCTTAATGATCGTCAGGAATGAGACCATCCGAACTTCCTTTTTTTAGACACTAGGGGTTCAACCGAGTTTTTCACGTTTTTCTTCTTCATGTTCCTTCTTCACGAGAGACATGCCGCTCGCTTGGTATTTGAGGATCTTTTGAATGACCGTGCCTAGATGCGCTCCAGCTTCAACAGGGGGGATCCCTCCTTTATGGATGTTGGAAATGACCATCCTCTCCGCTTCAATGGTGCCCAAACGTGGTTTATAGCAAATGTAAGCGCTCAATGATTCAGCACTGACCAGACCAGGCCGTTCACCGATCAACAGGACAATGACCTCAGGTCCAAGGATTTCACCGATATCATCCATCACGGCAACCCGGCCCTTTTCAATATAAAAAGGTGTACCCGTATCCAGACCTGCCACTGCCACAGATTGTTTGAAAGATAAATAGACGTCCTCGACATTTTCTTCGATCGCCTTGGCACTTAAGCCATCGGAAATGATGATTTGAACCGTTGGGCCCTTTATGCATTTGGCATCTATCACCCTCTTTGCTTCATCCGAAAGCTTCCTGCCATAATCCGGACGCCGTAAATAGACTTCCTTATCATCGGCCTTCGTTTTCACTTTGAATAAATCTAAGCGCTTCAAAAGAATATCACTGACTTCACCATATACAGCATCGACGGCCGCCGCATGGTCAAAACGGAATTTCAGCCAAGAATCCGTTTTCGGCCGGGTCCCTGATCTGCCTACCCCTATCCTCGCAGGGGTTTTCGCTATCATGGCATCCAAATCTTCCTTATTATTCATTCCCATATCATCCACTCCTAATGGTTAAATATAGTTGGATCACCGGCACGCTTCGTTAATTTCCCGTTCTCCATAATCCCCATCTTCTCCAGCCAAGCTTCATATAATGGGGCAGGCCGCTTATCCATCGTTTGTCTCAAAGTCGCTATATCGTGATAACTCAAAGACTGATAGTTTAACATGCAGTCATCACCCATCGGAGTTGCGATGATGAAATTCACACCAGCCGCCGTTAAAAGTACACCCAAGTCCTCGATATCATTTTGATCTGCCTTCATATGATTCGTATAGCAAATATCCACTCCCATCGGCAGTCCATGCATTTTCCCCATGAAATGATCTTCTAACCCGGCCCGGATGACCTGCTTGCTGTTATATAGATATTCAGGTCCGATGAATCCGACGACCGTATTGACAATGTACGGGTCAAAATAACGGGCAAATCCATAGTTCCTGGCTTCAAGCGTCACCTGATCGATACCGAAATGCGCTTCGGCCGATAACTCGGAGCCTTGCCCTGTTTCAAAATAAAGATGCTGCGGGCCTGTGCCGGTGCCATAGGCCTTTGCTATCTCATTAGCTTCTTCGAGCAATTGTACGTTAATTCCAAAAGAGCGATTGGCCGTTTCCGTTCCGGCTATGCTTTGAAAGATCATATCAGCAGGCGCCCCCTGCTGAACGGCCTTCATTTGCGTGGTCACATGCGCAAGCACACAATTTTGGGTCGGGATGTTCCATTTCTGGATGACATCCTGTGTTGCATGAAGCAGACGCTTTACGCTTTCGACCGAATCATCGACAGGGTTGATTCCAATGAGGGCATCCCCGATTCCATAGGAGAGGCCTTCTTTTAAAGAGGCCAGCATGCCATCGACATTGTCTGTCGGGTGGTTAGGCTGAAGGCGCGAAGCAAGCGTTCCTTTGTATCCGATCGTGCTATTATTCTTGGTGAGCACTTCGATTTTATTGGCTGCATGGATAAGGTCGAGGTTCGACATCAACTTGGCTGCCGCTGCAATCATTTCACTATTCAAGCCCCTGCTTAATCGCTTTAAGTCTTCGCCTGTCGTTTCGTCACTCAAAATATATTCACGCAGTTCGGCAACGCTCCAATTCTTCACAGATTGATAGATGTTTCCATTGATTAGACCGTCTATGATCCGCGACACCTCATCCTCTTCCGGGGAGAGCAGGGGATAGTTCCTGATGTCCGCCAAAGTCAATTCGCTAAGCACCGCTTTCGCCGCAATCCGTTCTTGAACGGAATCTGCTGCAATTCCCGCAAGCCTATCTCCTGATTTCTCTTCATTCGCTTTGGCCAGGACTTCTTTCAACGATTTGAATTGATGGGTTTCCCCAAAATATTGAGTGGATAATTTCATCGTATGATCCTCCTTTTCCTAACTGTGGAAGGTTAGCGTTTTTACTACCACCGGAACGACCCCTGTCCGCAGCAGCCTTCCTATATCTAAATAATCACCATGTTCCACTTCTGTCTGATCAATACAGATGACCGGCAAATCCGGTTGATTCGCTAGAATGGTTTGACCAAGTGCCTTTCCATAATCACTATCCATGACAATGATCAGAGGCTGCTGCCGATTCGGTTTTTGCTTCAGTGCCTCGGTAAAAGCGACTGCGAGCCGGTGAATGTCCCGAAATGATTGATAAGGTAAATTCGTTAAATAAAAGGCAAAATTCAGCCCCTCCTGCAAAGCGTCGTATATTGTGATCGCATCCTGAACAGCTTGTGCCATTTTCGCGGTTACATCATCAAGCACGCCATGAAAATCGACCCGATAGACTGGAATATTACGGACTGGCAGATGAGAATCATTCACTTCGATGGTTGCTCCGCTGATTTCAGTTGTATGTGCGCCTGCTCCAAGTACAGTCGCCCGAACCGTTTCAACGGGATGTTCCCACTCCCATGCGGCCAATTCTTCACTTTCCTTGATAGAGGCGGCAAGCATCATGCCGATATCCCGGAAGCTTTCGTCCTCCCGTTCTTCATGATAGATGCAATCACTGACACCGCCCGAGAACATCAACACGTCTATTCGTTCTGTCCAAGATGGCTCCTTCCCAACTAATAGGAGTTCATCTTCTTTTGTGAAGGAGCCAGCCAAAAACCTCGAAAGCACCTTCGCCATTTCATTTGCGATGATTGCCCCTTCACCATTCAAAGGAGAGTGCCCTTTTGATTTCAGCCATTTTCCTATTGAAGGAGCAACCCTCACCTTCGCTCCTTCCCACTCCACCAAACGGCCTCCTATATGCAGTGTGCAGGTTCCGCAAAGCATGCCTGAACGGTATACGGCAATATTCGCTGTCCCCCCGCCAATGTCTATGTTCGCTACAGTCTTTCTTGTCTTGATGGAATGTTGATAGGCGCCGGACCCCTTGGCGGCAATGATCCCCTCCAAATCCGGACCGGCTGCCGCTACAAGGAATTCCCCCGCCGCTTTAGATAACCGGTACACCATTTCTTCTGCATTTTGTTTGGTTGCCGTTTCCCCAGTGATGATGACAGCCCCTGTTTGTATGCTTTCGATCGTGATTCCTGCTTTTTGGTATTCACTTTCCACCATTCTTTGAACAGCAGGTATATCAATTACCGTCTCGGATACAAGCGGGGTCCTGAAAATGGGACTTCGATACAGAATTTCCTTATCGGTAATTTCGATTTTTGGCACCTGTCCGCCACCCGCCACATTCCTAAGCGAAAGCTCGCTTATAACAAGCTTCGTCGTACTGGTGCCAATATCAATTCCTGCACTGATGATTCGTTCCACCTGTTCATTCATTAAAATCACACCCCAGTTTTACACCACTTGGATTTCATTGCTGTTTTCTTCCTCGTTTTTCGTTTTATATTCATTTATGCCGATAACTCCTGCTGCACGATCCTTTTCTTCTAATTCCAAAGCTTTCGGAACGGACAGCCAGTAAGCAAGACCGATTCCAATCGCTCCGGCAGATAGCTTACCGACAATGATCGGTAATATTAAGGAAGGCTGAAAGTTGGCTGTGAATGATAAATGATCACCCAATAGGAAGGCTGCACACACAGCGAAGGAAATGTTTATGACCTTATCCTTCGGCGGCATTTCTTTAACAAGCTTGAACATTGCTAATATATTGGCTACCGTGGCTAATATTCCTGCACTCCCGGCTTTGCTCAACCCGATTTTCCCGCCCATCGCTTCCAATGGCTTGCCTGCATATTTTTGAATCAGGTAAATCATTGGAAATGCACCTGCCAGCATTATCCCGATATACCCCGCCGTTTCCAGGGCACGGAATTGGTCTGCCTTATCGGCCATGATCGGATGGAAACCCCAAGCTCCAAATACTTTGGAAAACAATCCTGTGAAAATTTCCACGATCGAAAACACGAGTACAAGTTTAATCGCAGCATCCAATATTTTTCCAAACCACATGAAACCTTTGATCATCAAATCCGGCAGGAAATAAAGACCTAACGCGAGCAAGACCACAAAAATAAGAAGCGGGGAAAGGTTCAGGGCAATTTTCAAATAGCTCAACGCGAATTCGTATGTAGAATCCGCATTCGTGGAAATCACTTCGCGGATTTTCGAATTCGTCGCCACCACCAGCACGCTTGAGATAAAAGCGCCAATCGGAATCGTCAGGATTCCTGACATGACACCAAGTGCCATGTATTTATGATCACGCTTCTCCAGCATCGCAAGTCCCATTGGAATCGAGAATACAATCGTTGCCCCGGACATAAAGCCGACAATCATCGCCATGATCCAGCCTTCATAGGATTCCTTCAGCTCGGCCGCTAATTGATACCCCCCCATATCCGTCGCCAAAATCGTTGTTGCGGCGAGGGCTGGATCTGCACCAATCGCAGCGAAAACCGGGCCGCATACTGTATTGATGAACCAAGATAAATAAGGGATCGAGGCCATGATTCCAGCTGCCGGGATAAATATATGGCCAACGGTATGCAAACCTTCCATGAACTGTTTCCCCAAGCCCTGCTCACTGTCTTTAATCGATGTAATAGCACCGACAACGGCACACACCATAATGATATAAATAACGAATTTACCTACCATCTCCATACATATTCCCCCTGAATTCCAATTTGATTTGGCCTATCGACTTAAAAAAGGGTATAAAAAAAAGACGCCTCTTATAGCCCAAACTTAGGTTTTTCGGCAGAAATGCCTGCCTATAACCAATTTGGTCCATCAAAGCGCCATTGCTTCATCTATTTACTTGTTTTTGATCATTTGCAATGATTCGACGTGCCACCGTCTCCATGGAAAGCTGCTTATCCATACTAAGCCTTCTCAGCTTATTGTAAGCGATTTCTTCGGTAACATTCTTCCTTTTCATGATGATTCCTTTTGCCTTTTCAATGACTTTGCGATTTGTGAGCGTTTCATCCAATTGAGCATTTCGTTCCTGATACTTCTTTGTATTGGCTGCTTGCAGCAAAGCTATCTCCACTGCCGGGATCAGATTCGCCTCCGTAATTGGCTTTACAAGATATCCGACGATGTTCGCCCGTTTCGCCTCGTCGATATATTTACGCTGGCTGAATGCAGTTAAAAGCAGGACAGGAATCTGAAAGGTATTGGATATCACATCGCTAGCCTTAAGCCCATTCATTTTCGGCATTTTGATATCCATCAAAACGAGATCCGGCTGCAGTGCATGTGCCAATTCAATCGCCTTCTCCCCATTACGGGCATGTCCAACCACATCGAATCCTGCATCCTTGAGCATGATCGTTATATCAAGCAGAACAATCGATTCATCCTCCACGACCAAAATCCTCTTGACCACTTCTCCCACCTACCTCTTGTATGGAAATCTTACAGAAGCCAGGGTACCTTCTTTAATCCGCTGAATCGAAAACTCCCCATCCAAATCATTTTCCACCGTCATGCGGATGATATCCAGCCCCAAAGAAGGTTTCACTGCAGGTGAATATCCGATGCCATCATCTCTTACTTGAAGTTCCAATTCAGGACCATCCTTTTGCAAGCATACGGTTATGTTCCCTTCCGTCCCTTCCTTGAAAGCATGTTTCACACAATTATGAATGAGCTCATTCACCACCAGCGCGACCGAAATGCCAATGTCGGAATCAATCGAATGAAGCTCACCACTATATTCAATGCTTAGGCATTGGCGGGCCTGACCCTCCGTATGAACGATCATATCGCCTATTTTTCTAATAAGCTCCAGCAGATCCACATGATCGACCTGACTGCTTGCCAAAATGATTTCATAAACCGACGATATGCTTAAAACCCGGTTCAAACTGACCAATAAATGGGGCTTGCTTTCTTCAGGGGCTCCTAACCTCATTTGCAGCCGAAGCAAACTGGCCACTGTCTGCAAATTATTCTTCACCCTATGATGAATTTCACGAATGGCTACTGACTTGCTGATCAGCTCCCTCTCTTTATCCCGCAGTTCAGTCAGGTCCCGGATGATGATGAATGTTTCATTGGAATTCTTGTTGCCCAAATGGAACTTCTTTAGTTGGATAATCTTTTTACCAATGTTCATTTCCTTCATCAAAATGTCCTCTTTTGAAGCAAGAACATCCGCAAAGCCAGGAAAGTAATCGAAAATCGTTTCACCTAAAACACATTCCGTCAAACATATTTCCGATACTAAATTAATGGCAGCAGGATTCGTATAAACAAGTCGGTTTTGGTTATTAATCAGGAAAATGGACTCTTCGATAAATTCAGGAACTAAGGAATTTTGTTGATCTTGCCTATCAAACTGATTGAAAGATACAGGTTCTTCATGAATCACCTTTTCCATGATCAAAACGGCGATGACCCGATTGCATTCCCCCTTGATTGGAACGACACTTTGCTGGACCATCGCTCCCTCTTGAGTCAATGCCCGATTCACGAACATGTCCTTTCCGGTGCGCAATACATAAAATACGGCCGGTTCGAATGCCTCATAAGCAAATTTCCCGACAACCGGATGATCGTAAACCGATTTCACGGAATGTCCGCATGCCTCTGCAACGACAATGACATGCTTCCCTTCACGCACCGGACAATCAATAAACACATTCGCTTTATTCAAATCGGCTATCAACGGTAAATTCGTTGATAGGTTTTCAAGAATTTGAATATCACTGTCCAATAACTGAGTATGCAACGCACATAAATCCCGGACGGTCATTGTCCGTTCCATAGGCAAAACCCCAATAAACGTTTATTCATGGATATTATTATTGCTTATTATAGATACCGACCCTATTTTTGTCAATATTCAAAATATTCTAATGTAATGTATTCTAACATTAGATAGCGTTATTTAAAACGATTGACCCTTATTCTTTTCAACTCACTTGTGGAACAAAGTTACCACTTAAGTCCATGTATGACCACCGTTCCTTTTTGCTTACTCATGAATTCCACCTCTTCTGGTTATAGTAAAAAAGAAAATAACGGAGGAGGTACATTCCATGAAAAGTTCAAAGGAGTTTGTTGAAAGCATTCAAGAGCAGCAAAAAAAGGAAGAAGGCAATATGCGCCGTCAAGGTAATGGGAATCCCGCTCAGAAATTACCGAATAAAAAACACTAATGAAGACAATCTTCAAAAGATCCCAGCCATAATATAGGCTGGGATCTTTTCAGTCTGATGCACTTTTCTTCTTCATCTCTTCGATTTCTTTTGAGAATGTTTCTTCTATCTCTTTTTTATTTCCATATAAAAAGAGATTATCCCCTAATTTGATTTTATACTCGTATAGCTCTTTTCTGATTTTCACCTCTCCGCTTTTAATAAATAAAATATTGATGTCGGCTCCATGTGAAATGACATCAAAGGCTTTGACATCGATGAACTCCGAGTCCTCATAAATATCGATTTCCATGACCACGTCTTCATCTTCTAAAAATAAGACCTCTTCTATCGGGTGTTCCCATAATTCATAATGATTGTACATTTCACTTTTCATCTTATTCGATAATCTATTATTCAGGAATGGAACCTTCACCAAAACGGTTAAAACCAGCAGGATTCCAATAATGATGCTTAACTCCATCAAACGCAGATCATCTGTAAGCAATGTACTGATCGATGAAATGATGACAGCAAGCGAGAATGCACCAAATAAAATTAAGAACATGCTTATTTTCCGTCGAATGGGGTGATCGATAATGGATTTTGACTCGTCAGTTGTAAAACCAGTGCCCGTCAGCATGGAAATAACCTGAAATCTTGCCACTGTGCTTTTTAATCCAGTCAATTTCATCAAGGTGACCGATATTTCAATTACAAGAACAATGATTATAAAATAAAGCAGCATAAAAAGTACATTCATCAAAATGATCACTCCTCATCTATGGTTTACCCCAATCACGACAAAAGAAATCTCATTCGACGTTCATTTTAAGTTTCCACCAATAGTTGACAAAGCAAAAAAAAAAACAGTAAGATCCAAAACTTGAATCCTACTGCGTTTTTATCTATATGTTTCTTAAATGGTCTTCAGCAGCAATTTTTTTAACAGCGGTGTAAATTGCTCTGGCAATTCAGCTACACTCGGAATCATCAGGCGTTCTTTGCCATAGATGTTTTTCATCGTCACCTCTTCACTCTCATCGATGCCTCCATCCGCTAAAAACAGGCCGATGACTTCGATACCTTTCTTCCTGGCTTCCGAAACAGCAAGGTGTGTATCGACAATTCCATTTTGATCATAATCGCTTGCCGCCGGCTCACCATCGGAAAATACGAGCAAGAAACGGTTTTTTTCGCGCCTTTTTTCCAATTCCATTGTGGCAACCCTGATACTGTATCCGTCGCGGTTGTCTTCCTCCGGCTCAAGCTGCATGATTTTAGCTCCTGAGTTTAGATAAAGAGAATCGGAATGGGACTGGATCACATGGAAGTAGTTCGGCTGATATCCTTCCCTCACTTCATTGGCATCTTCCCAGAAACCCACGATCGAGTGGGGGATCCTTAATTTCTTCAGCACTTCATGAAACAGGACGACCCCTCGTTTCGTTTCATCCATTTTGTTATGCATGGAAGCCGAGCAATCGATAAGCAATGTGAATACGGCATCCATTTCATTAGAATCCTGGTTCTTTTTATAAAATACCCTTGGATTTTCTTCAAATACAAGCGGGAGTAATTTCTTTGATAAACGGCCAAAAACCAAATCTTTTCTTGGTGCGTTCTTTTTATTTTCCAGCGTCTTTTCAATGGTACTGGAGAGTTTCCTCTTGAACGGTTCGATATCCGCAACAAACTCTCGGTAGCGTTTCTCTTCCGTAAGTGTTGGTACTTTGGCTTCTTTGATTACCTGAACGACGTCTTTATTTTCTTCACCAAATGGATGTTCACCGCTTTTGCCCATATTGGTTTGTTTCTTCTCCAGCGTTTCTTGCTGATTGTATTCCTTTTGTTGACTTTCCCCTGATGAACCCTGGATCGAAGCCAGTGCTTGGTCGGCATCTTCCGCTTCCCGGGCACCTCCGCCCATCAGGCTTGTTTTCGTTCCCTGCTCCAACTCAAATTGGAGAAACGTCGAATTACTTTCGCTGTTCTTGTTCTCCCGATGCCAAGTCGAGAATTTTTCATCAATGAACTCACTTTTCTCTTCGTCTGCATCATCTGTATCATCGTTCAACAGTTCATCATTTCTAGTCAGTTCATCAAATAAGGTATTTGCTTCATACTTTTCCACACTTGCAATGGGGAAAATGAAATATTCATTCATCGTATCTTCGTAGCCATCGTTCACACGGAAAACGATTTGCTCGCAAATTCTCGTGATATCACTGGTTTTAGTGGCATCAAAGACCGCATGGATGAACGGTTTGAGTTTCTCCAGTTCTTCCAGTTGCTTTTCATTGGCTCTCGGAAAAATCGGATCCGGCCTGTCAGATTGAAGCAGTAAATATATGAGGCAATATAATTCATCCAGTGCAAAACTTCTGGTGACATTCGTCGCCAATTGGCTTTCGAAATATTGTTTAAGGTAAGCCCCCCTTACCGAAAACCATTTCTTCGTGCCTGGTCTTTCTCTCTTCACCAATTCTTCCAATCGCAAATCTTCCAGCAAGGCGAATAATTGGGCTGCAAACTTCGGAAGCGAACTTTCCCCGATGCTGTCCTGGTACTCCTTCATGCTCTGGATTGTTGTGTGATGCAGCGTGCCTATCGTTCTAAGAAGCACGTCCGTTTTCAGCCCTGCTTCCTTCACTTCCTTATTGCCATTTTCCCAAAAGTGGCTGGCAGTGACCTTATTCTCGATCAGATCAATGAAGGAGCCATAATTGTATTCGAATTCCAGCTCAGGAATGCCGGATAAAACAGTCGAGAGATCCTGAAGCTGTAAAAAAAGTGCCGTATCTATTATTGAATCATTGAACCGGATATACTTCATGAGGCATTCTCCTAGTTAGAATAATGTGTCAGCCAAGTTCTTCACGAACTCACGCTCCCGTTCCTCGTCCAACTTATCCACAATGGAACGAAGAATCGCCCGTTTCGGCGGGATCAACACACTCAGATCGCAAGCATCAAGCAAAGCCCTGATCGACGCCGCATCTTCAGCCACCTTCCCTTGATTCACGGCATTTATCAAATCACTCGAAAGTTTAACGAACAAATCAATACTTCTTGGATCCTTCAGCTTTGTATTGGTTTCTATCAATTGCTTTAACTGCTCCCCTTCGATATAAGGAACTTCAATGACGACAAACCTATTTTTTAGCGCTTCATTCAGCGGCACTGTCCCAACATACCCTTCGTTGATTGCAGCAATCACATTAAAGCCTTCTTTTGCCGTTATCACTTCATTCGTGAACGGATTCGTTATCGTCCTTCTGTAATCAAGCACACCATTGATAAGCGGCAGAGTTTCCGGTTTTGCCATGTTGATTTCATCTATATATAAGAAGTGACCGTGATTCATCGAATTGGTCACTGGTCCAGGTACGAATTCTATCACTTGTTTTTCCTCTTTGTAAGCCAGCGTCTTGAAGCCCAATAAGCTTTCGGCATCCAAGTCGACTGAGCAGTTGACGCTGAACATCGGCTGGTTGAATAAGTTCGATAAAGTCTCGGCAAACTTTGTCTTTCCTGCCCCTGTCGGACCCTTCAAAAGGATATTCTTCCCCATGCTCAAGGCCGTGATGGCATCCACCATCAACTCCATCTCGGGAGGCAGATATCCGCCGCTCCTGATCAATTCCTCAAATTGAGCAGGTTTCTTTTTGCTTGTTTGTAATATATTTGCTATTTCTGTTGGTAATCGATTGATCATTATGTTCCTACACCCCTTTCTGAACATTTTAAGGCTCTTTCCCATTAAAAACAAACACTAAGAAAAGGAGCTGTCATCAAGACAACTCCCCGATTGTAGACAAACTCGGAATAAAGCGAGTTTCCCCTGCATTTTTTCATTCTGAAATCCGCTCCCTTACTCCGATGCCAAGACTCATCAAAACAGGGGGCGGGTGATAGCATTCCGAACTCACTTTTGTAGACAAACTAAGGAGCTGTCATCAAGACAGCTCCTTTCAAGATTCGATGTTAGAGAATGATATCCCTTAATAGGCTTCCTTGGGATCACCTTTCAATAGGTATACCATATAGCCCAATACACCGCCGATGATGGCAGGAATCACCCAGCCCACCCCTACACTATATAGTGGAAGGTATTGAGTGAAAAGGTCCGAAACGGCATCCAGTTTAATACCTGATGCCACTATTCCATCCATTATGCTGATGATGGCCGTTAACAATAAGCTTCCTAAATATACCTCCGATTTCCCTTTGAATAAGGAATGGAAGAAAGTAAGAACAATCAAAACGATCGCCACGGGATAAAGCGCCGTTAACACAGGCACTGTAATGGAAATCAGCTTGGTCAAACCTACATTGGCAACAGCCGCACTGAAAACGGAGAAGATGACGACAAATGATTTATACGATACGGCAGGCAGTATTTTATTGAAATACGTAGCACAAGCCGTTATCAAACCGATGCTTGTCGTCAGGCAAGCAGCGATCACAATCAACCCTAACAACACGGCACCAGCCGGTCCGAAAAAGTGGTTCGAAGCTTGAGCCAAAACGTCCCCGCCATTACCCAGTTGACCGAGTTTTCCCACACTTGTTGCACCTACATAAGTTATAGACGCATAAACGATCACCAACAAGGTGGCAGCTATTAAGCCGGCTTTCAGACAGAAGCCCAACACTTCTTTTCTTGATGTTATCCCTCTATCTTTGATCGCATTGATGACGATGATCCCGAATGCAAATCCGGCCAGCGTATCCATGGTCAAATATCCTTCTTTAAATCCCTTGAAGAAAGAATTATCTGAATAATCTGCCGCTGGTGGTTGGATTTCACCCATTGGGTTAATAATTGCGACCACAATGAGGATCCCGATGAAAATCAATAATAAAGGTGTTAATATTTTTCCGACGATATCGAGCATTTTTGATGGATTGATGGATAATAAACAGGCAATCCCAAAGTATATGATCGTGAATATCAGCAATGGTAAAAAACCGACATCATTAGATAGGAAAGGTTTAATCCCTATTTCGTAGGATACACTCCCCGTTCTGGGAAGCGCGAACAGCGGTCCCAAAGATAAATAAAGAACAACTGTGAAAATGATGCCGAATAACGGGTGTGCCCTGCTTGCAAGCGATTGAACATCATTTTTGCCTGAAAAACCAAAGGCCAATATTGTAATGAATGGCAGTCCAACACCTGTAATGATGAACCCTAAACTGGCCGACCATAAATTGGTCCCCGCGGATTGACCGAGCATGGCAGGGAAAATTAAGTTTCCTGCACCAAAAAATAAAGCAAAAAGCATTAATCCTGTTACAATGACAAAAGACAGCGGTGCTTTCTGTGACATATAGAGCCCTCCATTGTTTTTTGATTATCTTAACGAAGAAAAGAGTTGTCCACAATTTCCTAAAATAAAATGACATAACTTCGAACCATTCTACTTATCTGTTAAAATGGACCTTCATGAAACTATGAATCATCCATAACTCTTCTTACTATAAAATCCGGCGGAACGTTTGTCAAAGCTATTTCATTCATTATTCGGAAAAATCTTTCTTTTCTTACTTCTTTTTAAGAAAACTAAAGAGGCATTTAGATTCAACAGAAAAGTTGAGTAAAAAGTACTGCAATTTATTTTGCAGGAAAAATGTTTTAATATTCAGATTTTTTTCCAAACTATATAAAAAAAGAAAAAGGAGGCGCACACATGAATACTGAAAAAGAAAAGATGGTGAGCGGGAAACCTTACATCGCCGCTGATCCGGAATTAATCAGAGATAGGGAAAATGCCAGAAGGTTGACCCGGTTATACAATCAGACAACGGAAAGCGAAGGAGATGAACGGACTGCACTGCTGAAACGGCTTTTAGGTTCCACGGGGCTAAATGTATATATTGAACCTACTTTCCGTTGTGACTATGGATACAATATTTCTGTCGGGGAAAACTTTTATGCTAATTTTGATTGTGTCATTTTGGATGTTTGTGAAGTGAAAATTGGCAGGGACTGCATGTTGGCTCCCGGAGTGCATATCTATACAGCTACACATCCGCTGGATCCCTTTGAACGCAGTTCTGGAGTGGAATACGGAAAACCGGTTACGATAGGTGATCATGTATGGATTGGCGGAAGGGCCATCATCAATCCTGGCGTTACAATAGGGAGTCATTCCGTCGTCGCCTCAGGGGCCGTCGTAACAAAGGATGTTCCTGAAGGCGTTGTTGTCGGTGGAAACCCAGCGAAGGTCATCAAGCATATCGAAGGAATTAAATAAGCAGAGTCCACTGAGTGGCTCTGCCCCTGTTTTACGTTAAATTTTCCTCAAGGCTTCCGCGATTGCAGCATCGCCAGATATTAAATCAAATGAACGCTTATAGGTATTTTCATCGGTCAATGAAGCAAGAATCGTTCGAGCCACATCTTCACGGGCAATCGAGCCTCTTTCCAATTCCTCGGCGGCGGTCACTTTGCCCGTTCCCGGTTCATTAACCAGACCGCCGGGCCGAATGATCGTATAATTTAAATCGCTTTGTAACAATGCCCTATCCGCATAGTGCTTGGCCACATAATACGGTTTGATGGCTTCATTCCAGTTTTCACGATTATTGGCCTGAAAAGCACTCACCATGATGAATCGGTCGATTCCCAGGTTTTCTGCCGCTTCAATCGTTTTGACTGCACCATCCAGATCAATCAACAGCGTTTGATCAGCACCGGTGCTACCTCCGGACCCTGCTGTGAACACGATGGCATCGCAGCCTTTTGCCGCATTCGCAATCTCATCCACTGATCCAGTTAAACTGACGACTGCGGATTCAATTCCATTTTTCTTTAAACGCTCACTTTGTTCTTCTTTGCGAACCATCGCCCGTACACTATGATCCGGGCTGTCTTTTAATAAAGACACAAGATGTTTACCGATCTGCCCATTTGCCCCAACTACGAATACTTTCATAAAGTCAGCTCCCATAATGGTTAGTTTGGTTTCCCTCCAAATTATTTCATGGACTCAGAACATTATCAAACAATCAGCCCGCCGATTCAGCTTTAACATTGGAAAAAGTTTGGCAACCACCCTAATCTATTTTATAATAAGAACAACACGTGTTCTTCAGAAACACAAAGGGGAGGTGTAAAGATGGCAATACGAATGTTAATGCCACCTTCTGCAGCGTCTCATGCAAAGCCTAGTATTGGAGGCGATACTTTGCATGGGGTTGAATTAAGCTAAATTTAATCGCCCGCCTTATCATTTCTAATATTCGGCTTTGCACCTTATTTCATTCTTAATAAAGAATAAGGGGCTGGCAGAAATGAAGTATGTAAAAGCGACGGCCGTTTTACCTGAAAAGCTGATCGTTGAAATTCAAAAGTATGTGCAAGGTGAAACCATATATATCCCTAAACCCGAAAAAGCCCATCACAAATGGGGAACCCGTTCGGGATCACGGGAATTGATCGATGACCGAAATGCCTCTATAAAATACGCATTCAAAGACGGGCATTCCATCCATCAATTAGCCGAGGAACATTTCCTCTCCGCGGAAACCATCAAGAAAATCGTTTATTCTAAATAGGATTACACGGGTAGCACTGATAATGATATCAGTGCTATTTGTATGCCGAGTATGTTTCTTAATCGTTTTCCCCCTTTTAAAGCAAATGCAATTTATGTAAAGTAAAGAGAAACGGTAACACTTGCAGAAACAGGAGTGAAGAAAATGGAACCTTTTATCAGGAGCGAGCAGTATAACTTCATAAAATCCCAAACACAAATTCTCATAAATGGACACGCGACTGCCAACGATAAGGATGTGATCAACACCCTGAAAACAGTCGCCAAAGAAAGGGTACTAAGCTTATTCAGTGACTTGAACGAAGAGCAAAAACAACTGCTGGACCCAGTGGATACCATCAAAGATCCCGCACAAGCCGAAGCCTTTCTCTTACAGGTGAAGCCCTTTGTGATCCCATTTAAAGAAATAACCGAAAAAACGATAAAAAAACTATTTCCTAAAGCAAAGAAATTAAAAACCCCTTTGTTGGAAAACATCGATTTGAGAGAGATTTCATACCTGGGATGGGATGATGTCGGATCCGGAAAGAAATTCATCATTGCCCCCCATCATCATAAACTCACCGGATTGCATGGAACCATTAAACCTGCCAACAAAAAAGGGATCTGTGCCATATGCAGCCGCTTTGAAGAAGTAGGGATGTTCATTTCTGAAACAAAAGGAACCGTCCAAGGGACATTCATTAAAAAAGGGAATTATATTTGTCTGGACAGCATGAAATGCAACCAGAACATAACCACTTTGGATAAAATGACCGACCTGATCGAACGGCTGAAATAAAACGGAAAAGCAATCCTTCAATGGCGAAGGATTGCTTTTTGTCCTTGTTAAAAATTCTCATTTTGTCCTGCCTATCGAATTCTAGTATAATGGAAGCGATACATGAAAGAAGGATTGATATATTGAAAAGCAAAATGAATCAGTTGTTCGAAGACCAAAAAAATATTCATGTGCTGTATTCCTATAATGAAATGGAAAATTACATTAAACAAGTTTTAAGTTATATCCAAGATGGCATCATGGCGGGAGATTATGTCATTCTTGTTGAAAATGACCGTATTTACCCCATTATTCATAAAGAACTAAGCACTCGGTTAACGAAAGATCAAATGGAGCTCCTTCACTTTGTGAACAACTTCGATTTCTATTGCTCAAGCGGCAGTTATCATCCTCCTGCAATCGAAGAATACTTTAATAAAACGGTACAGCCCTATGTTGAAAATAAAATCTCTTTCCGATCATGGGCACATGTGGAATGGGCAACCTTGGAAGAGCCCCTGCATATCATAGAGGAATTTGAGCGAACAGTAGACAAAGCTGTAAATCTGCTGTCATTTCCATTAATTTGTGCGTACAAAGGTGAGAGGATGCCAGACTACCTGAAAACCATTTTGCTGGAAACACATCCTTATGTTCTAAAAGACGATGATATCATCGTCTGCGAACAATACTTGCCATCTGTTTGAAATAATACACTTACACGCTTAGGATTCCCCTAAGCGTGTTTTTTCCTTTGCATTTTAATGATTACCGACCACTTGTTGTGAATTCCTTGTATATTTAAGCCGGAATATTGTTAGTTATGAGCTTTTACTCGTGAGTTTTACCGTTTCACTCGTGAGTTTCAGCGCTTTACTCGTGAATTTGGGGCATTTACTCGTGAGTTTCATGCTTTTACTCGTGAGTTTCGCCATTTTACTCGTGAATTCTGCGCTCTTACTCGTGAGTTTCAGCACTTTACTCGTGAGCACATATTTCCCACCACAGAAAAAAAAGAAGCGCCATAATGGCACTTCTTTTTTTGAAATTAAGGCAATACGGTTGCGCCCATCAAGTAGCGGTCCACTTCTCTTGCCACTTCTCGGCCTTCATTGATTGCCCAAACGATGAGGCTTTGCCCTCTTCTTGCATCTCCGGCAGCGAAAACCCCTTCGACATTCGTTCTGTATTCGCCATAGACGGCATCAATTTTTTGATTGACTGTTTCTACGCCAAATTGAGTTAAGAGCGGCATTTCCGTTCCTTCAAATCCGATTGCGATGAAAACGAATTGTGCAGGCCATACTTTTTCAGTTCCAGGAACTTCCCTGAAAATGTACATTCCGTCATCGCCTTTGATTTTTTCCATGGAGATTGTGTGCAGTTCTTTTACGTTGCCATTTTCATCGGCGACGATTTTTTTTGTTTGGATTGAATATTGACGCGGATCTGCACCAAATTTCGCTTCCGCTTCTTCATACGCATAATCAAGGGAAAAGACATTCGGGTAGGCTGGCCACATATTATCAGATGTACGGGCTGTCGGAAGGATCGGATGCTTCCCGAATTGTACGACGCTCTTACATCCCTGGCGAAGGGCAGTTGCGACACAGTCAGCTCCTGTATCCCCGCCGCCGATTACGATGACGTCCTTCCCCTTTGTGTCGATGAACTTGCCGTCTTCAAAATTGGAATCCAGCAGGCTTTTAGTCGATGTAGTCAAGTAATCCATTGCAAGGTGAATGCCTGATGCCCCGCGTCCTTCAATTACCAGGTCACGCTGCTTTTGGGCACCTGTGCAAAGGATGACTGCATCATACTGATCTTTCAGTTCTTCGGCTGTTATATCTTTGCCTACTTCTGTATTGGTAATGAAATCGATGCCTTCCTGGGTCAATAATTTGATTCGGCGTGCAACGATATCCTTTTCAAGTTTCATGTTCGGGATTCCGTATGTCAACAGCCCGCCTGCACGGTCTGAGCGCTCATAAACCGTGACTGAATGACCTGCTTGATTCAACTGGTCGGCACTCGCCAATCCTGCCGGTCCTGAACCGATGATGGCAATTTTCTTGCCGGTCCTGCTTTCAGGGATGCGAGGCGTTATCCAGCCATTTTCAAATCCTTTATCGATGATGGTCCGTTCTATGTTCTTGATGGTAACGGCAGGATCGCTTATCGCTACCGTACAAGACCCTTCACATGGGGCCGGGCAGACGCGCCCTGTGAATTCAGGGAAATTATTCGTTTTCGATAAACGGTCCAATGCTTCTTTCCATCTGCCGCGGTACACCAAATCATTCCACTCCGGAATAAGATTATGAATCGGACAGCCCGTAGTGACTCGGTTCAATTCCATGCCCATATGGCAGAAAGGGGTGGCGCAGTCCATACACCGCGCTCCCTGTGTACTTAACTTTTCATCAGAGAAAGGAGCTGTATACTCTCTCCAGTCGTTTAAACGAGTGAGAGGATTCCGGTCTTTTGGTTTTTCTCGCGGATAATCCATAAATCCTGTTGCTTTTCCCATCTTTCTCTCCCCTTTCTTACTGCATCACAGCTTGTTTAGTGATTTTTTTATCTTGAACGGCATTTGCTTGGAATGCACTCATGATCGCTTCTTCATCCGTTAGCCCTGCACGCTTCTGCTCATTGATGCTTTTGATCATCCGTTTGTAATCTTTCGGAATGACTTTTACGAATTTCTTGGCGAAATCCTCCCAGTTCTCCAGTACATACGATGCTTTGGCACTTTCTGTATAATGAAGGTGGCTGTAAAGCATTTCTTTTACCTCGTTGGCATCACCCATATCATCAAGCGTCTCGAATTCTATCATTTCACCATTGCATAATGCCTTGAATTCTTCTGCATCATCAGCAAGTACATAAGCGATGCCGCCTGACATGCCTGCCGCAAAGTTTTTGCCGACGTCACCCAGAATGACCACGCGTCCGCCTGTCATATACTCACAGCCATGGTCTCCTATTCCTTCAACGACGACATTGACTCCACTGTTCCGTACGGCAAATCGTTCTCCCGCACGGCCATTAATGTAGGCCTCGCCGCTTGTTGCACCATATAAGGCGATATTTCCGGCAATTACATTGTCCCCGGCCTCGATCTGATTGCCAGAAGGTGCCGTGACAATGATCTTCCCACCAGATAAGCCTTTCCCAACATAGTCATTCACATCACCAGTCAAATACATCGACATCCCTTTTGGAATGAACGCACCAAAGCTCTGGCCCGCCGATCCTGTAAAACGAAGTGTGATCGTATCTTCAGGCAACCCTTCCTCACCGTAGCGTTTGGATACTTCACTGCCGACAATCGTTCCGACCACACGGTTCACGTTTGTAATCGGGAAGCTGACATCCACCTGGGTTTGGTCATTTAAAGCAGGCTCCACAACAGGTAAAATCTCACGGATATCCAAAGATTCTTCTATTTTATGGTTTTGAGGAAGTTGATACGTACGAATCCCCTCCGGTTGGAAAAGAAGTGTCGTCAAGTCCAGATGCTTCGCTTTCCAATGGTTTTGCGCCCGCTCGCTCACTTGTAAAACATCAGTGCGGCCGACCATCTCTTCCAGTGTTCTAAAGCCAAGCTCAGCCATCGTTTCCCGGACTTCCTCAGCGATGAAGCGCATGAAATTCACGACATGATCCGCATCTCCAGTGAATTTGCTGCGAAGTTCAGGGTTTTGGGTAGCTACCCCGACAGGACATGTATCCAAATGGCAAGCACGCATCATGACACAGCCTAGGACCACAAGCGGTGCTGTAGCAAAGCCGAATTCTTCCGCTCCAAGGATAGCTGCCATGACCACATCGCGTCCCGTCATTAACTTCCCATCCGTTTCAAGGACAACACGGCTGCGCAGGCCATTCAGCATCAATGTTTGGTGTGCTTCGGCAAGACCTAGCTCCCAAGGAAGACCAGTATGTTTGATACTCGTTTTTGGTGATGCACCCGTACCGCCATCGTACCCGCTGATAACGATGACATCTGCGGCTCCTTTGGCCACGCCGGCTGCAATCGTGCCTACGCCTGCTTTTGACACAAGCTTGACGCTGATCCTGGCATCACGGTTCGCATTTTTCAAATCATGGATCAGCTGTGCCAAATCTTCAATCGAATAGATATCGTGATGCGGAGGCGGTGAAATCAGGCCGACACCCGGTGTGGAACCGCGGACCTCTGCAACCCAAGGATATACTTTGTTTCCGGGCAGCTGGCCGCCTTCACCCGGCTTAGCACCTTGCGCCATTTTGATTTGAAGTTCATCGGCATTAACAAGGTAATGGCTTTTCACTCCAAAACGGCCGGACGCAATTTGTTTAATACCGCTGCGGCGATTATCGCCGTTTTCATCAAGTTGGTAACGGCTAGGGTGCTCCCCGCCTTCACCGCTATTGCTTTTTCCGCCTAAACGGTTCATCGCAATCGCTAATGTTTCATGTGCTTCCTGACTCAAT
Source organism: Peribacillus sp. TE19612 (assembly GCF_056279465.1). Taxonomy (NCBI): domain Bacteria; kingdom Bacillati; phylum Bacillota; class Bacilli; order Caryophanales; family Bacillaceae; genus Peribacillus; species Peribacillus sp. TE19612. The sequence continues at coordinate 52,955 of NZ_JBWCCL010000013.1, read as the reverse complement.
GAACCGAATGACATCGCACCCGTTTTGAATCGGCTGACGATGGATTCCACGGATTCCACTTCATCTATTGAAATGCTTTGGCGTTTTTGATCGAACGAGAATAAATTCCGTAAAAACCCGAGTCTCTCTTCATTCGCCAAGTTTGAATATTGCTTAAATAAATTATAATCGCCTTTCCGGCACGCCCATTGCAATGTATGGATCGTTTTAGGATTGAAAGCATGATGTTCCCCTGTTTTTCTCCATTGAAAGTCACTTCCGCTTTCAAGCGTTTCATCAAGGGAATCGGCTGCAGCTTTCCTATGGCGAATCAACGCTTCATCTGCGATCGTTACCAAATCGATCCCACTAAGCTGCGATGCCGTACCGCTGAAATAGCGTTCGATCACATCAGCACCGATTCCGACCGCTTCGAAAATTTGTGCGCCGCGATAACTTTGAATCGTTGAAATCCCCATTTTCGACATCACTTTTACGATGCCTTCTGTCACAGAGCTTACATATTTCCTTACCGTTTCTTCGTAGCTGGTGGCCAAACTGCCTTCCAATACCGCCTGCTTATATGTTTCATAAGCAAGATACGGGTAAATCGCATCCACTCCATACCCGATTAGGGATGCATAATGATGGACTTCCCTTGCTTCCCCCGATTCAACGATAATGCTCACCTTCGTACGGTTACCATGGCGGATCAGCTCTTGATGAAGGGCGCTCGCAGCCAGCAGGGAAGGAATCGCAGCTTTTTCTTTGCTCATATCCTTGTCAGATAATATCAAAAGGCTGACACCATCAGCGATCGCTTGTTCCGCTTCACGGCAGATGCGATCGAGTCCACTCTCTAAATCTTCTGAAAATAAAGTGTGAATGACTTTGCTCCTGAATTCAGGATAGGCATTTTCTTTCAACTGCTGCATTTGACCTGGCGTCAAAACAGGTGAATCCAATTGAATGCGGCGGCTGTTCGTTTCATCCGGCTTCAGCAAATCTCCTTCCGCACCGAGAAATGTCATCGTTGACGTGACGATCTGTTCACGCAGCGAATCGATCGGCGGGTTGGTTACCTGTGCAAAAGATTGCTTGAAATAATTGAAAAGCGATTGCGGGCGATCTGATAAGACCGCTAACGGAATGTCATTGCCCATGCTGCCCAGTGGATCTTTGCCTTCGTTAATGACCGGCAGTAAATACTTTTGGACATCTTCATACGTGTATCCGAACGCTTTTTGCCTGAATAATAAATCACTCAAAGGCTCCCCTTCGAGCACAGGTTCTTCGTCACTTAATTGAACAAGCTGTTCGTCCAGCCATTGCTGGTATGGATTTTCCTGTGCCATTTCCGACTTGATCTCTTCATCGGAAACAATACGGCCTTCCTCTAAATCTATTAAAAGCATTCTGCCCGGGCTTAAACGATCTTTATATAATACATTCTCCGGCTCCACATCGATCACGCCGACTTCAGAGGAGAAAATGATGTAATCATCTTTTGTCACATAATACCTTGCCGGCCTTAGTCCATTTCGATCCAGGATGGCACCGATTTGCTTGCCATTCGTAAAGGATATGGCCGTCGGTCCATCCCATGGCTCCATGAGCATGCTATGATATTCGTAAAATGCTTTCTTTTCCTTCGTCATATGCGGATTTTCCGTCCACGGTTCAGGAATGAGCATCATCGCCGCATGTGCCGGTTTACGCCCGGCAAGCACGAAGAATTCAAGTGCATTATCAAGAATCGAGGAATCACTGCCGTCTATATCCAGAATAGGCAGGACCTTTTGCAGGTCATCCCCGAATGCTTCCGAAACAAACTGCTGCTCACGCGCTTTCATCCAATTCACATTACCTCTAAGCGTATTGATTTCACCATTATGGATCAGGTAACGGTTTGGATGTGCCCGTTCCCAGCTAGGAAAAGTATTCGTACTGAAGCGGGAATGCACTAAAGCGAAAGCGGAAACGAAAGACTCCTGTTGGAGATCAAGATAAAAAGCATCCACCTGCTCTGGCGTCAACAATCCTTTGTATACGATCGTAGCACTTGAAAGGCTGGCAAAATAAAAACGATTGCCGCGTTCCCGAGCCCAGTTTTCAGCTTGTTTTCTGATAACGAACAATTTACGCTCAAAAGCTAAATCATCGGTCATCTCTACGCTTGCCCCGATGAATACTTGGCGGATCGTCGGACATGTCTCCTTGCCGACCTCCCCGATTTTCGTTGCATCAACAGGAACCGTTCTCCAGCCTAATAACGTTTGGCCCTCTTGTTCGATAAATGCATTCAAACGAGCTTCGATTTCATTCCGTTCATCATCATTGTTAGAGAAAAAGAGCATGCCTACACCATAGCGTCCTTTTGCCGGCAAATTCATTTCCGGGCATGCCAGCCTGAAATATTCATCAGGAATCTGTACCATTAATCCTGCGCCATCTCCTGTAAGGGGATCGCTGCCTTGTCCGCCGCGATGATCTAATTGGCACAGCATATTCAGTCCTTGTTTGACGATGTCATGTGTAGCAAGCCCTTTTAAATGAGCGTATAAACCGATCCCACATGCATCATGTTCAAATTCAGGATGGTAGAGCCCTTGTGCTTTTGGTATTTGATTGTATGTCATATTAATCGCCCCCATCGTATTCTTACACCGTTATGTCACTTACATTTATTCTAGGTTTTCAAATCGATATAAACAATATATAATTCTAGTAGAATCCATCTCAATTTGAGATGAATGGCAGGAGGATGAATAAATGGAACTACGACAATTACGTTATTTTGTTGAAGTCGCCGAGAGGGAACACGTCTCAGAAGCCGCAGAACACCTGCATATCGCACAATCAGCAATCAGCCGGCAAATCTCCAGACTGGAAGATGAGCTTGGCGTACTCTTATTCGAGAAAATCGGCCGGAATATCCAGTTAACCCCAATTGGTAAAATATTCTTGATCCATGCCAAAACGGCGATACAGGCGATTGAATATGCCAAATATCAAATTGAGGAGTTTTTGGACCCTGAACACGGAAGCATTAAAATCGGGTTCCCGACGAGCCTCTCCACCCATTTACTGCCTACCGTCATTTCCGCTTTTAAAGATGAGCAGCCGAATATCGGCTTCCACTTAAGACAGGGATCTTATTCCTCTTTAAAGGAAGCTGTCAAAAATCGCGAAATCGGATTAGCCTTCCTTGGACCGATCCCGACAAACGATCCAGATATCGAAGGTCATATCCTATTCACGGAAAACATATCCGCTTTACTGCCAATCACTCACCCATTGGCTGATAGGAAGAGTGTGCGCCTAAGTGATTTAAGAAATGATCCCTTCGTCTTGTTTCCAAAAGGTTATATCTTTCACACTATCGCTCTCGAAGCGTGCAAAGCAGCCGGTTTCACACCGAACATCGCCTCGGAAGGTGAAGACATGGATTCCATAAAAGGGCTCGTTTCTGCCGGAATCGGAGTCAGTCTGCTCCCTGACAGTACCTTTTATGAAGTCATTCCAAGACTCACTGTCAAGATCCCGATCGACACACCCGAAGTCAAACGGACGGTCGGCATCATCACTCCTAAAAACAGGGACTTGGCTCCATCAGAAGAACTTTTTTACCAATTTGCCAAAAAGTTCTTCTCTGTTCTCGAACAATATCAATAAAACATGGCCTTCCAAACTATTAATGGAAATTGAAGATGGGACAGATCTTCCCATAAATATTTCACTAGACAACCTACCTATAGCCCACTGAACGAATAATGTATCAAGATTATTCGTTCAGGAGGAATTTACATGCAACCCACCCATTCACATCTTGCTTGGCATGAAACACTCGAGCTTATAAAATCGTTATAAAGAAAGATAACAAGCCAGTATTGGCGAGCATTTGTTATTCAAGCAATCAGGAAGGCATACGTTCACTTTCCACTGATTTTTATGGTGATATGGAAGGACATATGGACGAGTTGAAGGAATACGATATAGTCTACCTTCTAAGAAGTGAATTTACTAAATGAGCTGACAAATGCAGGGACAAGTTTGTTTTAGCACGATACTATTGAAAAGCTGAACGTTAAACTCTATGAATTTGAGAAATTAATGAAGAATCAAAAAAGGGTTGTCATCTAATGGTTGATGATGAAAAAACCATTGGATGACCGATTTTGCTCATTTGATAGATGAGTAAGTCCAAGTTATAGGATGGTAGTAAATTTTTCTACATTTTAAAAAGGGGTTGAAGGAAGAGGTATTTGGGTGTAATCTTTAAAAATAATAAAACGGAAAGAAGATCATTAATTTGAAGAAAATCATCCTCCTCTTTGCAGCAGTAGTCATTGCGAGCTCTCTCGGACATCAAATAACCGGTGGATATATGGACCCTCGAAAATCCCGCCCTCGGTATATACATTTGAAATAAGGAATCCGCTTTTGCGCTTGATTCCTTATCATTTCGGAAGTTAATAAATATTATCATTTTAAGAAACGATCATGGAATTTGAAACTAAGAAAACTTATCACTCAATTAAGCTGGTATTAAATCACCTTAAATTACTCAGTCCTCATTATTTCTCTCCAATACCAGATCACCTTCATTCGATATGTAACCATCTTTTCCCGTTTTATCGATATATACGTTATAGCCCTTTTTCAGTTCGATCACGATTGGCTTTTTCACTTTTTCGTCAATATCCCATTGAATCGTTTGCAAGCTTTCGGTTTGCGTTTCATCTTTTATATCGACAAACACTCGATCCATGTATTCCGTTCCGTAGTCGTTTGGCGATACTTTGTACGTGTATATTCGTTGCCTTGCTCTTTCTTAATCTTAAAGGAATATACCGAATTCTCATTCCCAGCCTCAACTGAAAGCGTCCCTAACCCGATGAGCTAAAATAGTCCTAATGCTATTACACTTCCTTTTCCTTTTTTCATCATATTTTCTCCTGAAATTTATTTTTGAACAGATTAATGATATATGAACGGCGAGTATGTGAAGTTTCATAATTAAAATGGGACATGCCAAATCTGACATCATGAAGAAAATGCACATGACAAATCATTTTCTAGCATCACAGCTCGGAAAAGGCACGCTCATAGCAAAAACACCGCGCTCACAAAAAAAGGCCGTTTAACATGTAGTTAAACGGCCTTCACCTACTATTTATTTAGATTTTTTAACGGTTACTTTTGCTGCTTTTCCTGTATTGCCCGCTTTGTCTTTTGCTGAAACATATAATGCGGACCCTGCTTTTTTCTTGCTGATTTTAATGGAGAAGTTCCCCTTACTATCAGCTTTTGCCGTTCCGATGTTTTTATTGCTGTACTTCACGGTAACGGTTGAACCGATTTCCGCTTTACCAGTTACTTTTGTTGCTTTATCGTTTACTTCATTCACTTTCGGTGTACCTGGAGCGGTTTTATCTTTAACCGTTACTTTTGCTGCTTTTCCTGTATTGCCCGCTTTGTCTTTTGCTGAGACGTATAATGCGGAGCCTGCTTTTTTCTTGCTGATTTTAATGGAGAAGTTCCCCTTACTATCAGTTTTTGCCGTTCCGATGTTTTTATTGCTGTGCTTCACGGTAACGGTTGAACCGATTTCCGCTTTACCAGTTACTGAAGTAGCTTTATCGCTTACTTCATTCACTTTCGGTGCATCTGGGGCGGTTTTATCGAGAACCGTCACGGTTGCCGCCTTGCTTTCACGTTTTGCTAAGTCTGTAGCCGTGACTGAAAGTGTAGTTCCGGCCTTTTGCTTGCTGATTTTCACTTTGAAATTCCCTTTGCTGTCCGTGTTACCTGAACCAATCACTTTTTTGGCACTATTTTTGATAGAGATTTTCATGTCCGCTTGCGATTGACCCGTTACATACGTATCTTTGTCACTTAAAGCTTTGACAGTTGGCTTGTTAGGGGTTGCACCCTTATTCACGAATACTTTGATTGAAGATACTGCTAGTTTGGAAGAATCAGAGATATTCACAGTAAGCAGCTGTGCAGCCTTTTGGACCGGAATCGTAACGCTGAACGTTCCGTTGGCTGACGCCGTTCCTTTACCGAGCGTTTTGCTTCCGCTTTTCACTTCGATCACTGACCCTTTTTTAGCTGAACCAGTCAGTTTTGTTTGCGTATCCATCACAAGATTGACTTTAGCATTCAAGTCCACTGCACTAAGTGCACTGTACGCATTCAATCTTCCGTATCCAGAGACTAAATCTTTTCCGACAGGAAGTTCTTCTTCCGGTATGATGATTTCGCCATCTTCCGGTACATAGTCCTCATAAGGGTCTACATTATCTTCTTCTTCAAAAGCGACATATTCCGATGTCTCATGAAGGATTTCCCTTACTTCATTCACTTTCAACCCAGGGTTTCCGGATAATAATAAGGCTGTGGCTGCCGCAACATGGGGAGCTGCCATTGATGTACCATCCATGTAAGTAACATTCCCGTTAGGCACAAGGCTTGGGATGGCTGTCCCTGGTGCGACCATGTCCAACTTCGATCCATAATTGGAATAATCGGATACTAAATCAAGGGCATTGGTTGCACCGACGGATATGGCGTATTTTGATGATGCAGGATAAGAAAGACCTTCCATCCCATCATTACCGCTTGCCACGACAACCATTACATTCTTGGCAGCGGCATGTTTCAAGGCATATTCGATCGTCCTGCTATATTCTCCGCCCAAGCTAAGGTTTATGACCTTTGCACCATGATCCACGGCATATTTAATGCCTAGCGCAATTTTCTCATTGTCTCCAAATCCTGAAGAGTCCAAGACCTTCACAGGCATGATTTTAGCTGCCGGATTGATTCCTTGCATGGAATAACCGTTATCTGCTTTGGCAGCGATGATTCCGGATACATGTGTACCATGGCCATTGTCATCTATTGCTTTTTCTTTCTTATCGATGAAATTCTTACCTGACTCCATTTCAACGACACTCTGTAGATCCGCAAGTGAATCATCGACACCTGTGTCGATAACCGCTACCAACGTATCTTTTAAATTGCGTTTCTTAATAAGGTTCTGCAGTTTTTCGTTATCGATGTCCGCTCCCTTTACGCCTTCTTCCCCGCCGGCGTTATTCAAAGACCATTGATACGGAGATTGAATGTCGGCAGAAAGTGCTTTGTACGTTTTTACCGCTTCGATATATTCCACTTCTGGAAGTTTTTCGATACCGGATAGAGCTGCTGTGCTCATTTTAGCTTGGTTCTTTAACTCGACGACATACATATCATCATACAGAACCTCTTGTTGCTTAGGTGCCGATAATGTTCCATATCCTTTTCCGCTTATCTTGGATTGGACAGCGCTTAATGACTTCCCAGGTTTAAGTTTGACGATATATTTGTTCTTTACATTTTTCGAAGCAGGAAGTTCGACTCCCGCTTTGCTTGCGATATCGACGATCCTCTCACCTGCAAGCTTATCAAGATTGATTTTCTTTGCAATGGCGTCCATATCCTTTTTCAATCCGGCCGGAGCAACATCTACCGACTTTTTGAATAAGGCCTTGATCGCTTCTTGCTGCTTGTTGCTAATGACTGCCGTACTGCTTGCTCCATTTTCATTAAGATCCTCGATAAGAGGCTTAATCTCGACTAAGTGATTATAAACGGCTTCCCTTGCCGTTTTATTACCAGCCAGATGAAGGGCCAGGAATGGCGAAGCTTTATAGTATAAAGAGGAAAGGGTACGTCCCTCAGACGACTTCGTGAGAACTTCATCTCTAAACACGCGGAGTGTTTTCAACATGGATTCTCCCGTTTTCTTATCGTTTACACTCACTTCAACCGGGCAAGATTCAAGCTCCTCCCCTTCGTCCCCGGCAGATGGCGGCAATGTCACTGAATGCGCATTGATGGAGTATTCAGCTACATTTTCCGCATCCGGAATGGGATTTCCCTCATCATCCGTATCGCCGAAATATTCAACTTTAACATAATATGTGCCTTCCCAAGCATATGGGAAATCGACTACAGCTTTTTCATCAGGATAAGAAGAGACAATATAATTGCTCTCATCTTTTTCTGCTTTTTCTTTATCTTGATATACGGAGATATTCAAGATTTTGTCCGAATTGACTTCGAACTCAATATGGGAGAACTTTTGTACTTCTTCTGTTGTGGGACTGATTTGGTACCATTGAACATCCGGTTTTTCAAACTTTCCGTCCAGAGTGTCCCCATTTTTAATCGTTTTTACATTTTCAATGGGTGCTGTAGCTGCTGCTTGAGAATTCAATGGAACCATCAAGCTGAAAATCAGTGCAAAAATTAGTGCAAACGCCGTAATTCGACTCACATTCTTAAATTTCACGGTTTTCCCTCCAATAATTGGTTAAAAAAATACAGTACTATACCAAACTATCACACTGTAAAATTTTATCAACCAATTTTTTCCCTTTTTTATGTCAAATGCTTGATTTATTTGGCCAAAGAGTTGAAAAATGATTCGCATGAACCAATTAAGCGAGTTATTTACGTTCCGATTTCCTCTCATGACGATAGTAGATGTCCATTTGGCAGATTGATCGCTAATAGAGTCAAATCGGTGAGTATCCTAACATGACCTTTTTCCCATGGTCAGCCACTGCCACGAAAAAAAGCTGTCCCAGCAGTAAAAATATGCGGGACAGCTTCCAATCATTTTTATTTAGTTTGCGACGATATTGACTAATTTACCTGGTACGGCAATCACTTTACGAACGGTTTTCCCATCGATTTGTTCTTTGATAGAATCATCACCCATCGCGATTTCTTCCAGTTTTTCTCTCGTAGTGTCAGTCGGCACCATTAATTTCGCTTTGACTTTTCCGTTGATTTGGATGACGATTTCGACTTCGTTATCCACTAACTTCGCTTCGTCGAAAGCCGGCCATGTTCCGTACGTGATACTCTCGGAATGGCCCAGTTTAGACCAAAGCTCCTCGGCGATATGCGGTGCCACTGGTGCAAGCAGCTTTACGAAGCCTTCGATATACACCTTAGGAAGCGAATCCGCTTTATAAGCATCATTAATGAATACCATCAATTGTGAAATCGCCGTATTGAATTTCAATTCCTCATAGTTCTCGGTCACTTTTTTAACCGTTTGATGATAGACTTTTTCGAGCTTGCCCGTGTCATCCGTCTCTGTCATCTTATCTGTGATCGTCCCGTCATCGTTGACTAATAAACGCCAGATACGGTCAAGGAATCTGCGAGAACCGTCCAATCCGTTTGTGGACCAGGCAATCGAAGCATCCAATGGCCCCATGAACATTTCGTACATGCGAAGTGTATCGGCACCATGGCTTTCCACGATATCATCCGGATTCACGACGTTCCCTTTGGATTTACTCATTTTTTCATTATTCTCACCAAGGATCATTCCTTGGTTAAATAGGTTCTGGAAAGGTTCCTTCGTTGGCACGACACCGATATCGTACAGGAATTTATGCCAGAAACGAGCGTAAAGCAAGTGAAGCACCGCATGCTCAGCGCCGCCAATATAAATGTCGACCGGCATCCATTCTTTTAATTTTTCAGGATCGGCAAGTGCTTCTTTGTTATCCGGATCGATATAACGAAGGAAGTACCAGCTGCTTCCTGCCCACTGTGGCATCGTATTCGTCTCACGGCGTCCTTTTCGTCCGTTTTCATCCGTTACATTCACCCATTCCGATATGTTCGCAAGAGGTGATTCGCCTGTACCCGAAGGCTTGATGTCCGTAGTTTTCGGTAAAATCAATGGAAGTTCTTCTTCCTTCACTGGAGACATCGTGCCGTCTTCCCAATGGATGATTGGAATCGGTTCACCCCAGTAACGCTGACGGCTGAATAACCAGTCGCGAAGGCGGTATGTTATTTTCTTCGTGCCGATTTCTTTTTCTTCCAGCCATTTGATCATTGTCGAAATGGCTTCTTCCTTATTCAACCCATCAAGGAATTCCGAATTCACATGAAGTCCATCGCCTGTATATGCTTCACTTGTCACGTCTCCGCCAGCTACGACTTCCTTGATCGGCAAGTCGAACTTTACTGCGAATTCATAATCTCGCTCATCATGGGCAGGAACGGCCATGATTGCTCCTGTTCCGTAGCTGATCAACACATAATCGGCAATCCAGATCGGCATTTTTTCGCCGTTTACCGGGTTAATCGCATAAGCCCCCGTGAACACGCCTGATTTATCCTTTGCCAAGTCTGTTCTTTCCAAGTCACTTTTATGTTTCACTTCATCTAAATAGGCTTCAACTGCCGCACTTTGATCAGCCGTCGTAATTTTATCGACAAACGGATGTTCAGGTGCCAATACGGCATATGTTGCACCGAATAACGTATCCGGACGAGTCGTGAACACCGTGAATGTTTCATCAAAGCCATCGATATTGAATGTAACCTCCGCTCCCTCGGAACGGCCAATCCAGTTACGCTGCATATCCTTGATGTTTTCCGGCCAATCCACATCATTAAGATCGTCGATTAAACGATCAGCATACGCCGTGATGCGAAGCATCCACTGTTTCATTGGGCGGCGCTCAACAGGATGGCCTCCACGCTCACTTTTCCCATCGATGACTTCTTCATTCGCCAATACCGTGCCAAGTGCAGGACACCAGTTAACGGCCACTTCATCAATATAGGCAAGGCCCTTTTCATATAATTTCAAAAAGATCCATTGCGTCCATTTGTAATAGTCGGGATCTGTCGTGTTTATTTCACGATCCCAGTCATAAGAAAAACCAAGGGCTTTGATTTGGCGGCGGAACGTATTGATGTTGTGCTCCGTGAATTCAGCTGGATCATTTCCCGTATCGATCGCATATTGCTCTGCCGGAAGTCCAAAAGCGTCCCAGCCGATCGGATGCAATACATTATACCCCTGTGCCCGTTTCATCCGTGCCAGGATGTCGCTTGCCGTATAACCTTCCGGGTGCCCCACATGAAGACCAGCCCCTGAAGGATATGGGAACATATCCAGCGCGTAGAATTTGCGTTTGCCGCTTTCTTCACCCGTTTTGAATGTCTTATTGCCTTCCCAATACTTTTGCCATTTCGTTTCTATGCTTCTATGGTCAAAACTCATATGATTTCCTCCTAATTTCCGTATAAAAAACAATAAAAAACCCCTCATCCCAAAATAGGGACGAGAGGATTATGTATATCTTCCCGCGGTACCACCCACATTGGCGATAGCTAAAATCCGCCCAGCTTAAAAACATCCGTAACATGGATTAAAACGCCAGGCATTACTTATTAATTCACACCCGGGACTCCAAGGCGAGTTCGCGACCGTCCCAGGTTGACTTGCACCATCCGTCAACTCTCTTTACTGGTTTAAACCGCTACTATTCCTCATCATAGTCTTTATGAGAATATTGATTTTATTTCATTCTAGTCAATTTCACCGATAATTGCAATAGCCGTACATAAACATTATCGACAGGTTTTTCATTATATATGCGAATTCAGGAAAATTCGTGCAAAAAAGGGAGCTATTCATTCATAGCTCCCCTGCTTCCATTTAATGTCGCAGTAAAATCATTTCATTCCTCAATTCGTTCAACTGCTGCTTCATCCGCGAAAGCATTTCCCGTTGCTGGTCATTCGAACTGGCATACAATCGTTCCATATCCGTCAAAGCCTCTTCGATATACCTTTGCGAATTTTGAAATTGTTCATCATCATAATGCTCCTGCCGTGAGGCCTCGTTAAATTCAAACTCTGCAAAATGGAGAGCCCCTTCACATTGCTCTAAAAAATGATCGACGGATTGTCTGGTTGCCATTTCAAACCCTCTCCTTCGCGTCTCATTTGGATGATTCGGAATCATCTTTTCTAGTTTGAGCAAATAACGGGAGGATTATCATTTTTTTTTGAACAATCAACCTTTATCCCAAAACTTCTCACCTTGATGGGAAATGAACTGCTCGATCCATTCGGCAAAGCCCATATGGAGCTTCTCGCCTTCTTCAAAATCATCGATATGGCCTTTTACCATTAAATACTCCTTATCGCCTTTGGCGACGGCTTCCCCATCGATCACAATATTATCTTGATAAATGCAGGCCACTTTATAGCATCCCTCGTAGGAATTTTCATATGTGTAATTAATAATATCATCCAAGCTGTATAAATCGTTTTCCCCGCCTGATTCCACATTATCGAACAGACGGCATCCATTGGTTATTTTTAAAAACTCCTTATAATCCTCAGGCAGAAGCAGTCCGGTTTTCTTTTCAAAGGAATGAATTTGTTCATCCGAAGCAGGTGAATTGAAGGTGCAAGTGGCTTTGTATGTGAACCCATCTTCATTTACTTCGATCACCTGATTATTTTCGGCTAATTTCTTTTTCATTTGTTTGATCGCTTCTTCAACTTGACCGGTCATGTCCATCAGCTCCCGATTGGATATAGTCATTCAAAGATAAACTGGAAATAGCAGCAAAATATTTAGCCTTCAAGTATACAGTATACGCTTATTTTTCAAAAAAAGACCTAGCTGCGAGAATGTTGTATAATATATGTTGCGCTTTATTTTATTTAGGAGGTTGCTGATTTGAATCAAGCAAACCCGTTTATATATGCAACGGACAACAAACGATATCATACATGGAATTACCACCTGAGAGAACATTTTGGACATAAGGTCTTTAAAGTTGCCCTGGATGGCGGTTTTGACTGTCCGAACCGTGATGGCACCGTCGCACATGGCGGCTGTACCTTCTGCAGTGCCTCAGGCTCTGGTGACTTCGCTGGCAGCAGGGTTGAACCCTTGGACGTCCAGTTTAAGAAAATCAGTGAACGGATGCACCATAAATGGAAAGATGGAAAATATATGGCCTATTTCCAAGCATTCACGAATACTCATGCACCCGTGGCAGAGCTTCGCGAGAAATATGAAAGTGTATTGACCCAGGAAGGTGTCGTCGGACTCTCCATCGCGACACGCCCGGATTGCCTTCCAGATGATGTAGTCGAGTATTTAGCGGAATTGAACGAACGCACTTACCTTTGGGTCGAGCTGGGTCTCCAGACGGTCCATGAAAAGACCGCAACGATGATTAACCGCGCCCATGACTTCGATTGCTACAAAGAAGGTGTCGATAAACTGCGCAAACATGGCATCCGCGTCTGCTCCCATATCATCAATGGCCTTCCTCAGGAAGATTACGGCATGATGATGGAAACAGCCCGTGAAGTCGCCAAACTCGATGTGCAGGGGATAAAGATCCATTTACTTCATCTATTAAAAGGGACACCGATGGTCAAACAATATGAAAAGGGCCTGCTCGAGTTTCTTGACCGTGACGATTATGTCAGCCTTGTATGTGACCAGCTGGAAATAATCCCTCCAGAAATGATCGTTCATCGCATTACGGGTGACGGTCCGATCGATTTGATGATCGGTCCAATGTGGAGCGTCAATAAATGGGATGTCCTGAATGCCATTGACGCCGAACTGAAACGCCGCAACAGCTGGCAGGGGAAAAATCATCACATGGAGGTACAATCATGAAGCTAGATCGAATTTTGCCTTTTGCCAGGATTCTGCTGGGAAAAGCGGTGCGCCCCGGGGATATAACCATAGATGGCACGATGGGCAACGGCTTTGATACCGTCTTTCTTGCAGGACTTACAGGTGCAGACGGACATGTCTATAGTTTTGATATTCAAAAAGAAGCGATCGAAACCACAACGGCAAAACTGAACTCCGAGAATTTACAAGAGCACTGCACCCTCATTCATGATGGGCATGAACATTTAAGCAAATATATCGGGAAAGAACATTCAGGAAAGGTCACAGGTGCCATCTTCAACCTGGGCTACCTACCTGGCGGAGACAAATCAATCATCACCCAAGCCGAGACGACGATATCAGCCATTGAACAGCTGTTCGAACTGCTGGCGCCTGAAGGCATCATCATCCTCGTCATATACCATGGTCATCCAGGGGGATCGGCAGAACGGGATGCATTGATGGATTATGTAGAGAACTTCCCTCAACAGAAAGCCCATATCCTGAGATACGGGTTCATCAACCAAGCAAACAATCCGCCATTCATTGTCGCGATTGAAAAGAGATGATGACTTGACACCGTTCTATTCGAACGTTGTTCATTTTGTAGACAAAAGCGGTTTTATCTAAATTTTGATTAGAGCGGGTGTGCAAGACTCCAGCAGGAAAAGCCCGTTCAGGGGAGACCCCGCAGGCCCAAAAGCGCCGAGGGCGGACCGCCCGCGGAAAGCGAGTGCCTGGAGTGGAAATCGACGTTCGAGATTTTACAAACCTTCATAAAACTGTAGACAAACTTGATTTTCATCGAGTACGTCTACAGTCTGAACACCGTTCGATACGAACGGTGTTTTTTCAATCCCAACTCGCAGGAAGCAGAATTACCAATCATAACTTTTTGAATTTTTCGTCTATAATGATTATAATGATAGAAAATAGATAAGAGGGTGCAGAAAATGGAACATTTGCCTACTTCATTACTGACGGATATATTGACTGAAAAAATCAAAAGGGATTCAAGTGAGCAATACGGGGATTTTGTCAGCTCGCTCAACTCGTTGACAGAAGAACAAAAAACCATGGAGGATCTCAAACAATTTGACCATCATTTTGATAAGTTCCTGCCACAGCTCGATTTAATGATTTCCACCCAAAACCATGAAGCGACCATGAATATGAAAGCGACGCTTTTGGACCTATTCGCCAATGACTTGACCTTCAAATCTATTTATCTCCTATCCACTGCATTATCCAACAAAAAGGAACTTACTCATTTGAACCAATTTATGTATCCGGTTACTTTCTGGGCACCGGTCATCAAGTCGAACGAATTGCTTAAAAACGCAGGCTGATCCAAAAAAAACTGCCGAAGTCAAACTTCGGCAGTTTTTCATTTATCCTGAAGTATGTACGGATCAAACGACATACCCTAATATCTTTAAACGGTTTTCAACAAAACTCAGCGCATATTGAAATACATCATCACGCTCTGGTTCATTGAAGATTTCATGATAAAGCTTCGGCCATTCCTTATATTGCTTTTCACTGGCCAAATTATAATTGAACCACTCACGAACCGCCTTCTTGTTCACGATTCGGTCATCTCCGCCCTGCATCACCAAAAGCGGCACATCCTGAAATTCAGGAATCTCTTCAAAAGCATCCTTCATAGCCTGTGCAAGCTCGCGATACCAGCGAACCGAAACCTTTGTGATATATAATGTATCGTTTCTATCGGATTCACGAATTTCCGCACTTCTCGTCGCCATTTCAGGTGTCAATCCGGAATCCACCCTGAACTGAGGCATAACGATGTTCAAACCATGCGAGAGCATTGTAAGGAACTTCCGCGGCTTCGTCACGAGGCCCAAGCAAGGAGAAGAAAGAATCACTCCTGCAATGTCCCATTCCTCTTCCTGAAGAAGGCGTATCGAAATCAAACCGCCCATGCTGTGTCCAAGTAAAAAGACCGGCAACGAATATTCATAAGCCTCTTCTATCCAGCTTTTCACTTCGTCCAAATACTCATCAAAGGAATCGATATGTCCCCGGTAGGCGCGAGTAGTCATACCCTGCCCAGGAAGGTCGCCCATGACGACATGGTATCCAGCTGAAAGCCACATTTGTGTTACCCACTTATAACGTCCGTGATGTTCCATTGCCCCATGAATGATGACAATGACGCCCTTTGCGTCTCCTTCTGTCTCCCATTTCCACATTCGAAATCCCCCTTTCACTTTTCACTTGTTGTGTACGATCCATGATAGTTGAAATAATATATATAAATTATAACCATATTCGTGATTTTCGACAAAAAAGAAATCTAACAAGTTGTACATTGCTATTATAAATAGCCAAGTGTATTTGCATACGGTATATTAAAATAATACATAAAAACATTCACTTCGGAAAGGAAATGATTGAAAATGATTATTTATCCGTTTAAAGGCAAAGAACCTGAAATTGCTGAAAGCGCTTATATTGCTGAAAATGCTGTCGTCACAGGTGATGTCAAAATTGGCGACGAAACATCAATCTGGTTCAATTCCGTCATTCGCGGTGATGTATCCCCAACCATCATCGGAAAAAAAGTCAGTATACAGGATAACAGCGTCCTGCACCAAAGCCCAAATAATCCATTGATCATCGAGGATGAAGTAACCATTGGCCATCAGGTCATATTACATAGCTGTAAAATCCGCAAAGGAGCTTTAATCGGCATGGGATCGATCGTACTTGATGAAGCCGAAATCGGCGAAGGTGCTTTCATCGGTGCCGGCAGTCTCGTTCCCCAAGGCAAAGTCATTCCACCGAACATGTTGGCATTCGGACGTCCAGCTAAAGTCATACGCGAAATCAACGAAGAAGATCGTCAGGATATGGAACGCATCGTACGCGAATACGCCGAAAAAGGCCAATACTATAAAACGGCGGAACGAATAAAGTAATTCACGAGCACTTGACTGAAAATTACGAGTATTCGCTCCAAACTACGAGTAAATCGCTGAAATTCACGAGTATTTGCTCCAAATTCACGAGTAAATCGCTGAAATTCACGAGTATTTGCTCCTAACTCACGAGTAAATCGCTGAAACTCACGTGTATTTGCTCCAAACTCACGAGTAAATCGCTAGTATGGCCCTTAAAGTTGAATTTCTTTGGGATTTCTTGAATTATTCCCGCAGACGGCTAAGTTAATCCATAAAAAAGGTGCCCCGCAAATAGCGGGACACCTTTTTTTATATGAATTACGCTTGTGCTTTTAATGTTTCTGCTTTGTCCGTGCGTTCCCATGGAAGATCGACATCTGTACGGCCGAAGTGTCCGTATGCAGCTGTTTGTTTGTAGATTGGGCGACGAAGGTCAAGCATTTTGATGATTCCAGCTGGACGAAGGTCGAAGTTTGCGCGAACTAGGTCAACAAGGACTTCTTCGCTAACTGTACCAGTTCCGAACGTATCAATAGAGATCGATACAGGCTCTGCCACACCAATTGCGTATGCCAATTGAACTTCCGCTTTGTCGGCAAGGCCGGCTGCCACGATGTTTTTCGCAACGTAACGTGCAGCGTATGCAGCAGAACGGTCAACTTTAGTTGCATCCTTTCCAGAGAATGCACCGCCGCCGTGACGAGCGTATCCGCCGTAAGTATCAACGATGATTTTACGTCCAGTAAGACCAGCATCCCCTTGAGGTCCGCCGATTACGAAACGGCCAGTCGGGTTGATGAAGTACTTAGTATCTGCATCGATCAACTCGGCTGGAACGACAGCTTTGATCACATGTTCTTTTAGATCGGCTTGAATTTGTTCAAGCGTAATTTCTGCATCATGTTGTGTAGAGATGACGATTGTATCTACACGTACAGGACGGTTATTCTCATCATATTCCACGGTTACCTGTGTTTTACCATCAGGGCGTAGGTAAGCAAGAGTTTCATCTTTACGAACTTGAGTCAAGCGGAATGAAAGTTTATGCGCCAATGAAATCGGAAGCGGCATAAGCTCTTCTGTTTCATTACAAGCGAATCCGAACATAAGACCTTGGTCCCCTGCACCGATTGCATCGATTTCTTCATCTGACATGTTTCCTTCACGAGCTTCCAATGCCTTATCGACACCAGCTGCGATATCGGCAGACTGCTCATCAATGGAACTCAAAACGGCACAAGTTTCAGCATCGAAACCGTATTTCGCACGTGTGTAGCCAATTCCTTTAACCGTATCACGAACGATACGCGGGATATCCACGTAAGCGGACGTTGTAATTTCACCAGCAACAAGTACAAGACCTGTAGTTACACTAGTTTCACACGCAACACGTGCATTTGCATCCTTAGCTAGGATAGCATCTAAAATGGAATCTGAAATCTGATCACAAATTTTGTCCGGATGGCCCTCTGTAACAGATTCAGAAGTAAATAGACGTTTCTTTGACATCATATTTCCTCCTTGGAAGTTAGTATGTTGTAGGCATAAGCCTGATTTTTACGGAACTCGTTTCCCTCATTAGTTTCAACTATAGACACAGAATTACTTATAAAAAACACAAAAACCTTCCCTGGCAAATGAGGAAAGGTTTAAAATTCTGTCTTCTATCCTTTCACTCTTATCGTTCAAGGGTTTTTTACCTTGCTCAGGTTAGCACCATCACCACTATTCCTTGAAGACCTTCGCTTTATTTTCGGCGATCGATCTTGGAGTCAAGTTCAATATGGCAGGTTGCTGGGTTTCAAAGGGCCTGTCCCTCCACCAACTCGGGATAAGAGAATCCGTACAATTTAAGATATTATCGTATTTGGCTGGAATTTGTCAATGCTTTTCTAAAAAGAACATTTCCACCCAGAATGGCGTTCATTTGAAAAAACATGTTGATACAACGTCCTAGAGGGGTTTACAACGCAAAATACGAATAGAAATGTTGTAAATTGCCATTAATAATAAAGTATTGAACATCGAAAAGGAACGACATCCTGACTTTCCCATTAGACATATATTGCTTACTAACTTCCTATTTAAATAAATTTTTCTTCATGAAAGTATATGCGATTATCCTGACTCGGTTCCTGCCGGATTAAAATGATTAATGCGGCTAGCTGAAAATAATCACAAATTAAAAGAAATAGTATAGACTAATTAAATGAATGTGTTATACTAATTGTAATATAAAAACTCAAACAAAGGAAGGTACCTCATATATGAATTCTGTAGATGTTTCTAATGAGTTACACCAATTATTAACAGGAAACAATGTGCAAACTCAACTATCAGTTCCTCAATTGGTCGAAAAAGTACTTAGCAGAAATGAAGGCGTTTTAACATCAACCGGCGCGGTAAAAGCTGAAACTGGCAAATATACTGGTCGTTCACCTAAAGATAAATATATCGTGGAAGAAGCATCAGTTAAAGATAAAATCGATTGGGGTCCCGTGAACCGGCCGATTTCCGAAGATGTGTTCAATAAACTATATAATAAAGTAGTTGACTACCTAAAAGCAAAAGAAGAGATTTTTGTTTTTAAAGGTTTCGCTGGTGCAGACGAATCATCACGTCTTCCCATCCGTGTTGTTAATGAATATGCTTGGCATAACCTTTTCGCCCATACTTTGTTCATCCGTCCAAACGAAGAGGAACTGAGAGGTCACGAAGCTGAATTCACGATCCTTTCTGCACCTAACTTCAAAGCGGACCCAGAAGTGGACGGAACTACATCCGAAACGTTCATCATCGTTTCTTTTGAACGCCGTACGATCCTGATCGGCGGAACGGAATATGCAGGAGAAATGAAAAAATCGATCTTCTCGATCATGAACTACTTACTTCCAGAGGCTGGAATCCTTCCAATGCATTGCTCTGCTAACGTAGGACGTGAAGGGGACGTCGCTTTATTCTTCGGACTGTCCGGTACAGGCAAAACAACTTTATCAGCAGACACTAGCCGTAAATTGATTGGCGATGACGAGCACGGCTGGTCTTCTAACGGCGTATTCAACATCGAAGGCGGCTGCTATGCGAAAACGATCAACCTTTCACGTGAAAAAGAACCGCAAATTTTCGATGCAATCCGTTTTGGTGCTGTATTAGAAAATGTTGTTGTTGATCCGGATACGCGTGTAGCGAACTATGATGACAGTTCATTGACTGAAAACACTCGTGCTGCTTACCAAATGCAAGCGATCGATAACATCGTGAACCCAAGTATTGCAGGACATCCAAATACAATCATTTTCTTAACAGCTGATGCTTCAGGCGTTCTGCCTCCAATCAGCAAGCTTTCCAAAGAACAGGCAATGTTCCACTTCCTAAGCGGATACACTAGTAAATTGGCTGGTACTGAAAGAGGCGTAACTTCTCCGGAAGCTACATTCTCCACTTGCTTCGGTTCACCATTCTTACCGCTTCCAGCTACACGCTATGCTGAGATGCTTGGTGATAAAATTGACGAGCACAATGCAAAAGTATACCTTGTCAACACAGGATGGACTGGCGGTGCATACGGAACTGGAAGCCGTATGAAACTTGCTTACACCCGTGCAATGGTACAAGCGGCGCTTGAAGGTGAATTAGCGAACATCGAAACGATCAAAGATGATATCTTCGGTTTGGATATCCCGCTTCATGTTCCTGGTGTTCCTGATGAAGTTCTTCAACCAATCAAGACTTGGGCAGATCCTGCCGCTTATAAAGAAGCAGCAACAGACCTTGCCGCACAATTCCGTGCAAACTTCAAGAAATTCAAAAGCGTTCCAAGTGAAATCGAGGAACTTGGCGGCCCGACAGCTTAATAAATTGTACACAAAAGGACCAAGCTCTTGCTTGGTCCTTTCAGTTTGTCGGCAAGAAATGTCACTTCCCGAACCATGATTATGGATTACTTTATTAAGTGCCATGGAAGGGGAAATACCTCATCTACTGTCGAATAAAGTACCAAGTAACCCGAAATACGGCGGCTACGGTCGAAGTAACTACCATTAGCCCGAAATACGGCATCTTCGCTCGAACTTACTGCCATACACCCCGAAATATGGCGGCTGCGCTCGAATTTACTGCCTTGCACCCGAATACACGTCTACTGTCGAATTCACTGCCATACAGCTCGAAATATGCCATCTGTGGTCGAAATTACTGCCTTATAGCTCGAAATACGCCATCTGCGCTCGAATTCTCTGCCTTGCAGCTCGAAATACGGCCGCTGTGCTCGAATTTACTGCCTTGCAAGCCCGAAATACGGCGGCTGCGCTCGAATACTGCCTTATAACCCGAAATATGATGGCTGCGCTCGAATAATTGGCCGAGACTCTGCTAGGATGCTTGACGTACAGGAAGCGGATCTGAAACCAACTGGATCGTTTCCACGTTCTGAAAGGACCACTTTCTTGCATGGTCCTTTTTTCATTGGAAAAAGGGCACTGTGATAGTCAGTGCCCCCTTAATCGTTATTCCGTTATCGATGTTGTCCAAATTTTTAGATGATCGCTTTATTCCTGTCTTTTTTCATGGACACCGTTTTGTATTGATATATATTGCCCAGGTTCGCCACCGGGACCTCTGTTTTAGTTGCATCAATGCAATTGCGTGTATCCAGAATCAATTTATTGCTCATGAGATTCGATAGCTTATCATAATCCATCTGTTTAAATTCATCATGGTCAGTCAGGATAAGTATCAAGTCGGCATCATTTACAGCGTCTTCCACTGATACGACTGGCATCTTTCCAGATTGGACATGCGGGTCATGCAAGGCTACATCCATGTTTTCCATCCCCATCAAGATATTGACGACATCAATGGCGGGACTTTCACGAATATCATCTACATTTCCTTTGTATGCTAGACCGAAAACAGCTATTTTTGGCTTCCGGATCCCCTCTAGCATCATCCTTACGGAATTAACGATGTAATAAGGCATCGATACGTTGGTATCACGGGCCAATTTAATGATTCTCGCATACTCTGGTGCCTTTGCAACGACGAAATACGGATCGACCGCTAAACAATGGCCGCCAACTCCTGGTCCTGGTTGGTGTATATTGACACGAGGGTGTTTGTTTGCCATCGATATGACATCCAAAACATTGATGTCCAGCTCAAAACAGATTTTCGTCAACTCATTCGCAAGGGCGATATTAACATCCCTGAAGGTGTTTTCCATCAGTTTGGACATTTCAGCCGTTTTCGCATCGGTCTGAATGATCTCCCCTTGAACGAAGGTTTTGTAAACAAGACTTCCTTTATATGAGCATGTTTCGGTGATGCCCCCGACGATACGGTTATTATGAACCAACTCTTCAAGAATCCTTCCAGGTAAAACGCGTTCCGGACAATGTACGAGGAAAATGTCTTTTCCGATGGTAAGGCCCGTCCTCTCGATCATCGGTTTAATATGATCATCCATGCTTCTTGGCGCTATCGTCGATTCGATAATGATGACATTCCCTTTTTTGATAAAAGGAAGAATGTTTGAGGTTGCATCCATGACATGTGTTAAATCACAGGATTGGTGCATGTCCTTTTTATTTGGAGTAGGCACCGCGATGATGAAAACATCCGCATGTTCCGGGCTTAACGCAGCTCGGAACTTATTGGAAGCAATCACTTCTTCTAATACCTCATCCAATCCAGGTTCTTCGATATGGAGCCTGCCGCTATTCAAATTGGAAATAATTTCAGGATGGATATCCACGCCGACAACATCGACACCGTATTTCGCAAACATTAAAGAAGTTGGAAGTCCAATATAACCAAGTCCGATTGTACAAAGTTTCATATAAACCACTCCTATCTATTTTTCTGCTGCACTCAAATTTGTTAGGCTGTTTGATAGATTTCGATAAAGATTTCCTTCTCTTGTTTCCAATTGTATTTTTGTCGCGCCTTCAGGCAGTTTTGGCTCATTTCCGCCCTTTTTTCAGGATGCTTCAATAAGTAATTGACACCTTCGGCAATTGATTTTGGATCATGCGAATCGACACACACACCAATTTTTTCCGTATCGACAACCTTTTGAATTTCAGGAAAGCTGCAGGCAACCACTGGCACACCGCTCATCATGTATTCAAACAATTTATTTGAAGAAGCGGAGTAGTGATTAAAGCAGACATTATTCAATATCTGAAAACCTAAATACGCATTTTTTGTATAATGGAGCAGCTCGTCGACCGGAACCTTCGGCAGGAACTTCACACGATGCTCCAGATTCATGTCGCTTACTTTCTTCATTAATTCATCCTTGATCCTTCCATCCCCGATAAAAACTACCGTTCCGCCCTCGATCATCGGTACAGCATCAACCAATTGCTCTAACCCTCTTCCCATTTGAACGCCGCCTTGGTATAACAATATCGGTTCATTCTCTGGCAAATCGAGCAGCTCATGCAAATTCACGGCCGTACTTTCCTCCGGATTGGTTGGAATCGGGTAGTTATGGACCACCTTGGGATACAGACCATATAAGTCTTCGTTATACTTAGCTCTCGTATGGTTTTCGGCGATCATTTCATCGACGAACATTAATAGGAATTTCTCCATCATCCCGTAAATTCGGCTATTATATCCCGTTCTGCTCGTTTGTACTTCATGCGAGTCATAAATCAGCTTTTTCCTTCTCAGCCATTTACTGCTGATCGCTCCCTGCATGAGCGTATTCAAGTCATTTGAATGATAGAAATCATATTTCCTTTTCCGGCCATGATAGATCATTTGACCAAAAATGTAGCTCCTCGTTAATAGTGTCGGCAGCTTCGTTTTAGTGATGAACAGGGTGCCCAGCGCAAGGAGTGCAAATGCACCGAACAGTATTCCCGATCCCACCCAGCCGTTGATAAAATTCAAATTCCACAGCGTATTCCAGATCAATAAGGCAAATAGAACGATTTCAAACTTCTTTTTCTTCAATTTGCCTACGATCCTGAGAATCTTATTAAGCGCCTCCCAGCGGTTATTCACCCTAGTGACCGAGAAACCATTTTGGTGTTTCTCCTTTTTGGCCAAACCTTCGATTTTCCAGTTATGAATGGCAATTAAATCGACTTCATAACCCGCTTCTGTAAGTGCTGTGCATTCTCTTAGAACCCTCGCATCGTTCGTAAAGTGATTCCACACGAACATACATACTTTCTTCGCCATGTTGTCCTCCACTTCCGGATTTTTCAGCCTGACGCTTCCATCACGTTGATGAGACCTTTAATATTTTTAGACCATTGAAAATGTTGTTTAGCATAACGATGACCGTTTTCTCCGAGTTCTTCACGAAGGGCCGGATCTGAGGCCATTGTCAATATATGCTGACAGATTTCATCAACATTTCTGCTCTCTGCCACCAACCCGCATTTCGCCTCTATGAGCATCTTCTTGGCCCTGCCGTCCACATCACCGACAATGGGTTTTCCGACACACATATAATCGATGATTTTACCGGGCAGGACCTTATTGAAGACTTCTTTTTCAACCAAGCTCACATAGGCAATATGAGACGTTGAAACTTCATGAAGAGTCACTCTTCGATTCATCGCATTAATCATCTTAATATTAGTCAGCCCTCTAGAACTTATCTCCTTCTCCACTTCGGATATCCGATATCCATATCCAATCATCGAGAACTCGATTTGTTTATGTTCCCTTAGCTTTTCAGCGACGGCTATCAGCTTTTTCAAGTCCTGGGCCAGTCCGATATTCCCCGCATAAACGACCTTGATTACCTTTTCCGATATGGGTGTAAGCAAGTTCTTTAACGTCAGCTCATCCGCTGTAAGCGAATTGGGGATGAATTGGATGGCCTCTTCCTTGACTCCCTTTGCAACGATATAATCCCTGAAACCGGGACTATTGATGATAATAAAATCTGAATGCCTATATAGCTTCCTTTCCAGGAAGAAAGCGATTTTCAAAACCCACTTATTATTAAATACGCCTACACCTATCAACGATTCCGGCCATAAATCCCTGACATCGGTAATGAGTTTCGCCTTCATCTTTTTCTTGGCGATCAATGCTGCCAATGTAGGGAAGATCGGCGGGGTCGTGGCAAACACATAATCATATTTTTTTTCGAGACGGATGATTGTATAGATGAAAAGCCACATCGCTTCAAGATAATGAAGCAACCGCTTCCCCATATTGCTTGTATACCTCTTCACTTTGTCCGGCCTAATCCTGATGACATCTTCTTCAATGCTATCTTCATCCCAAAACTTTGTATCTTGATATAAACTTTGATTAGGATAACTCGGCTTCAATGTGATGACCGTTACCTCGAATCCGTTTCTTTTCAAATGGAGATATATATTTTTCATTCTATTTCCCGCACTTCCGATTTCCGGATAAAAGTTTTGCACGATCATCAGGACGCTTTTCATATTCGCCTATCACCTCTATTCTGCTTAGCTTACTTCCTGCTTTATATTGTAAATGCCAGATATTAACTTAAGGTTAAAGAAGTATAAAGTCATTATTAATATTGTAAAAATTCTGTTAATAATTGTTTCGTTTTTATATTTCCCCTGAACTTCCCGTTATAATGGGGGAGACATTCAGAAGGGGAGGAAATGAGCATGCCTAAACAACGTATTAAGGTCATGACCGTATTTGGTACAAGACCAGAGGCTATCAAAATGGCACCAGTCGTTTTGGAACTGAAAAAGCATCCAGAAGAAATAGAAACCATCGTGGTGGTCACCGCCCAGCATAGGGAAATGCTCGACCAAGTCTTGCAATGTTTTCAAATAAATCCAGATCACGATTTGGATATGATGAAGGATAGACAAACATTAGAAGAGATTACAACTCGAGGGCTTGAAAAATTGAGTTCGCTCATGAAAGATATAAAACCGGATATCGTCCTCGTACATGGGGATACAACGACAACTTTCATCGCCAGCCTGGCAGCTTTCTATAATAAGATACAGATTGGTCACGTTGAAGCTGGTCTGCGGACTGGTAATAAGTATTCTCCATATCCTGAAGAGATGAATAGGCAGCTGACAGGCGTCATGGCTGATTTGCACTTTGCCCCTACAAATCAGGCGGCAGAGAATCTAATTTTGGAAAATAAAAAGAGTGATTGTATCTATATTACTGGCAATACGGCTATCGATGCTTTGAAAACAACAGTACGTAAAGACTATGAACATCCAATTCTATCTGGTTTGAATGGAGATCGCATGTTATTGATGACAGCGCACAGAAGGGAAAATATCGGAAAACCAATGGAAGAGATATTCCGTTCCGTCAAACGGCTGCTTGAAGATTACACGGATATCCAAGTTGTTTTCCCGCTTCATAAAAACCCGGTTGTCCGTGAAATTGCTTACCGGATTTTCGGTGAAACGAAAAGGCTTCACTTAATAGAGCCGCTTGAGGTGCTTGATTTTCATAACTTTGCGGCGCACGCCCATCTCATATTGACAGATTCCGGAGGGGTGCAAGAAGAAGCTCCCTCACTTGGCGTTCCTGTCCTTGTGTTACGCGATACAACAGAACGTCCGGAAGGAATCGATGCCGGTACCCTTTTATTGGCAGGAATCGAGGAAGAACGAATTTATCAATTAGCCTCAGAATTACTTACAAATGAAGAAACCTATAAAAAAATGGCGACAGCTTCCAACCCATATGGAGATGGATTCGCTTCAAAGCGGATTGTCGATATCCTATTAACGCATTGCGAAGTGAAATCACCCCTTCCATTATAAAAAATAAAATAGAGAGAAAAGCCTGTCACGTAAGCGGCAGGCTTTTTCTATTCAGCCAGATTATGAAACGGCTGCTTTCATTTTCATTTAGCGAAGGATTAAAGCAAAGTCCAATTTAGATTTGTAAATGTTAAATACATATGTGATAGTTTGGGGAGATTTAAAGTTTCTTTGAAGTCAATCGTATTACCTTGGAGGTGTTGCTATGTTCGGGAAAGATCCCAATTGTGTTAAATGTGGTAAAGAAATTAAGGGGGACGAAGTCGTTCTTGTGAAAATGCGTTATCCGAAGCGTAAAGGGATGACTAAAATAAAAGCATATTTAAAAAATGAAGGAAGTTTCATCTGCGAAGCTTGTTTTGATAAGAAAATTTAATTCTATCGAATGGATAGTCAACACGAAACAGGAGGATTAGTATGAAAAATCAAGTTACCCTCTATTTAATTTTTGATGGACAGCTATAGACGCATTGGCCTTTTATGCAGAAGTATTTCATAGTCAACTGCAAATCTACGGGGAAGCTGATTTCCCAACACCTGAAGAAGCGAATGACCTTGTTTAAAAATGGCCGAAAATACGCCTTGTATCCCCGGCCATTTTTAATAGGCATTCATTCGCTGAACACTCCATCAAAAAATATGAAAATAATTAAGGGTATTTTTTCCAATCAATAAAATCGTGACGCAAATGAATAATATACGGACATAAGAAGCACCTTTCTTAATGGCGAAGTTCGTTCCTGCCAATGCTCCCGCGACCATTGCAAGACCCATCGGGATTCCATAGGCAAAATTGACGGTCCCCATAGATAAAAAAATGATAAGTGCGGCAATATTGCTTCCAAAATTCAATATTCTTGCATTCCCGGCAGCCTGGACAAAATCAAACCCAATGATCAGAAATGAAAAATAAAAAGGAACCTGTGCCTGGTCCAAGAAAACCATCATAAAAACCAATCGCAAATATTATGACTATCAAGAGAATCATTTTCTTCCTTGTCAGCCCTTTATACTTTGCATCTTTACCCCAATCCTTTTTTTACCAATGTATAAAACGCGACAATGACCAGCAAGATCAAAATGAGGGGCTTCAATATCTCTGCGGAAACGAAATGTACAATGTATGCTCCTAACGCCGCTCCAATCACGGTGATCGGAAACAGCTTGATGACGAATTTGAAATCCACTTTTCCAGCCCGAATGAATGAAATCGTACTCGTTAAAGACCCCATGGTACCCGCCAGCTTGTTAGTGGCAAGTGCCGCTGAAGGCGATATCCCCGTGAACAATAAAGCAGGAATGGAAATTAACCCTCCCCCGCCCACTACGGAATCGATGAATGCGGCAATAAAACCCGCAAGTACTAAAAATAGCAAAGTATAGAGATTGATATCCTCCATGTATTCCCCTTCTTTCAAAATCTAATGCCATTACTCATTTTTCACCCAGGTAATCGAATAACCTTTCTTCTGAAATGACCGTGAACCCATGCCTCCTAAGCAAAGCCGCGGTCACTCCATTCCCGACCTTCTTCTTCCCCTTGAATTCCCCATTATAAATCGTGGCACTCCCGCAGGATGGACTGTTTTCTTTTAAAACGACTAACGTCGCCCCTACCTCCTGGGCTTTCAATAACGTAAGATTCGCTCCCTTTATGTACAGTTCCGTTACATCCCTGCCCGACTTTTCGATGATCTTCGCTTTTCCATCAAGGACATCCCCACCTTCACCGCCAACTATTTCAGCAGGTTCCCTCGGGGTCGAAAAACCGCCAAGCAACTCAGGACAAACAGCTATAGCCTTTTTCTCCCTCATCAATGCCATAATTCCATCATCCAAGCTGTGAGTACCATTGTATCTTACCTCAAGGCCCGCTAAACAAGAACTCACCAAAATCATCAAACCACCCCGCCTCATGCACTTTACACCATTTTACCACTCTTTTCGTGACAATCATTTCGAAGATTGAATATCCACCAGGGATTCTACGCTGTTAAAATCCCGTTTTGCTTGGGTCGAATTTTTTCCACACAGGCCGAATTATCCGCGTATCTGTCGAATTCTGCAAAAACAAAAAAAGCGCTTGCAGCGAAGGCGATCCCCGGCAAGCGCTTGTCTATTTAGTTAGTTGAATTCAGTGATAGCAGTTGGTACGTAATGATGGTCTTTTCACTGGTCCATTCAATTTTTTGGATAACGGCTGTTCCGCTTGAATCAGATTGGATCGTTTTGCGGACATCGATTGGAATATCGATAGGGTATAACCTGTAACCAGCTTTCGCCAGCCGAAAAGTGTTTTCTTCTTCACGGGTTTCGTTCCCTTTTGTAACGATCATGGTATTTAGCTCCATAGGCATGCCCATGTGTATCTCCTCCTCTTGCCAATATACTTAGTATATCCTTCATTCTATCATTATTCGGTTTTACTTTTCATCCAAGATGTTAAATCTTCGACTACTTTTCTGTTCACGGCAGGCGGGAAGTAATGCGTGAATTGAGGGAAATACCAACTTTCGACCTCTTTGTCATGCATTTTCAACCTTTTTTCCAGCCGGTATGCGTGTTCTATGGCGACATTGTCATCTTTTTCACCATGTATGATCAGGACGGGTACATTCAAATCTTCAATCGCAAACAATGGAGTACGGTATTCATATTGATCCGGGCATTTTTTAGGTGTTCCGCCGATGACACGCTTCATCATCCGGCGCATATCGACCCGTTCGACATATGTTAAAAACATATCCGACACACCTCCCCATGTGACGATCGACGCTGCGTTCCTGCAATATATCCCAGTCCAAAGGGCCATGATGCCGCCACGGGAGAATCCGAGGATATGAATGTGATCCTTGTTCACTCGTGGATGCTGTTCAAGAAGATTGAATCCTGATATCGCATCGAATCGATCTTCGCCTCCAAAATCCTCATCTCCCTCCCCGCCTTGATTTCCACGGTAAAAAGGAGCAAAAACGATGAAACCTTCTACAGCATACTGCACGATCCTTGCAGGCCTCACCTTGCCGACATTTTTAATCCCGCCGCGTAAATATAAGAAGGCGTCATGTATTTCGCCATCAACCGGTTCAGCCAGCAAACCCTTTACCTTCAGGCCTTGTGATATGTACGTAACTGAATAAAGATGGATTCGTGGATGCGGTGATGGAAACCGCTGTTTTGAAATAATCGTTCCGTTCTCCAATTTCCACTCTCCTTTCTCTTTATTCTTATTGTAAAACATCCGCTTGTTTTTATCCCCTGAGAGGCATTCACATTTTTTTCTTCCGTTCATACGATAATGTAGGCAAAATACCCATATATCAAGGAGGAAGGAATTTTGAAAAAATGGTGTAAAGCAGGTGTCGTATTTTTACTTCTGTGCGTGCTGGTGATCCCGCTTGGCGCATGCGGCAACAAAGAACAGGAAACAACGAAGGTCAGGGTTGCCGAAGTAACCCGCTCCCTTTTCTATACACCGCAATATGTGGCGATCGAAAAAGGTTTTTTTAAAGATGAGGGCCTCAGCATTGATTTGAAAACGACGGCAGGCGGCGACAAGACGATGACCACGCTTCTTTCCGATGGCGCGGATATTGCTCTCGTTGGCTCCGAAACATCGATTTACGTTCAAGCACAAGGCTCGAATGACCCAGTCATCAACTTCGCTCAATTAACACAGACGGATGGAACGTTCCTTGTTTCACGTGAAAAAATTGACAACTTCAATTGGGATATGCTGAAAAACTCTACATTCCTCGGCCAGCGCAAGGGCGGGATGCCGCAGATGGCCGGCGAATTCGTATTGAAAAAACATAACATAGACCCGAAAAAAGATTTAAACCTCATCCAGAACATTGATTTCGCGAATGTCGCAACTGCCTTCGCTTCCGGAACCGGCGATTTCGTGCAACTGTTCGAACCAACGGCCAGTGTGTTTGAAAAAGAAGGAAAAGGCTATATCGTCGCTTCTTTCGGCACCGAGTCAGGTCATCTTCCATATACAGTTTATATGGCCAAAGAAAGCTATTTGAAAGAAGACAAAGAGACTGTCGAAAAATTCACGAGGGCCTTGAAGAAAGCACAAGATTGGGTTCAGGAAAACGATGCTGCCGAAATTGCCGAAGTCATTCAGCCGTATTTTGAAGATACCAATCTCGAGACGATGGAAACAGTTATCAACCGCTACAAAGAACAAGGATCCTTTGCCACCGACCCCATTCTTGATGAAGAAGAATGGAACAATCTGCAAAACATCATGGATGAAGCAGGCGAGCTTTCAACACGTATTAGCCATGAAGAGCTGGTCAATACCGACTTTGCTGAAGAAGTCACAAAATAACATAGCAAAAGGTAAGGAGGATGTCCGATGAGCTTTTTAAAAATCCAAGACATTCACCATACTTATTTTTCAAATCAGACGGCAGCGACCGCACTTGCGGACATTTCCCTCGACATTGAAAAAGGTGAATTCGTCTCTTTTCTAGGTCCGAGCGGCTGCGGAAAAACCACCCTGCTTTCCATCATCGCCGGGCTCTTTCCGCCCACTTCAGGAAAGATCCTGCTCGAAAACAAACCGCTGAAAGCCAACAGCGACCTTTCAATCGGCTATATGCTGCAGCAGGATTATCTATTTCCATGGAAGACGATAGAAGAAAATATCTTATTAGGATTGAAACTGATAAAAAAAGATGAAGGACTCGAGAGAATAAAAACGCTTAAACTTTTAAGTGACGTTGGATTGGGAGACACCGGAAAATTATATCCGCGCGAACTATCGGGAGGAATGAGGCAAAGGGCTGCACTGGCACGGACACTGGCAGTCGATCCAAAAATCCTTTTGCTTGATGAACCGTTTTCAGCTCTTGATTACCAAACCAAGTTGAAGCTGGAAGACCTTGTTTTTGAAACCCTGAAATCCTTCGGAAAGACAGCCGTCCTCGTCACCCATGATATCGGTGAAGCCATTGCAATGAGTGACCGCATCTTTCTGTTTTCCGCGAACCCGGGAAGCGTGCACAAAACCTTCAAGGTGCCCGATGAATTGCGTGAACTCACGCCTTTCCATGCACGCAACCATCCGCAGTATCCGATGTTATTCCAAACGATCTGGAAGGAGCTTGAGAGCCTTGAATATTGAACAGCTTCATAACCAATATAAAACCTCATTAAAAAAAGAAAACAGGCTCATTCGCTTTTATCAGATCCTGATTTTCATCGTTTTTTTCAGCAGTTGGGAATTTTTATCCAGGAAGGAACTGATCGATCCGCTCATCTTCAGCTCCCCGACTAAAGTGTGGCATCTTTTCATACAGAAATTGGGTGATGGAACCCTGCTATCCCATTCCGGAGTGACGCTATTCGAGACCGTTCTCGGCTTTATCATAGGGACACTGCTTGGAACGATCCTGGCATCCCTGCTTTGGTGGTCGCCAAGATTATCCAAAACACTTGACCCTTATCTCGTCATTTTAAATGCGATGCCGAAAGTGGCACTCGGCCCCATCATCATCGTAGCATTCGGCCCTGGATTTCCATCCATCATCTCGATGGGGGCGATCATCTCCATCATCATCACCACCATCGTCGTCTACACCGCATTTCGCGAAGTCGACCCGAACTACCTGAAAGTACTCCAAACTTTTGGCGCCACAAGAACACAAGCTTTTCGGGAAGCCATATTACCAGCATCCTTCCCAACGATCATCTCGACATTAAAAGTGAATGTCGGCCTCTCCTGGGTCGGCGTCATCGTAGGGGAATTCCTTGTTTCGGCCAAAGGACTCGGCTACCTAATCATTTATGGCTTTCAAGTCTTCAACTTCACCCTCGTAATGCTTGCCTTGATGATCATTGCCGTCTTTGCCACAATCATGTATCAACTAGTCGAACTGCTCGAGCGAAAATTAATCAAAGACTGACCAAACTGCCGATAACCCTCGGCAGTTTTTCACTCATGCTGAGTTAAAACATGAATTTAGTTACGTTCCTGCAGTTTACTCGTGAGTTTACTCGTAAATTTTGATGATTTACCCGTGAATCGGACCTTTACTCGTGAGTTTCATCGATTTACTCGTGAATTCCGGCTGTTTACTCGTGAGTTTCGGCTGTTTACTCGTGAGTTTCGGACATTTACTCGTGAATTCCGCCGGTTTACTCGTGAGTTCCTGCCATTCACTCGTTTCTTTGCAAAATGCCATCATCCAGTCTCGATATGCTCAGCGGTACAATCTCATCTTTCATGATGAAGCTAAACTCCTCACCGAGTACATCCGGTAATGATTCCATAAAGACCGGGCCTTCCGTTTCCAGGTAATTTTGTTTCTTCTCTATTTCACGCAATTCGGCATAGTATATTGATTTAACGAATGGCTTCACTGGATCATGCACTTTATATTGTCCCAAAAATTGCAGCTGGCCCACCAAGCCTCCTGTTTCTTCATACACTTCCCGTATGGCCGTTTCTTCAATGGATTCCCCTGCTTCCCGTTTACCGCCAGGGAACTCGAATCCCCTTTCTCTGTGTTTGGTCAATACCCACCTGCCCTTATATCGGCTTAGCACAAAAACATGCCAAGGCTCTCCAAAGACAGGATTCTCGGAGAATTCGACCTTATATCCGTTCTTATCAAGAAATCGTTTCATTTTTCCCCTTCTCTCCGTATAAGAAATGGTGCTATGCCCCTTGTTTCATTATATGGGTAAAAAAAATCACTATCCAGCGGGAATCTGCATTACATCAAAAAAACGATGGACCCTCAATATTCGAGGCCATCGTCTGTTGGTTTTGCCTGTAGTATTCCCATGCTTTCAATATGCCGTCTTCCTTCTTCAGTACCCAGGGCGTAAATCATTTCGTAAATTTTTTGGAGAGTGATATCCTGCTTATCATTTTCACGGTCAAAATGATATTGAAGGTATGGGACATGTGCCCGGTAAAAATTTTCTTCCCCTATTGAATAATTATAATCAAATAATTCACGTAATTTGATGATTTCATTATCTGTCGCCTCGATTTCGAAGTTCCATGGAGAACTTTCCCTATCTTGTGTTATCTGCCCATTCGGAAGCCAAATGTAATATTTTTTCCTGTTTTCAGACACATTCATCCACCCTTTCCATATATCCTACGCTTATTTTTCACGTATTTCCCCACTTCATACAATGGAAAATTTTGTTTACAGAAGAACAAAGATGTTAAATAATAGATTAAAGTATCTTTCAAAGGGTAAAACATATAATAAGCCCAAGCATCCCTTAAGATTTTTATATGCACCCAGAGGTTTTTTTGATAACCTACATATAAAGAGATAACGGATTTCTAATAAATGTGAGGTGAAAGTTTTGAAGTTAATTGAAGAATTATACAATATGTACCGTGATAAGATGACTGGTGATGAAGAAGATATTGATATGCTTACGTTTGCGGTTCTGGAACAGCTTGACCGCAAGGAAATTTTCGAATTGCTTCAAGAGATGGATGATCAGGAACTAACCAATTTAATGGGCCTTTACATTATTGAAACGTTAAAAGGGAAGTTTGCTCAAAATAGTATGAGCGACACGAAACCTACACATTTTCCGCCTAGGAATATTCATTAAATACATACCATGTCAGGTGTCCCTCTTTTGATGGATGCCTTTTTTATAGGTTTAACCAAAAAAAAAAGCCCTAACGAAGCAGGGCTTTTCCTAAATCTTAATGTCCTAAATACGCACGCAGCATCCAAGCATGTTTGTTTAAGCTTTTCTTCATGCCTGTCAGCATATCGGCCGTAACCGGATCTTCTTGTTCGGCAACTTCGATGATTTCCAGGAACTCTTCGGAAAGCTTTTCAAAATCACTGATGACGCTTTGGACCATATCTTCTGTATTTTCATTACCTGTCGCTTCTTCGATCGTCGTTAATTCCATGTACTCTTTAAGGGTAGCAACCGGCTTTTCACCAATGGCCAATAGTCTTTCAGCCAATTCGTCATAGTTGGATGTCACTTCTTTATATAACTCTTCCAATTTTTGGTGCAGTTCAAAGAAGTGCGGTCCATTCACGAACCAATGGTAATTATGAATTTTCGTATAAAGAACACTGAAGTTTGCAATTTCCTTATTCACTAAAGTTCCTAATTTTTTCTGAGCCATAAATATCTACCTCCGTAAGTGGGTTATACCTTTATAATTCCCTCTATTCGAAAATTGAAACATTATCTGACTCGGTTCTTATGCTAAAATGAATCTAAATTGTGAACGTTAGGAGCTGTAAAGTATGATTACGGTTTTAGTTATCTCCATTATTGTGATTCTGATTGTATTGGCACTATCGGTCTTAACAATCGGAAAAGGTTACAGCTACAAGCATACAGTGGATCCGGTCAAACCTTTACCAGAGGATGAGGGAAAAAAAGAAGAACCCGAAAAATGAAAAAAGTTCCTGTCACAAATGGACAGGAACTTTTTTATTAACCGAAAACTTTATGAAGATCTTCTTTATCTTGTGCAAGCCAGAAATTCATTAATTTCTTAGCTCCTTCAAGATCATGCAATTTTGCTTGGCCGCATTGTTTTTCGTTTGCAGCAGGAATTTCGGTAATTGTAACAGCATCCTTGAATGTATCTTCAAGAACATCGATGATTTCCGTCACAGTCGGCTCGCCGCTGACCACAAGGTAATATCCTGTTTGACATCCCATTGGCGAAATATCGATAATATCAAAGTGATCGAAGCGCTCGGAATGCTTACGGATATTGAATGCAAGCAAATGTTCCAGGGTATGGATCGTGTCCGGCTTCATCGCTTGTTTATTCGGCTGGCAAAAACGGATATCAAATTTATTAACAACACCGTCTGTTCCTACCTTATGGACACCGCAATGTCTAACATATGGGGCTTTAACAGCGTTATGATCTAATTCAAAGCTTTCAACTGAAGGCATTTAATTCACTCCTTAATTGTATGTCATCTCTATTTTACCTTGAATAACAATATATTTCATCCTTTAAAATTAATTCTCATTATATCAATCGGATTACCAATAGGCTCATTCCTTTTTTACCCTTTTTGGAAATTTAGAAAATATGCTATAATTGAGGGTAGTCAATTTACTCGAAAAGAGCTGAAAGCATCGTGTTGAAAAAAATAGTAATGGGAATCATCCGTTTTTACCAAGTTGCCATCTCTCCATTAAAACCGCCCACCTGCCGTTTTTATCCAACTTGTTCCCATTATGGTTTGGAAGCGGTCAATCGTTTCGGACCTATAAAAGGAAGCTGGTTAGCACTCATCCGGATTCTTAAATGTCATCCGTTTCATCCAGGGGGCATTGACCTTGTTCCCGAAAAAAAAGAAAAAAGTGAGGACCAATAGAAAAAAAACCTTGCTTTCCTTTGCAATCTTTTGTATCATACAGAAGTCAAATCGTAATCATTTCGTTTTTACCATATAAAATTCAAATCGTAATCAATACGAATTATAAAGGAGCATATCATATGAAAATTCGAGCATTGCTCTCCCTTTTACTTGTTACTGCGGTATTTCTGTCAGCCTGCGGCAACTCAAAGGAAGAATCGAGTAAAAAGGAAACCAAGGATGCCTTGGATATATATACGACAGTTTACCCTTTAAAATACTTCACTGAGGCCATTGGCGGGGAGTACGTGAATGTCGAGACGGTTTATCCTCCAGGAACGGATGAACACTCATTCGAACCCTCTCAAAAAGATATTGTGAAAATGGCTGAATCAGACCTGTTTTTCTATATTGGCTATAATCTTGAAGGCTTTGTTACCAAGGCTGAACCAATTCTAAGCAAAGAAGGCGTCAGCACAATTGCGGTGGGCGAAACGGTTCATCTTGAAGAAGAGGAGCATGAACATGAAGAAGAACATGCACATGAAGAAGACGGTCATGACCATGGGGGCGTTAATCCGCATTTGTGGTTAGATCCCGTCTATTCCATTGACATGGCTAAAACCATCAAGGACGAATTAACGAAAAAAATGCCGGAACAGGAAGAATACTTCAACAGCCATTTCAATGAGCTTTCCGAAAAGCTTGAGGCACTTGATGAAAAATTCGCGACGACGATCGAGTCGGGCCGTACCAATAAGATCATCGTTTCCCACTCTGCATATGGTTATTGGGAGGAACGCTACGGATTGGAACAAATTGGCGTCACAGGACTAACATCTTCAAACGAACCTTCTCAAAAGGAACTGGGGAAAATCGTAACCATGGCTGAAAAAGAAGACTTGAACTACGTCATCTTTGAGCAGAATATCAGTTCTAAACTTACCGAAATCATTCAAAAGGAAATGGGAGCGAAATCACTTGAGCTCCATAACCTTTCCGTGTTGACGGATAAAGATATCGAAGCCGGCGAAGATTACTTCAGTTTAATGGAAAAAAACGTAAAGACACTGCAAACTGCCTTGCAATAGACGAGAAAGAAGCGGCTCCCTTTGGATTCGCTTCTTTTTTGTACCTCTTTTTTCAGCTTATTTGAGTTGAGTTTCGGTTCCTGACAAAGCATGATAGCCTCCTGTTCTAGAGCAACTATGATAAGCTTTAATCATTACAATTTATGGAATAATTAAATGTAAGCTTAGAGAGGGGAAAATATGAAAAAGATCATAAATGGAAGTTTAACGTTTCTACTCCTATCGATGCTAGTTGCTTGCACGGATGAAAAAGATGATTACGCTAGAATTCATTCGAATCTTTTGCCTAGTGAGGGTCATACGTATTCGCTCCATACAGTTGGTAAAGAAATTACATTTGATTTACTAAAAGAGAGTAATATAACCAATGTGGGCCCAATTACAAATGAAGCATCTTACAAGTCATTGAATGAGCAATATCCAAAACTTGATTTAAAGAAAGAACCTGCATTCATCGTGTTTGATGAAAATGGTTTAGTTTTAAAAACATATGATTATGAAGAGATGATTGATTTTTTACAAAATCCAGAAGAGTCATTCTATCGGGAACGATAAAGAAGAAGGGAACCCCTTTCAATGGGATTCCCTTACGTTAGTTATTCCTTTAAGTACTTCTCACGGATCTTTTCCATTTTCGTCATCAATTCGGTTCCAATCGTGGATTCGAATTCCGGATAGATGACGGTCATCTCATCCATCCATTCTTTCTTTTCTTCATCTGACAGTGTATAGATGTCGATATTCGATTTTTGCTGGATTTCCCTTAGCTGTTCCTGATTCAATTCATTTGATTTGATCCATAGCCATTTCGTTGTATCATCCATCGCCCGTTGGATTTGCTGCTGAATATCCAACGGGAGTTTGTTCCAAAACTGCTCGTTTATCATGACTACATACCCTAAATAGCCATGATCACTGATCGTTAAATATTTTTGCACTTCATATAATTTCTTGGAATAGATATTCGAAATCGTATTTTCCTGGCTGTCCGTTTCGTTGATCTCAAGGCTTTTGAACGTTTCATTAAACTCCAGGACAGAAGTTGTGGCACCAAAATGCTTGAATTGGCTTTCCAGGACTGCACTTGGCATGATTCTGAAATGCTTTCCTGCAAAATCACTTGGATGCCGTATCGGTTTACTGCTTGTAATCTGTTTATAGTTATTCGACCAAAATGCGAGTCCTTCGATATCGATTATATTCAGCTGCTTAAGCAGCTCTTCCCCCACTTCCCCATTCAACGCTTCCTGCAAGGCAGCGTCCGTTGGAAAGACGTAAGGGAGGTCCAATAGCATCCATTTCTTTGATAAGCTCGTAATTTTAGATGCAGTCGGTGCAATCATCTGCACCTTGTTTTCTTGTAATGCCTCAATTTCTTCCTGATCACTATATAATGACTGATTAGGATAAACTTCTATTTTGACACGATGGTCTGTATATTCATCGACAAGTTGGGCAAATCGGTTCGCAGCTAGCCCTTTAGGTGTATTTTCGGCAACGACATGACTGAACTTAATCACGATTTGACCCTTCATCCCGACCTGCTCCTCATCCTTCGGCAAATTGAAACCGAAGCTTGTAAAGAACGATTGAAACGATATATACACGGCTATCAACAGCCCCAAGCCAATTAATAAGAAATACCCCCATAATGCACGCATACCGACAACTCCTCACCGCTCACTTCACATTATCACTATTCTATCACAGCTTTTTACTGTCGTAATACACTGCGCGAAAAATAGCGAAAAGTGATAGAAATTCTGTTACTATTAAGTATAGAAGTAATGGAGGAAAACCAATGGATAAATCCTTTCATATGCCCATTCAAATTAAAATCACCCTGCTATCATTCGTAATCGTCGCTTTTTCGATACTAATAGGCGGGATTTTTATATTCGGAAATATCGTTTCGGTCAGGGAAGATGAAATCGGCAAACGATCCATGATCACAGCCCATACCATTGCCGAACTCCCTGAAGTACAGAAATTGGTCCGTGAGCCTGAAGGATGGACGCAGCTTAATCCGATTATTGAAAACTTAAGGAAAATCCATCAAGCGGATTATATAGTTGTACTCAACAATCAGCATATACGCTATTCCCACCCGGTGTTCAGTCAATTGGGGACCCCGTCTAGCAGCAGTGATGAAAGCGCTGCGTTCGCTGAACACGAATACCTTTCAAAGGCTGCTGGCGAACTTGGCATTTCAATCCGCGCCTTTGTCCCGATCCTCGATGGAGATAGAGAGCAAATCGGCGTCGTGCTGGTCGGGAATATCTTGCCTACGATACCGGAATTAATAAAGGACCTGAAAGGCGAAATCGCGATTATCCTGGTCCTTACCCTTCTATTCGGTGTTTGCGGCTCTTGGCTCATGGCAAAAAGGATAAAAAAAGAAACCTTCCAACTGGAACCCCATGAAATTTCACGGATGTTGGTTGAAAGGACAGCCGCTTTCAATGCCATGCATGAAGGGGTCATCGCCATAGATAATAATCAGGCCATCACGATTTTCAATGAAAAGGCTAAGCAGATATTCAAGATCGAAGGTGCGGTCATAGGCAAGAATATCAATGATATCATACATGATACCCGTCTCCCGGAAGTGCTTGATCGGACATCTCCCATCTTCAATCAGGAAATCTCCGTTCAAAACAGGAATATTGTAAGCAACCGGGTACCGATAAAGATTGCGGATAAAACGATCGGTGCCGTGGCCATTTTCCAGGATCGCACCGATGTGACGAAGCTAGCTGAAGAGTTGACTAGTGTCAAAGCATTCGTGGAAGCCCTGCGCGTTCAAAACCATGAACATATGAACAAACTTCATACGATAGCAGGATTGATCCAGCTAGGTAATCTTGACGAAGCGCTGCATTACATTTTTCAGATCACGGAAGAACAAGAGGAATTGACCAGGTTTTTGACGAAGCACATTCACGATGATAATTTAGTGGGGCTGATATTAAGTAAGATCTCCTTGGGACGGGAACTCGGGATCGAGCTCATCATGGACAAACACACAAAATTGGACCGTTTCCCCGCTGGTTTGGATCATCACGATTTTGTTTTGATAATCGGAAACCTGATTGAAAACTCATTCGCAGCTCTAAAGCATTGTTCAGAGGAAACAAAACAGGTTTATCTATCCATCTACCAGGATGAACGTCATTGTCAAATCGTGCTTGAGGATAATGGACCCGGCATTCCCGAGGACATTCATAAAGATATATTCGAGTATGGTTTTACAACAAAAGGTGCAGAAGGATCAGGAATTGGTCTTTATCTAATAGACCAAATTGTAAAAAAAGCGAACGGCGAAATGAAATTCACGACACGCCCTAATGAGGGAACAAGCTTTTTTCTTTCTTTTCCGATGCATGATATAGAGGAGAACCAAAATGACTAATGAAATTCGTGTACTATTAATTGAAGATGACCCAATGGTCCAAGAGGTCAACAAACAGTTCATCGAGCGCCTGCCTGCCTTTAAAGTCGTTGATACAGCTTCAAATGGGCTTGAAGGTCTGGAAAAAATCAGGCAGTCTAAACCCGACCTTGTCATTTTGGATATCTTCATGCCATCTTTAAACGGGGTTGATACACTTTATCAAATTAGAAAAGAGCAACTTGACGTGGATGTCATCATCATTTCAGCGGCAAATGATCAGAAAACGATTCGAAAAATGATACAGAACGGGGCTTTTGACTATTTAATCAAGCCATTTAAATTCGATAGGCTAAAACATACGCTGGAACAATACTATGCTTTTCGGATGGAGGTTGAACCTGATCATCAAATTTCCCAAAATCAGCTCGACCGAATCCTCTTTCAAAATAAGACACATTCTGAAGCGAGTCCGAAATATGATGTTCCGAAAGGATTGAATGGCGCGACTCTTGAGCAAGTGACGAAGTTCATAAAGACTCAGCCTGGGTCACTATCTGCAGAAGAAGTGGCTGATGGGATTGGAATCGCCAGAGTTACAGCTAGGCGCTATCTTGAATACTTGCATGGCGAAGAAGTCCTTCAGCTTGACGTACAATATGGCAGCATAGGCCGTCCAGTCAATAGGTACCGGCTAAAAAAACCTTAAACGCATGGGGACCTGCTCGAACGGTTCCCTTTTTACTTTAATCTTTACGCACCTGTCTTCCGGTCATATAGGCCCCACTTTCTCTTCAAAAGAAACAGCTCGCACTCCTTCAATGCCGTCACTTCTTTTATGACATAGTCAGGCATGCCCCTTCTTAGTAGAATTTCCGCAATAAGGTACGGTTTTTTCATACACTCTCCCCTCCTTTTCCCTTTGGTGCCCTTCTTTTCATTCATTATACAAAATAATCCAATAAAGGAAAAATAGACAAAACCCCATTTTACGAAAAAATTATGGTTTATCGGGCCATTTAAATGGTTTTTCCAAAAAATCTGCAGACAAATAAAAAATGTTCAGGTTGATTTCAGTCAGCCGTACACTTTCCGCCGACTGTTAGTATCCTATTAAAATCATGTTCCAAAAGGGTGGGGTTTCCGTCCAATAAAGTACTAATTGGGTAAGTTACATAGATCGTGGGAGTAAAAGGAGATAGAACTATATTTGATCAAAAGAGGTGGGCCGTGCACCTCCTTTGATGTTTCACTTGTACAGTTTACTATATGTAGTCAATTCCTTTAGCCGCTTTTCATTGATGGCAAAACCGATTCCAGCTTTATCGGGAACTTGGATCATGCCATTTTCGACGATGACTTCAGGATCGATTATATCTCCATCCCAATAACGGGATGAAGATGAAATATCCCCGGGAATCGTGAACCCCTTTAATGTGGCAAGTGCAATATTATGTGCACGTGAAATGCCAAATTCAATCATACCGCCGCACCAAACGGGCACATCATTTCCCAGGCATAGATCATGGATTCTTACCGCTTCCATCCAGCCGCCGACTTTAGCCATCTTAATGTTGATGACCCCACAGCTCTGGAGCGATAGTGCACTTTTGGCATCATGAAATGAATTTATGCTTTCATCAAGGCAAATGGGTGTCTGCAGCTGTTTCTGCAAAAATGAATGTTCCACAATGTCGTCATGCCCCAGAGGCTGCTCAATCATCATCAGCTTAAAGTCATCAAGCTTCTGCAGATGCGGGATGTCATCAAGAGTGTACGCTGAATTGGCATCTGCCATTAGCGGGATATCGGGATAAGCCCGACGTATTTCCGCTAAAAACTCCAGATCATTTTGAGGATTTATTTTTATTTTATATCGCTGATAACCGGATCCGGAAAAATCCTCGATCTGGCGCATTGCATCTTCTATATCATTCGATGCAATGACTACGCCAGCGGCCACTTCACTTCGCTCGCCGCCAAACAGCCGTCCAAGGTAGACTCCTTTCTGCTTCGCATACAAATCGAGGATTGCCTGCTCTAAAGCCGACTTCGCCATTGCATTCCGCCTGATTCCGCTCCATAAGTTCGGCAGTTCATCAGGATGCCTGATCTGACTGACCAATGTCAGCGGGATTAAGAAGTCATCCAACATATGCAAGCATGTTTTGGTCGTTTCCTCGGTATACCAAGGACTTGTAAAAGGCACAGCTTCCCCGTATCCAATCAATCCGTCTTCATCCATGGCTTCGACAATTATCACTTCCCGGTCGCTTACCGTTCCGAGATGCGTCTTGAATGGCCGCTTTAAGGGGGCCTTAATGAGCTTTAGGGAAATGGAGGATAACATCATTGCCATTCCCCCATCTCCTTCTTCAGTTCCCGTCTAAGAAGCTTGCTTGCTCCGTTCCGGGGAAGCTCCTTACAAAATATCACGTTCCGGGGAATCTTATAGGATGCCAAATACTCCTTGCAATATTCGAGCAGTTCGCTCTCACCTAGCTCTGCACCTTGATGCAGGACAACAAAAGCAAGCGGGATCTGTCCCCATTTTTCATCTTCTGTCCCCGTCACTCCCGCTTCGAACACATCGGGGTGCGTACTAAGGACATTTTCAATCTCGGCCGGGTAGACATTTTCACCGCCGGAAATGATTAAATCCGAGCGTCGGTCAAGCACATATAAAAAACCTTCCTTATCGAGATAACCAAGGTCCCCAGTATAAAGCCATCCATCGGTAATGGCCTGCTGTGTAGCATCCATCCGATTAAAATAGCCTTTCGTCACATTCGGACCTGAAACCACGATTTCCCCCACTGCACCCGGTTCACACATCGTGCCGTCTTTCTCAATCCGTAACTGCGAAGGAAACAAAGGCTTTCCCGCAGAGCCGATTTTTGCCATGCTATATTCCGGTGCCAGCGTCACAATCTGTGAAGACGTTTCGGTCATCCCATATGTTTGATAGACGGGAATCCCTTTCTCCTTACATACCTCAAGCAAATGGACGGGTGCAGGGCCGCCGCCCAACAGGAAACAGCGGAAGGTTTTTGGATAGCTTGTTTCCTTCATATCCTGCACCATCCTATTCAGCATCGCGGTCACGACCGAAATGATCGTCACGCCATTTTCCTGGATGCTCCGGTTTGCTTCCCGTTCATCGAAACGTTCCGCCAAAACGACTTTCATGCCATAAATCACATTTTTCATCAAGATGGATAAACCGCTAATATGAAAGATCGGAACCGCACAATACCAAGAATCCTCTTCATGCAATCCAAGGTTCAGAACAGACCCAACGGCACTCCACCAATGGTTGCTGAATGTTTGGATGACCCCTTTTGGATTTCCTGTCGTACCAGATGTATACATGATCGTAGCGGTATCCTCAAGGTAAAACTCTTGAAGTATCCCTGCTGTGCCTTCATCCGGCAATTCTTCCATTAAGTGAAGCTTCAAATCTGGGAGTATCTCACCAATATCAGCTAGTTTGCCAGAGAAGGACCCTTCCGAAACCAGATAGGCAGTTTTGCTGTCCTCGATCTGCCAGGACAGCTCTTTTGCCGTTAGCTTATTATTCAGCATCACAATCTTCACACCGAGATGAAATAGTGCATGGATAACGACAACACCATCAATATGGTTACGGAGCAAAACCGCGCATGAATCGCCAGCGCCCAGACCAATGCTTGAAAGCCTTCCAGCCATCTTCTCCGATAAAGTATACAGTTCAAGAAAGCTATACGTATGACCTTCAAACTCAATTGCCGGGCGATCCGGTGAAAGATGCGCCCGATTTTTCAGCCAGTTCGGCAACTTTTCTTCTGCCATTGCTGCTTCCCCTCTTCCTTTTTGATATAGAAAACAGCCCGGCGATTTTTCGCCAAGCTGTCAGTCTCATCGATTCACGCGTTTCATTAAGGGAAACGAGGGAATTGCCCAAAGTCCGGAGTGCGTTTTTCTTTGAATGCATCGCGGCCTTCTTTTGCTTCTTCTGTTGTATAGTATAAAAGTGTAGCGTCACCAGCCAATTGCTGAAGACCTGCAAGGCCATCCGTATCAGCGTTCATTGCCGCTTTCAAGAAACGAAGTGCAGTCGGGCTCTTCTCAAGCATTTCTTCACACCATTTAACCGTTTCCGCTTCTAATTGGTCTAAAGGCACGACCGTGTTGACCAATCCCATATCCAAT
Source organism: Peribacillus sp. TE19612 (assembly GCF_056279465.1). Classification (NCBI taxonomy): domain Bacteria; kingdom Bacillati; phylum Bacillota; class Bacilli; order Caryophanales; family Bacillaceae; genus Peribacillus; species Peribacillus sp. TE19612. The sequence continues at coordinate 8,752 of NZ_JBWCCL010000013.1, read as the reverse complement.
GCTTCCTGTGCATTGTATTGACGGCATAGGTACCAGATTTCACGCGCCTTTTTATGACCCACGATACGTGCAAGGTAGCCAGAACCATAACCAGCATCAAAGCTTCCTACATTTGGTCCAGTTTGTCCGAAAATTGCATTGTCAGCAGCAATCGTCAAGTCACATACCACGTTCAAGACATTACCTCCGCCAATTGCATATCCTGCCACCATGGCTACGACTGGTTTTGGAATGACGCGGATCAAACGTTGCAAATCAAGAACATTTAGACGCGGAATGTTATCTTCACCCACATATCCGCCATTTCCGCGTACTTTTTGGTCTCCGCCTGAACAGAATGCTTTGCCGCCTACACCTGTTAAAATAATGACACCAATGCTGGAATCATCACGCGCCCTTGCGAATGCATCAATCATTTCAGCAGTCGTTTTTGGCGTGAATGCATTATGTACATGCGGTCGATTGATGGACACTTTCGCAATCCCGTTATATTTTTCATACAAAATCTCATCATATTCACGTATTGTTTCCCATTGAATCGTCACCTTAATTCCTCCTTCTATTTCGCTTTAAAAACTCACTTATTATTTTACCAAACTTTTCTCCAACTTCCACATGAATCGCATGTCCCGCATCATTTATTATTTTCCATTCGGCGCGCTTCAGCTTTTTTTTCATCGAGTCCGCTATTCGACAAAACTTATGGTCAAGTTCACCGGTTACAAGGAGCACCGGGAAATCAAGGTTTTGCAGTTGTTCCCAGTAAGAAGCCTGGCTGCCGGTCCCCATGCCTAGAAGGCTATTGGAAAGGCCGGCAGGGTCATTTGCCAGCCGCTGCTCCCGAATGGCCGATCTGGTTTTGGCCGACAACCGTTTTTGGCTTTCAAACAGGGGGATGTTTTCCCATTGATCCACAAACGCTTCCATGCCATTTGCAAGAATCCGTTCGGCAAGCTTCCGATCATTTCCCCTTCGGATTTCCCGTTCCTCTTCTGTTAAAAGACCTGGTGAAGCACTCTCCAGTATCAATGTATCAACATATTCAGGATACAAACAGGCAAATCCCAATCCGAGCCTTCCGCCCATCGAGTATCCAAGGATATGGGCTTTCGGGAAATGTAACACATCCAAAATATACTTGATATCCTTAGCCACATTTTCCAGCTCATACCTTCGATGATCGGCTGGTGACGCAGACATGCCATGTCCGATGATGTCGACCATGATCAGCGTATACCTGTCACTCAGTAGCGGGATGAGAAATTTCCATGTATCCCGATTTCCCGTAAATCCATGCAATAGTACAAGAGGATCCCCATTTCCCGTTATTTCAACAGCATAATTGACATCCTTGCTGACAATATTCATGATATTTCCCTGTCTAACACCATTTTTATTTCCTGGGAAACAAAGCTCCACAAATTTCGATGCTTTTGTAGATTGGACTCTCTTTCTGTCGGTACTTCGATGATTTTCAGACCTTGAATTTCGAACGACTCTGTAAATACCTTCTCGAACTCATCCCAATTTTGCACCTTGTTGTATTTACCGCCATAAAGCTGGGCAGTATGTGAAAAATCAAGCCCATGAGGCGTGCCGAATAGCGTTTCGAAATGTTCTCTCTCATTCGCCTGTGGCAAGAAGGAAAAAATGCCGCCGCCATCATTATTAACCAGCAAAATCGTGATATTTTGTTTTTGAAGTTTTGCTGCAAGCAAGCCATTCATATCATGGAAAAAGCTTAAATCCCCGATTGCCAGCACTGTATTTTTCGATACCGTGCTCACGCCAAGTGCAGTGGAAACGACACCATCGATGCCATTCGCCCCGCGATTGGCAATGGTTTGGATTCCTTTTTCATTATTCAAAAAGAAAGTATCCAAATCACGTATAGGCATACTATTCCCGACAAATAACGTCGACTCCAATGGCATCATATCAGCAAGCAAGGCGAACAGCTTACCTTCGCCTAACTCCGCTTCATCCCTGACGGAGGCTAAGGCATCCTTCGTCGCTCCGTTGACGGTTTGCCATAAGCGAAGCCATTCATCATCAGGGGAAGAAGTAATACCTTCAGCTATTCGCAGACAAAAATCTTTCTCTTCGCTGTAAATCATATTCGTTGCCAAACCGGCTGGTTCGCGCCAGCCTGCTCCGCCATCGACGACCAAAGTAATCGCCTGTTTTTGTTTTTTCATGAATAACAATAACGGTTTAGAAACAGGCATTGCCCCGAATCGCAAGATCACTTCCGGCCTGAACGCCGCTTTTGCCGTTTCATCGCGCAGAAACGTATCGTACGCATCAATGATGACGGCTTTATCATGACTTCCGCTCCTTAACTGTGAAAGGGGATCAGCCAGTACCGGAAAAGCAAGTTTTTTGGCTAATGCGACAATGGCTTCCTTCATCTCTGGATGCGGTAATTCGCCACATACAATGATACCTTGCTTAGCTTTTGACAATGTAGTTGCAACCGCTTCTAATTGTGATGCGGACAATGACCGTTCTCCACTGTCAATCAACACTGCAGGCTTCCATTTATTTTGCCGGTACTCCTTTGCTTGGTCCAGGTCCGGAATCAATGGTTCTCGAAGCGGGAAATTCAAATGTACAGGCCCTGCCGGTTCAGCTGCCGCTGTAGCCACTGCCCTTGCACCGACCGTTCTCGCATACCGCATCATCCCATCCGTGCTTTCAGGAAGTGCCATTTCGACAAACCATTTTACATGTCTCCCGTAGAGGTGTATTTGATCGATCGCCTGCGGGGCTCCAACATCACGCAATTCATGCGGACGGTCAGCGGTAAGTACAATAAGCGGCACTCTTGAATAGAAAGCCTCGATGACGGCTGGATAATAGTTTGCAGCGGCTGTACCGGACGTACAAAGAAGTCCGACAGGTTCTTTTAAGGCCTTAGCCAAACCAAGGGCAAAAAAAGCAGCCGAACGCTCATCCACATTAATATGAATTTCGATATCAGGATGTTCCACTAGCAGCAAAGCCAGGGGCGTGGATCGTGAACCTGGGCTCACCACCACATGCTTCACCTCATTTTGTGCCAGCTCATCGACGAATGAAGCAGCATACGCTGTCAATGCATCTCGGTCATTCATTAAGATTTCCTCCTAAAGCACTTAACATCGGATTGAATTTAATCCCCGTTTCCCGGAATTCACTTTCGGGTGTCGATTCTTCCACTACTCCGCATCCGGCAAAGAGCGATGCCTCATTGTTCTGTATCAGGGCAGAACGTATCCCTACAGCGAATTCCCCGTTCCCATACGTATCCACCCAGCCTAAAGGACCCGCATAAAACCCGCGTTCCAGACCTTCCAATTCCCGAATTCTGACAACAGCCTTTTCTTTTGGAAGTCCTCCCATGGCAGGTGTGGGGTGGAGGTTCTCGACGAATTCAAAAATCGTGACACCTTCCTTGGATATACCGCGAACCGGTGTGTACAAATGCTGGATATGACGGTTTTTCATAAGTGTGGGTCCGGCCGGGACCATCACCTTTTCGCATACAGAATCAAAAGCATTGGATATCATTGACACGACATATTGATGCTCTTGTAAATTCTTTTGGTCATGAAGCAATTCTTCACCAAGACAAACATCTTCTTGCTCATCTTTCCCTCGCCGCATCGATCCGGCAAGGCAGGTAGAAAAAACTTCATTTCCCTGTTTCTTAATCAAACGTTCGGGAGTGGCACCGACAAAACAGTCACCACCAGCCTCCAAACTGAAAATATAACTCAATGGCTGCTCAGCAATCAATTGTTCAAGCACTTTCCCTGAATCGATGGAACGTTCAAAACCAAGTCGAAGCTCCCTTGCCAAAACAATCTTGTCGAGATCTGTCGTCTTGATTTCCTGAACAGCCTCTGCGACCGTCCTCTTCCATTCCTCAGGTTCGACCTCCCTCTGCATAACAAGGGAATTTGCACCCAATCCATTGCCATCCAAGCTTTCGAAGAGGAAAGCTTCCCGTTCATTTATCATATCTATGAAGAGTTTTTCTGAATCATCAGGCGAACAAAGTAAGTTTGTCGTTAAGTAAGCTTGTTTCCCCACTATTGAAAGCATGAAGGCAGGTATATAAAACAGGTTGTCCCCGAACTGATTCCAAAGGAGCGTACTGTCATTTTCATAATCAAAAGAAAAGCCCCCAAACAGTAAAGGACCTGTCGCTTCTACATCGGTCACTCCTGTTTTGACAGCATCATTCTGCAGTTTGATCCAGCTCTTTTCGACTTCTCTATAACGTTCGGCATTTGATGCCGCTTTGAGTTTCTTAACATTGCCTAAACCGGTGATGGTTATTTCCTTTGCAGGGTCCTCCCAGAAAAAGCGTTCACCCGCATACCGTTCTCTTCCAGCTTGATAAAATGAAAGGGGGTTGTTGCATTTAATCTTCTTAATATGACTGAATAGAACTTGATCATTCAAGTCCTTCGCCTTTTGTATAGCTGAAGCCAGTCCCTGAAACTGTTCAGTTTCCTCTGAGATAGCCAAAAAAATCCCCCCAAATGTACATTTTAAAAGCTATTTAACCTATTTAAAGATACACCTCCCTTGAACCTCATGTCAATAAAACGCCCCTTTACCGAACGATTCCCCCCTGCTTTTTTCCTTATTATATGAATCTTAGCGAATGTAGAGAATTACCCTTGATTTTGGAAATGCATCACCCATGAATTTCAATTATCACCCTTACCCACTTTTCCTGCATTTATTAGGATAACCTTTTGTGCAACATTTCAATATTTGTTATAATTTCGAGAGAACCAATAATGATTTTGAGGAGAGAAATAATGCAAACAGAATACGACGGACTTCCCCTTAAACGGACCTGGAAGATTTGGTGGGAGTTAATTCGTCCACATACACTAACCGCAGCTTTTGTCCCAGTCTTACTTGGAACTGTGATTGCACTTTTGGAAGATGGAGTGAATTGGTTACTATTCGCTGCCATGATGATTGCAAGTATCCTGATTCAAGCTGCAACCAATTTATTCAATGAATACTATGATTTCAAGAGAGGCCTGGATACGGAGGAATCCGTAGGCATCGGTGGAGGGATCGTCCGTCATGGGATGACCCCCAGACTAATCATGAACTTGGCCCTTGGCATGTATGCCATCGCCTTGATCATTGGAATCTATATCTGTGCCGCATCGTCTTGGTGGCTTGCTGCAGTAGGCCTCGTTTGCATGCTTGTCGGCTATCTTTATACAGGCGGTCCCCTGCCCATTTCATATACACCGTTCGGGGAACTTTTTTCTGGATTGTTCATGGGCTTTTTGATAATCCTGATCGCCTTTTTCATTCAAACCGGTGATGTTTCTTCAATAGCCATCTTAATTGCCATTCCAAGTGGGATACTGGTAGGGCTGATCAACTTATCCAATAACCTCCGTGATCATGATGGGGATAAGGCACATGGCCGCAAAACGATGCCAGTCGTGATGGGCAGGAAAAACGCCCTGACATTCATGGCAATCATGTTCGCTTTCTCTTATCTATGGCTTGTTGGACTCGTTCTTACCGGAAGCGTTACGGCTTGGATTCTCCTGGCCTTCCTTAGCATACCGAAGGCCATGGCCGCAATAAAAGGCTTCGTAGGTAAAACACAGCCGATCACGATGGTGCCGGCAATGAAAGCCACTGCCCAAACGAACACCTTCTTTGGCTTACTCATGGCCATTGGATTATTCATCAGCTATCTTATATAATCTCCGGGGACTGAGCCCATCCGCTCAGTCCTTTTTTCTATCTTCCGTTCCATATTGTTTTCCTATACTCCGATTCGGGTAATAGATAATACAACCACCTTACCAATATAAAAAGAGATTTGGACTTTAGAAGGAGTGAATTGGATATGGCAACGAAACAACAAACGCAAAAATTCAAAAAAGAACTGCTTCAGGAAAAAAATGAGCTATGTAATAGAATTCAAAATGATGAACAATCCGTTCTGGATAAAAGCCAGACGGAATCCGTAGGTGAATTATCATCCTATGATAATCATCCTGCTGACCTAGGGACCGAATTATTCGAGATGGAACGGAATCAAGCACTCGATGAGCATGCACAATCCGAAATGGAGAAAATAGATGAAGCTTTGAAAGCCATGGAAGAAGGATCGTATGGCCAATGTAAAACCTGCAATAAGGAAATCCCCATCGAGAGGCTTGAAGCGATCCCAAGCACCCTCTACTGTGTCGAGCATGCCCCAGAACGAACGCTTTCACAAGACAGGCCAGTGGAAGAGGATATACTGATTCCATCCAAGGGTGATCATTTTGAAAATCGTCATGGAATCGAAATGGCGGCTAAAGAAGATAGCTTTGGTGAAGTGGCCAAATTCGGTACATCAGAAACGCCATCTGATTATACCGGCGATCATGACAATTACAATGATCTTTATAAAAACGAGGATGAAACGGATGGATTTCCTGAAGACTATGAAGGATTTGCCGCAAATGATATCGAAGGAAAAACGAGAGTGGATATACCGAACAAAAAGCAAAAGGAATATGAAGATACCCTGAAAGAAGAAAATATAGAATCCCAACTTGGAGACATTCCCTATAAACAAAAAGATGGTTATATCAAGGAAAATAAATGAAAAAAAGAAGCATACATGAATGTATGCTTCCTTTTTTGTTATGACCCGTACGGGATTCGAACCCGTGTTACCGCCGTGAAAGGGCGGTGTCTTAACCGCTTGACCAACGGGCCAACTGGCGGAGAAGGAGGGATTTGAACCCTCGCGCCGCTCGCGCGACCTACACCCTTAGCAGGGGCGCCTCTTCAGCCTCTTGAGTACTTCCCCATGGCTCCGCAGGTAGGACTCGAACCTACGACCGTTCGGTTAACAGCCGAATGCTCTACCACTGAGCTACTGCGGAACAATATGAATATGGTGGGCCTAAATGGACTCGAACCATCGACCTCACGCTTATCAGGCGTGCGCTCTAACCAGCTGAGCTATAGGCCCATATTTGGAGCGGGTGAAGGGAATCGAACCCTCATCATCAGCTTGGAAGGCTGAGGTTTTACCACTAAACTACACCCGCGAAATGGGGCGACTGATGGGAATCGAACCCACGAATGCCTGAACCACAATCAGGTGCGTTAACCACTTCGCCACAATCGCCGTAATTTTGTAAGATATGGTGGCTCAGGACGGAATCGAACCGCCGACACAAGGATTTTCAGTCCTTTGCTCTACCGACTGAGCTACTGAGCCACATATGTATTCAATTTAAATAATGGCGGTCCCGACGGGAATCGAACCCGCGATCTCCTGCGTGACAGGCAGGCATGTTAACCGCTACACCACGGGACCTAATAATTGCGGGGACAGGATTTGAACCTGCGACCTTCGGGTTATGAGCCCGACGAGCTACCGGACTGCTCCACCCCGCGACGGTAATAATGAAACGATTAGCATCAAGCTTTCGTGAATATTGTTTCGTCCGCATCCTTTATGTAAGGTTGTTTTAAAACAACTTGCTGCTTTTAGAAAAAATGGAGGAGGTAGAGGGATTCGAACCCCCGCGGGATTTGACTCCCCTGTCGGTTTTCAAGACCGATCCCTTCAGCCGAACTTGGGTATACCTCCACGGCTTAAAAAAATGAATATGGTGGACCTTGTAGGACTCGAACCTACGACCGGACGGTTATGAGCCGTCTGCTCTAACCAGCTGAGCTAAAGGTCCTTATATTTATTGGTAGCGGCGGAGGGGATCGAACCCCCGACCTCACGGGTATGAACCGTACGCTCTAGCCAGCTGAGCTACACCGCCAATATAATATAAGTTTCTGATTGAAAAATGGTGGAGCCTAGCGGGATCGAACCGCTGACCTCCTGCGTGCAAGGCAGGCGCTCTCCCAGCTGAGCTAAGGCCCCATTCATTAAAAATCACGTGGTCGGGAAGACAGGATTCGAACCTGCGACCCCTTGGTCCCAAACCAAGTGCTCTACCAAGCTGAGCTACTTCCCGCAATAAAAACATGGTGCGCCCGGCGGGAGTCGAACCTACAACCTTCTGATTCGTAGTCAGATGCTCTATCCAATTGAGCTACGGGCGCATATTTATGATGGTGCCGAGGACCGGAATCGAACCGGTACGGTAGTCACCTACCGCAGGATTTTAAGTCCTGTGCGTCTGCCAGTTCCGCCACCCCGGCACATACGAAAAGTGGAGCGGAAGACGGGATTCGAACCCGCGACCCCAACCTTGGCAAGGTTGTATTCTACCACTGAACTACTTCCGCATGAAAGATGCGGGTGAAGGGACTTGAACCCCCACGCCTTGCGGCGCCAGATCCTAAGTCTGGTGCGTCTGCCAATTCCGCCACACCCGCATATAAATGGTGAGCCATGAAGGATTCGAACCTTCGACCCTCTGATTAAAAGTCAGATGCTCTACCAGCTGAGCTAATGGCTCGTGCTTGTACTATCTTAAAAAATGGTGCCGGCAAGAGGACTTGAACCCCCAACCTACTGATTACAAGTCAGTTGCTCTACCAGTTGAGCTACACCGGCAGGTGTAAAATGGTGGAGGATGACGGGATCGAACCGCCGACCCTCTGCTTGTAAGGCAGATGCTCTCCCAGCTGAGCTAATCCTCCATATGAAACCTGCTTGGCGACGTCCTACTCTCACAGGGGGAAACCCCCAACTACCATCGGCGCTGAAGAGCTTAACTGCCGTGTTCGGAATGGGAACGGGTGTGAC